>CAMVCQ010000021.1 GCA_947166015.1 uncultured Lachnospiraceae bacterium
TCGCCTCATATGCCCTAAACTCCACATCAAGCTCTGGTATCCCCAGATTTGACGGTCCAAACTTCACATCCTCCACCACGGAGCTCTCAAATAGCTGATCCTCAGGGTACTGAAATACAAGACCGACTTTTCCGCACAGCTTGTACAATTCATAATCCTTATCAAATATATCCCTACCGTCAGCATATACACTTCCATAGCAAGGCTTTATAAGCCCGTTTAGCGTCTTTACCAGTGTGGACTTACCTGAACCCGTCCTGCCTATCAAACCGATGAATTCACCCTGTTTTATCTTGAAATCCACGCCAAACAAAGCATGCTTTTCATACGGCGTGCCCTCATCGTAGATATATGACAGGTTATTTACTATCAGTTCCATCGGTTACCTCTTTGTTCTTAAATCAATTATTTCCATATCGCAGGTTATTATTATATAACCCTCTACATCAGCTTTTGATCACTTCACAATCATTTGATCGCCGCACAAGCCTTTCAGTCAGTTTACAAGCTTTGAGATCATTTCGTCAACGGTCATTATCCCCCGAGGCATCCCAAGCTCATACGCAAGTGCCGTAACTGCCGGGACATCGAGCCCATACTCTCTCAATCTGTCCACTTCAGAGAATACCACCCGAGGCGTCCCTTCCAAGACAAGCTTACCTTTGTCCATCACAAGTATCCTGTCGGCTTTTACAACCTCCTCACTGTGATGTGTTATCCAGATAACAGTTATCCCCTGATCATTCAGCTCTCTCACCGCTTTTAGGATATCATCCCTTCCTGCGGGATCAAGCATAGCTGTTGCCTCGTCAAAAACCATGCATTTCGGTTTCATCGCGAGCACTCCCGCTATCGCTATACGGCTTTTTTGACCGCCGGAAAGTCTCTCAGGTGAGCCTTTTGCTTCATTGCTCATCCCGACAAGCTCAAGCGCATCATCAACCCTGCGTCTGAGCTCCGGCTGCGGGATCCCTATGTTTTCCGGTCCGAACGCTATATCCTCTTCTATAGTTGAGCTGACGATCTGGTTATCAGGGTTTTGAAAGATCATCCCTACCTTTGTTCTAACCTTAAAAATGACCCCTTCCTCACTAGTGTCTATACCGTCTACAAAAAGAGTTCCTTCTTCCGGTACAAGAAGGGCATTTAAGTGTCTGGCAAGGGTTGATTTCCCCGATCCGTTTGACCCTATTATCCCTATAAATTCGCCTTTTTGAACACGAAAAGAGACAGCGTCAAGCGCTGCCTCTACCGCCACGACTTCGTCGTGGTCATCTCGTCGTATGTATTCGTATCTTATATTTTCAGCCTGAATCATACCAGCTCGATCACTACCTCCATAGCTGCATCTCCTTTACGTGGTCCCACCTTGATGATACGTGTGTATCCACCGTTTCTTCCGGCATACTTCGGTGCGATCTCGTCAAAAAGCTTGTTGGTAAGATCTATGCTCTTTGTTCCTTTTTTGCGACCAGCGGTCTCAACAGGAACCTCTTTGATCTCATAAAGATACTTCTTCATCTGTCTGCGTGCGTGCAGGCGTGAAGGCTGATCTTTTTTGATCTCTTTTGTCTGTGTAGTATAAACGGTAACCTTTTTGCCGTCTTTTACTTCCTTTACGCGTTTTCCGTCTGCATCTGTCTGCGGAACTTTCTGCTCTACAGTTACAAGATCGAAATTATCCTTCTCGCGTACAGCCATAGCGATGATGCCCTCAGCAATCTTGCGGATCTCTTTTGCCTTAGCCTCAGTCGTTATGATTCTTCCGTGATACAGCAGGTTGGTCACCTGGTTGCGCAGAAGCGCTTTTCTCTGACTGGATGTTCTTCCCAGTTTTCTGTAACCGGCCATCATATCCTCCATTCCGGCGTAAAACGCCTTCTTCATAAGTTTTCGTTACTAAGTATTATTTTCAAAGATTTACTGATACTCAGATCAGTTTGCATCTGAAAGTGTAAGTCCGAGTTCTCTCAGCTTACCGATAACCTCGTCAAGTGACTTGCGTCCGAGGTTTCTCACCTTCATCATCTCATCCTGAGTTTTGTTTGTAAGCTCTTCAACCGTACGGATGTTGGCTCTCATCAGGCAGTTGTATGATCTCACTGAAAGCTCGAGCTCATCTATGCTCATATCCATAACTTTCTTTGTATCATCAACACCAGGCTCAACGATAACCTCGGCATTTTTCGCTTTCTCAGAAAGATCGATAAACGAATTAAGATGCTCTGAAAGAACCTTTGCTGCAAGGCTTATAGCCTCATCCGGAGCAAGTGTTCCGTTTGTATATACATCCAATGTGAGCTTATCAAAGTCTGTGATGTGTCCCACACGGGTATCCTCAACCTTGATATTTACACGCTCGATCGGTGTATAGATGGAGTCGATCGCAATAGCATCTACGTCCAGATCATCTTTTTTGTTTTTATCTGAGCTTACATAACCACGTCCGCCCGTTACAGTCATCTCGATATAGAGCTTTGAGTCTCCACCGTTTAATGTAGCGATAACCTGATCCTCATTGATGATCTCTATATCTGCCGGTTTTTTGATATCTGCTGCGGTGATAACTCCCTCGCCCGTAGCATCTACATACATCTGAACCGGTACATCCGGGTCTTCGGAATTGTTTTTGATCGCAAGGTTTTTGATGTTCATAACGATCTCTGTCACATCTTCCTTGACTCCGTCGATGGAACTGAATTCGTGTACTACATTGTCAATTCTGATACTTGACACTGCGGAACCCGGAAGGCTTGAAAGCATAATCCTGCGAAGTGAGTTTCCGAGAGTTGTTCCATATCCTCTCTCAAGCGGCTCAACAACGAACCTTCCATACTTGTGGTCCTCTGAAATCTCTGCAATCTCAATACTTGGTTTTTTAAATTCAAACACGTATGGTACCTCCTTATCAGAGTACTGATTACTTTGAGTACAACTCGACGATCAACACGTCGTTTACAGGTACATCTATCTCAGCTCTTGTCGGATACTCTTTGACAGTTCCTGAGAGGTTGGCAGCGTCACCCTCAAGCCAAGCCGGAACCAAACGTCCGCCGGTTACTTCGAGGATATCTTTGTATCTCTGCCCGCCCTTGTGTTTTTCTTTGATTTCGATCACATCACCTTTTTTAAGTGAGTATGAAGGAATGTTTACGCATTTTCCATTTACAAGAACATGCTTGTGATCTACGATCTGTCTTGCTTCTTTACGAGTTCTCGCATATCCGAGACGGAAAAGAACATTGTCAAGACGAAGCTCGAGGAGGATCATCAGGTTGTCACCCGTAGTTCCCCATTTAGCCTTCTGTGCACGTGAAAAATAGTTACGGAAAGGCTTCTCAAGAACGCCGTAGATGAACTTAGCCTTCTGCTTCTCACGAAGCTGCTGTCCATACTCTGAAAGCTTTCTTCCCTGTCTTGCGTTTCTCTTTGATTTTTTGTCAATCCCAAGATAAACGGGATCCAAATCCAATGAACGGCATCTCTTCAATACCGGTGTCATATCTCTAGCCATTATTACACCCTCCTTCTCTTCGGCGGTCTGCATCCGTTATGCGGTACCGGAGTTACATCCTGAATACTTGTTACTTCAATTCCGCAGGCCTGTATCGCACGGATCGCAGCCTCACGTCCCGAACCGGGTCCTTTGACCATAACTTCCACTGTTTTAAGTCCGTGTGGAAGAGCTGCCTTTGCTGCTGTCTCAGCAGCCATCTGAGCTGCGTAAGGAGTTGACTTTTTGCTTCCTCTGAAGCCGAGTCCGCCTGCGCTTGCCCAGGAGATCGCATTACCTTCCATATCGGTAAGGGTTACGATCGTATTATTAAAAGATGCCTGAATATGCGCCTGTCCACGGTCTATATTCTTCTTGGCACGTCTTTTATTTGACTTTTTTGCTACCTGTTTAGCCATTACCTTATCCTCCTATTTATTTTTTCTTGTTCGCAACTGTACGCTTTGGTCCTTTGCGTGTACGTGCATTCGTCTTAGTTTTCTGACCTCTTACCGGAAGTCCTTTCCTGTGACGAATTCCGCGATAACATCCGATTTCCTGAAGACGTTTGATATTGAGAGCTACCTCTCTTCTCAAATCACCTTCAACAACCTGTGTTTTGTCAATCACGTCGCGAAGCTTCGCAACATCCTCGTCCGTAAGATCTTTGCAACGGATATCCGGGTCAACACCGGCCTCAGCAAGGATTCTCTTCGAACTGGATATGCCAATACCGTAGATATAGGTAAGGCCTACCTCAACACGTTTCTCTCTTGGTAAATCTACACCGCTTATACGAGCCATGCTTTTTACTTCCTTTCTTATAATTGCTTAGTTTCTCGAGAAAGCTCTCATAGAAAGCTTTCAAGCCAACCCGATCATGTATGGACCGGATTGAATATGTTGCCTTAAATCGCAGGTGATATGTCGAAAAAATGTTCCGACACCATTCTGATACCGACAGTTCCGATACCCTGCGATATCACGACAGCCTTGCTGCCATAACACAAAAAGCTCCAAGTAATTAATCATACAAAATAATGAATTATTCTCGAAATTAATTTATGTTGAAGAATTTTTCTATCAATTCTTCCTGCCAATCCGTTTACAAAGTAAACGTTTTTTCTCGTTTTTTTTCATAACGATGAAAACCGATTGGGTTATTAGCCTTGACGCTGTTTGTGTTTCGGGTTTTCACAGATGATCCTGATCCTTCCCTTTCTTTTGATAACTTTGCATTTTTCGCAAATCGGTTTTACTGACGATCTGACCTTCATTTGATCTCTCCTTTCAAAAAATGCATTTATTTCAACATCCCAAGATGCCAAAACCTTAAACTGGTTACTAATCTACTGAAAGAATGACTTGTCATTCTTTCATGCACTTCCGAACGTAGTTCGATGATTTCACGCTTTGGTCCTTTCAAAGCGTAGAAATCTGAAGTTCACTTGTCACGCCATACTATCCTTCCTTTAGTCAGGTCATATGGTGACAATTCCAAAGTGACTTTGTCACCCGGAAGAATTCTTATGTAATTCATACGAAGTTTTCCACTTATGTGCGCAAGCACCTTGTGGCCATTTTCAAGCTCCACCTGAAACATAGCGTTTGGAAGCTTTTCTATAACGGTTCCTTCGATCTCGATCATATCTGTCTTTGACATATCAAACTACTCCTCATCCAAGGATGCCGCAAATGGCATCAAACACATCATTCAGATCTACGGTTCCGTCTACGCTCTTGAGGATACCCTCTTTCTCATAGTAATCAATGAGCGGCTGTGTTGCCTCGTGATATACTCTCAAACGATCTGCAACAACTTCCGGTTTGTCATCATCGCGAAGTGTAAGCTTACCTCCGCAAAGATCACAGATACCTTCTGTTTTTGTAGGATTGTACTTGATATGAAAAGTTCCGCCGCAGTCCACGCAAGCTCTTCTTCCTGACATACGGTTTACGATATTCTCATCCGGAACCTCTATATCTATTGCATAGTCAAGCTTTTCTCCTCTTGCATTAAGAGCATTTGTAAGAGCCTCTGCCTGAGGGATAGTACGCGGAAAACCATCAAGAACATATCCGTTTTTCGCATCATCCTGAGCTATACGATCTACAACAAGATCACAGGTGAGCTCATCTGGAACAAGCTGTCCCTGATCCATATACTCTTTTGCTTTTTTTCCAAGCTCTGTTCCGTTTTTGATATTCGCTCTGAAAATATCTCCTGTTGATATATGAGGAACACCGTATTTTTCAGAAATCATTTTTGCCTGAGTACCTTTGCCGGCACCCGGGGCTCCGAGCATAACAATTTTCATATCAAGTCTCCTTATTTTTTTAACTCTCCAAAAATCCTCTGTAGTGACGAACAAGTACCAATGACTCTATCTGTTTAACTGTCTCGATAACGACACCGACCACGATGATAAGTGATGTTCCCGAGAACGACACATCCGCTCCGAATGCTCCTGAGAAGAAGATCGGCAAAACGCAGACGATACACATTCCGATAGCTCCGATAAAAATGATCGAATTGAGCACATTGGTGAGGTATTCCGTAGTCGGTTTTCCCGGGCGGATACCCGGTATAAATCCACCCTGTCTTTTCATGTTGTTGGATATCTCCAACGGATTGAATGTGACAGATGTATAGAAGTACGCAAAGAATATAACCAATACAATGTATATCAGCAATCCAAGCGTATACTTAAACTCGCTCCAGCTTCCTATCTTACACCAGTCTGACTGGTTACACATAGTTAGGAACTTCTGGAAAAGTGTGGCGTTTTCGCCTGTTGCAGGCTGTACACCGGCAAAGCTTGCGATGATAACAGGCAAACTCATCATCGAAGAAGCGAAGATGACCGGGATAACTCCTGCCGTATTTACCTTGAGCGGAATATGGCTTGCGTTTCCACCGGACATTTTGTTGCCCTGAATCTTTTTCGCATACTGTACCGGAATCCTTCTCTCTCCATCCTGCAGCCATACGATAAATACATACATTGCTACGATAACTCCGACAATGATAACTCCGGCAACTATCGCATTGGTGACGTTTGACGCACCACCGATGTATGTGTTGTACAATCCTGCAAGATCCGAAGGGATCCTGGCAACGATATTTACAAGAAGTACTATTGATATACCGTTTCCGACACCTTTTTCTGTTATCTGCTCACCTAACCACATAAGGAATGCAGCTCCTGCAGTAAGTGCTACTACTGCAACTACAAGTCCTGTAACTCCGGTTTTCGAATCGAAAAGCCCCTGATTACGGAACCCGATAGTGATCGCAACACCCTCGATTATAGCGAGTACAATTGAAAGATATCTGGTATACTCGTTGATCTTTTTACGACCATCCTCACCATCTTTTTGCATTTCTTCAAGACGGGGAATAGCAATCGTAAGCAGCTGAAGTATGATGGACGCTGTGATGTACGGTGTGATGTTCAGCGCAAAAATAGACATACGTGAGAACGAACCACCTGTCATTACATCCAGAAGTCCGAGTGATTTGTTTTTGTCAAACAAATCCTGGATAACTCCGCTGTTTGCTCCCGGAAGCGGGATATTACATCCGATACGGATGATAATAATTGCAAAGAGAACATAAAGAAGTTTCATTCTGATCTCTTTGGTCTTGAACGCATTCTGTATGGTTTCTATCATCAGATCACCTCTGCTTTTCCACCTGCAGCTTCAATTGCTTCAGCTGCGCTTTTTGAGAAAGCATTTACTTTCACGGTCAACTTCTTTTCAAGTTTACCACCACCAAGAATCTTAACTCCGTCTCTTGGGTTTTTGACAATTCCTTTTTCGATAAGAGCTTTTACATCAACCTCAGCTCCATCATCAAAAGCATTCAATCTGTCAAGATCGATACCAACGATCTCTTTTGAATTGATGCAGGTAAATCCTCTTTTGGGAAGACGACGATACAACGGAAGCTGTCCACCCTCGAATCCAAGTCTCGGTGCTCCTGAACGAGCCTTCTGACCTTTGTGTCCTTTGCCCGCTGTTTTGCCGTTTCCTGATCCGTGTCCGCGTCCGCGACGGAAGGTGTCGTCATGCTTTGCGCCCTCTGCAGGCTTCAATTCTGAAAGATTCATTTTTTTACACCTCCTCAACACTGACCAGATGTTTTACCTGATCTATCATTCCGCGTACAGCCGGGTTATCCGGCATTTCTACGCTTCTACCACGTTTTTTCAGTCCCAATGCCTCCACTGTTTTGCGATGCTTCGGGATGGCGCCGATGGTAGACTTAACAAGTGTTATTTTAAGATTTGCCATCTTTTTTTACCTCCAACTTAGTTGAGTACCTCATCAACTGAGATTCCGCGAAGTCTGGCAACCTCTTCCGGAGTTTTGAGTCCTTTGAGTCCTTCGATCGTTGCCAAAACGACATTCTGCTTGTTACGAGAACCAAGCGACTTTGTTCTGATGTTTTGAAAGCCGGCCAGCTCCAAAACCGCACGAGCCGGACCACCGGCGATGATTCCTGTACCTTCAGGAGATCTCTTCATAAGCACGTTTGCGCTTCCGAACTCTCCGATGAAGTCATGCGGGATACTTTTGTTCTCGTCAAGGGGAACATTGATCATGCTTTTGATCGCTGCTTCTTTACCCTTGCGGATTGCTTCCGGAATCTCGGCTGCTTTTCCAAGTCCAGCGCCTACTCTTCCGTTTTTGTCACCGACAACCACGAGTGCCGAGAAACGCATGTTGCGTCCACCCTTAACAACCTTTGTGACACGTTTGATGGTTACGACGGTGTCTTCAAATTCGTTTTCTTCTTCGTTTCTGTTATCACGATTATCTCGTCTCATATCTTTCCTCCTCACTTAGAACTCGAGCCCGGCTTCTCTTGCCGCCTCTGCCAATGCTTTTACTTTACCCTGATAGATGTAACCACCCCTGTCAAATACAACCTGATTGATCCCGTTGTCTTTGGCTTTCTTTGCGATTACCTCACCGAGCTTTGCAGCTGCTTCAACATTGTTTGTCTTGCTCAAGCCCTTTTTCACTTCATCCTGAACTGTAGAGGCTGAAACGATCGTGTTTCCTGCTTCATCATCTATGATCTGTGCATACATGTGATTGTTACTTCTAAATACTGCCAAACGCGGCTTATCCGGAGTACCGTTAAGACGGCTGCGGATTCGTCTGTGCTTGTTTGCACGAACTTCACTTCGGCTTATTTTCTTTATCATCTTAGCGTCTCCTTTCTTTACTTACCGGTCTTACCAGCCTTGCGGCGGATAACCTCATAGTCATATTTGATACCCTTACCTTTGTACGGCTCCGGCGGTCTCTTCTCGCGGATCTCGGCTGCATACTGTCCAACCTTCTCCTTGTCGATTCCTTTTACGATGATCAGGTTCTGACCATCTACCGTTACCTCAACACCTTCAGGATCTTCCATCTCAACCGGATGTGAAAATCCGAGGTTAAGGGTAAGTTTTTTGCCCTGCTTGGCTGCACGATAACCTACACCGTTTACCTCAAGCTTTTTCTCATAGCCCTCGGTAACTCCGATTATCATGTTGTTGATAAGAGTTCTTGTGAGTCCGTGAAGGGACTTCATTCTCTTGAGATCGTTCGGACGGGTTACTTTGATCTCTTCTCCGTCTTTTTCAATCTTCATCTCCGATGCAAGCTTCCTGGAGAGCTCGCCCTTCGGACCTTTAACCGTCACCTGATTATTTTCTGCAATATCAACCGTTACGCCGGCCGGTACCGCGATGGGCATTCTTCCTATACGTGACATGCCTTACCTCCTTAAATGTTACCATATAAACGCCAGAACTTCTCCTCCGACATTCTGTTTTCTTGCTTCTTTGTCTGTGAGTACACCTTTGTTTGTTGAAATAATAGCAACTCCGAGTCCTCCCAAAACCTTAGGGATCTCATCGGTGTTTGCATACACACGAAGTCCGGGCTTAGATATTCTCTTGAGTCCTGAGATTATCTTTTCATTTTTGTCTTTTCCGTACTTCATAACGATGTGGATATAATTGAATCCTTTCTCGTCAGTCTTTACTTCAAAATCTTTGATGTAACCTTCTTTTTTCAAAATCTCGGCGATAGATACCTTCATCTTGGAAGAAGGGATATCTACCGTATCGTGTTTAGCAGTGTTCGCATTACGGATTCTCGTAAGCATATCTGCAATAGGATCACTCATAGTCATGTGTATCCCCTCCTTTCATCACCAACTTGATTTTTTCACTCCCGGAATCTGACCTTTGTAAGCCAGCTCGCGGAAGCATACTCTGCATATACCATACTTTCTAAGAACACTATGCGGACGGCCGCACAGTTTGCAGCGAGTGTATGCGCGTGTTGAAAACTTAGGTTTGCGCTGCTGCTTTATTTTCATCGCTGTTTTTGCCATGATTCCTCCAATCTGTGCAAATATCACTTCTTGAACGGCATTCCGAACTGTGTGAGAAGCTCTCTTGCCTCTTCATCAGTATGTGCCGTTGTAACGAAGATGATATCCATACCTCTAACTTTATCTACCTTGTCATACTCTATCTCAGGAAAAATAAGCTGCTCCTTGATTCCGAGTGAATAATTTCCCCTGCCGTCAAATGCGTTCGGGTTTACTCCTCTGAAGTCGCGGACACGCGGAAGAGCCAAGTTGATCAGACGATCAGCAAACTCATACATTTTTTCACCGCGAAGTGTTACCTTGCAACCTATAGGCTGTCCCTCACGAAGACGGAAGTTTGCGACTGATTTTTTTGCTCTTGTCACAACAGCCTTCTGTCCGGAGATGATCTCGAGATCGCTTATAGCGGAATCGAGCACCTTGGAGTTTTCTTTGGCTTCACCGACACCCATGTTGATCACGATCTTCTCGAGCTTGGGTACCTGCAGTTTGTTTTTGTATTCAAATTTTTTCACCATAGCATCAACGATTTCCTCGTCGAACTGTTTTCTAAGTCTTGACACTGCCTTTACCTCCTTTCTCAATCGATCAGGGCTCCGGTAGACTTAGCGATACGAACTTTCTGTCCGTTTTCCTCTACACGGAAACCAACTCTGGTTGTCTTGCCGTCAACAACAAGCATAACATTTGAGATATCGAAAAATCTCTCTTCCTCCACGATACCGCCTTTGGTGTTTGCCTGATTCGGTTTTACGTGAAGTGTTGCTTTGTTGACGCCTTCTACTTTTACCTTGCCATCTTTTACTTCGATGACTTTTCCTTCTTTACCTTTGTCGACACCGGTCATTACGCGAACGATGTCATTTTTCTTGATCTTTGACATAGCCATAATCGCGTACCTCCTTATAATACCTCCGGCGCCAGAGAAACTATCTTCATAAACTGCTTGTCACGAAGCTCTCTTGCTACCGGCCCAAAAATACGGGTGCCTCTTGGTGTTTTATCATCTTTGATGATAACTGCCGCATTCTCATCGAAGCGGATGTATGAACCATCAGGACGACGGATCTGTTTAACCGTACGAACTACAACGGCTTTTACAACCTCGCCCTTTTTCACAACGCCACCCGGCGCTGCATCCTTAACTGTAGCAACGATGATATCGCCTACAGCCGCATATCTTCTGACTGATCCGCCAAGAACTCTGATGCAGAGAAGTTCTTTTGCACCTGTGTTGTCGGCAACCTTCAGTCGGGTTTCCTGCTGTACCATTAGTCTCCTCCTATCTTGCTTTCTCGACGATCTCTACAAGACGCCATCTCTTGTCTTTCGAAAGCGGACGGGTCTCCATTACGCGAACACGATCTCCGATATTGCACTGATTCTCCTCATCGTGAGCCTTCAGTTTGTATGTACGTTTCATAATCTTTCCGTACAGCGGATGCTTTACGTTATCTACAACCGCAACGGTGATCGTTTTATCCATCTTGTTACTTACAACCTTACCTGTACGGGTTTTTCTAAGATTTCTTTCCACGATGCTTTACCTCCTTACGCTTCCACCGTGCTGACCTGAGTCAGTACAGTCTGTATGCGGGCTATATTTCTTCTTACTTCCTTGATTCTGCTCGTGTTATCAAGCTGGTTGGTAGCATTCTGAAATCTAAGGTTGAAAAGTTCTTTCTTTGCCTGCTCAAGTTCGTCCTTGAGCTCGTCTGCTGACATACCTTTGAGGTTGTTTGTATAATCTTTACTCTTCATTACCCGCACCTCCTTCCAAATCAGCCTTGGAAACAATCTTGCATTTGATAGGGAGTTTATGCATTGCAAGTCTGAGTGCCTCTCTTGCTACTTCCTCGCTTACTCCAGCGATCTCAAACATAACTCTGCCCGGTTTAACTACTGCTACCCAATACTCGAGAGCACCTTTACCTTTACCCATTCGAGTTTCGGCCGGTGTTTTTGTGACCGGTTTGTCCGGGAAAATCTTGATCCAGACTTTACCACCACGCTTTGTATAACGTGTCATCGCAATACGGGCTGCCTCTATCTGATTGGACTTGATCCAGTGTGGCTCCATAGCCACAAGTCCGTACTCACCGTAAGTGATCTTGTTACCGCGAAGAGCTTTTCCTCTCATAGAACCGCGGAACTGCTTACGACGCTTTACCCTTTTAGGCATTAACATTTTTATCACTCCCTTCCTTTTCCTTCTTCTTGTTACCCTTGGTAGGAAGTACTTCACCGTGATAAACCCAGGCTTTAACACCGATCTTTCCGTATGTTGTATCTGCCTCGGCAAATCCATAGTCTATATCTGCACGAAGTGTCTGAAGAGGAATGTTGCCCTCACTGTAGAACTCCGTACGAGCCATATCCGCACCACCAAGTCTTCCTGATACGGATGTTTTGATACCCTTTGCTCCAGCCTTCATAGCGCGTCCCATGCAGGATTTCATCGCTCTTCTGAAGGAGATACGACGCTCAAGCTGCTCTGCGATATTCTCTGCAACAAGCTGTGCATCTGAATCGGGTTTCTTTACTTCCTTGATATCTACAAGTACTTTTTTTGTTGAGTATTTAGCAAGCTCTGCCTTGAGCTTCTCTATCTCAGCTCCGCCTTTTCCGATTACTACACCCGGTTTAGCGGTGTATACCAGTACTCTCACGCGATCGGTCGAACGCTCGATCTCGATCTTGGAGATCCCGGCACTGTAAAGTCTTTTCTTTAAGAATTCACGGATGTTGTAATCCTCAACAAGGTTATCCGAGAACTCCTTTCCGTCAGCGTACCATCTTGAATCCCAGTCCTTGATGATGCCGACCCTAAGTCCGTGTGGGTTTACCTTCTGTCCCATCTTGATCTCCTTTCTTATCTCTCGTTGAGTATAATCGTGATATGACAAGTTCTTTTCTCGATTCTGTATGCCATTCCACGAGCTCTTGGTCTGATTCTTTTCATTGTTACTGCTTTGCCGGCGAAACACTCGTCAACATAAAGCGTTTCAGGATCAAGACCGTTGTTGTTCTCTGCATTTGCGATCGCTGATTTAAGAAGCTTTGCGATAACAGTTGAAGCATATCTTGGATTGTACTCAAGAATAGCCTGTGCCTCGATAACATTCTTCCCTCTGATCGCTGCCAGTACATACTCAGCCTTTTGAGAAGACATACGCGCATACTTAAGTACTGCGTAAGGTCTTTTTTCTCTCTGTTCCTGGTTTCTTTCTTTTTTTATCTGAGTTCTATGCCCCTTGGCCATAGTTAAAACCTCCTTATCGTTTCTTCTCGTCCTTGCCGTGACCGCGATAGGTTCTTGTTGCCACAAACTCACCAAGCTTGTGACCAACCATATCCTCTGTTATATACACGGGCACATGCTTTCTTCCGTCATGTACTGCGATCGTATGACCTACCCATGCAGGGAAGATGGTTGAACGGCGTGACCAGGTTTTGATAACAGATTTATCTCCGGACTCATTCATCGCATCGATCTTTTTCAGTAAAGATTTGTCGGCGAAAGGTCCTTTTTTCAATGAACGTGCCATTTATCTCTCCTCCTTACTTACTTGGCAAGTGATTTGCCGTCTCTGCGACGGATGATCATCTTGTTGGACTGCTTATTCTTTTTACGTGTCTTGTAACCAAGAGCCGGTTTACCCCAAGGAGTACACGGTCCCGGACGTCCGACAGGCGCTTTACCCTCACCACCACCGTGCGGATGGTCGTTCGGGTTCATAACTGAACCTCGGACTGTAGGTCTGATGCCCATATGACGTTTTCTTCCGGCTTTTCCGATGTTCACAAGGTTGTGCTCACCGTTTCCTACTACACCGATACTTGCACGACATATGATCGGCACCATTCTCATCTCGCCTGAAGGCATACGGAGTATAGCGTATTTACCTTCTTTTGCCATAAGCTGAGCAGATGTTCCTGCTGCGCGGACAAGCTGTCCGCCGTGTCCCGGGTACATCTCGATGTTGTGGATCTGTGTACCTACCGGCATATCCTTCATTTCCATGCAGTTTCCGACTCTTACCTCAGCCTTCTCACCGTTCATCAGAACGTCTCCGACTTTGAGTCCCGCAGGAGCGAGGATGTATCTTTTCTCTCCGTCCGCATATGAAAGCAATGCAATGTTTGCTGTACGGTTCGGATCATACTCTATTGTTTTAACTGTTGCAGGGATACCGTCTTTGTTTCTCTTGAAATCTATGATCCTGTATTTCCTGCGATTTCCGCCTCCGCGATGTCTGACCGTGATCTTTCCCTGTGAATTGCGTCCCGCATTTTTCTTGAGCGGTGCAAGGAGTGATTTCTCCGGCTTATCAGTAGTGATCTCCGCGAAATCATAACCGGTCATATTTCTTCTCGAAGGGGTATATGGGTTATAACTTCTGATTCCCATTGTGGTAATCTCCTTTCTCCTTCATCACAATCCTTCAAATATCTCTATGTCCGCACTTTCCTCTGTCAGCCATACGATAGCCTTTTTCCTTTTTGCTGTCTGACCGGATGTGCGTCCGCGTCTTTTTGTCTTTCCGGATACATTCATTGTGTTCACCTTTGACACCTCTGTGCCCGGGAACATTTTTTCAACAGCATCTTTGATCTGTGTTTTTGTTGCATCCGTATGTACATAGAATGTATATTTTTTGTAATCCATTCCTTCCATCGAGCTCTCGGTGATGACAGGCTTTAAGATCACATCATAGTATTTGATATCAGCCATTATGCATACACCTCCTCGATTGCTTTTATCGCACTCTTCTCGATCACGAGTGTGTCGTACTTGAGTATGTCATAAACATTAAGTCCGCTTGTGATCTTCACTTCCTTTGTATCCGGATCCTCTCCGCGAAGGAAGTATGTGCTTCTTACGCCTCCGATGTTGCGAGCTGAAAGCGCTGCATTTTTCATTTTGTCTGTAGGCTCTGTGATGCCGTCTCCTCCGAGAACAACAAACGCTTTGTTTGCTCCTACACTTGAAAGGAGCTGTCCCATTTTCTTTGTCTTGGGCTCATCAAAGCTCATTTCATCGATAACGATCAGCTTCTCATCACTTACTTTGCTTGAAAGTGCTGACTTCAAAGCCTTCTCTTTTTCTTTTTTGTTCATCTTGAATGTATAATCTCTCGGTGTCGGAGCAAATACAACTCCGCCTCCTGTCCACTGAGGTGATCTGATCGATCCCTGTCTTGCGTGGCCTGTTCCCTTCTGTCTCCAAGGCTTGCGGCCGCCGCCTCTTACCTCCGAACGTGTCTTGGCTTTCTGTGTGCCCTGACGACGATTGGCAAGCTGCAGTGTTACTGCCTTGTGCATCAGATGCTCGTGGATCGGAGCTGCAAAGATGTCATCGCTTACGTCAAGCTTATCTATTTCTTTGCCCTCCATATTGTAAACAGATACGCTAGCCATCTGTCCTTCCTCCTTTTATTTTACTGATTTAACGGCTTCCTTTACGATCACGGTTGATTTTTTCGGTCCCGGTACAGCTCCTTTTATAAGAAGAAGTCCGTCCTCTGCATCAACTCTTACGATCTCAAGGTTCTGGATTGTTACCTGTACGGCTCCCATCTGTCCGGGCATTTTTTTGCCTTTGAATACTTTACTCGGATCAGATGCGGATCCGTTCGATCCTGCGTGACGATGGAATTTTGAACCGTGTCCCATCGGTCCCCTGGACTGTCCGTGACGCTTGATCGCGCCCTGGAATCCTTTACCCTTTGTCTTGGCAGTGACATCAACCTTGTCTCCCGCCTCAAATATGTCTGCTTTGATCTCGGCTCCAAGCTCATACTCGGACACATCATCAAACTTAAACTCTGTCAGAAACCTCTTGTTCTCAACGCCTGCCTTGGCAAGATGACCTTTGACCGGCTTTGTGAGAAGCTTCTCACGCTTGTCGCCATATGCCACCTGAACTGCCGAGTAGCCGTCGTTTTCTTCTGTCTTGATCTGAGTAACGAATACCGGACCTGCTTTCAATACAGTAACCGGAGTCATAATGCCGTTCTCATCAAAGACCTGAGTCATACCAATCTTGGTAGCTACGATAGCCTTTCTCATCATTCATTTCCTCCTAATTAATATATTATTTTTTCATCTGGATGTCGATCGCAACTCCTGCAGGAAGCTCTACTCTTGAAAGAGCGTCTACAGTTTTCTGCGTCGGCGAGAGTACATCGATAAGTCTTTTGTGCGTTCTCTGCTCGAACTGCTCACGCGAATCCTTATACTTATGTACTGCTCGAAGGATTGTAACAACTTCCTTCTTTGTAGGCATCGGTACCGGACCTGAAATCTTTGCTCCGGTTTTTTTCACCGTATCAACCAGCTTTCCTGCTGCGATGTCGATGATTCTGTGATCATATGCCTTAAGTATGATCCTCATTTTCTGACTCTTTTTACTTGCCATAAAAATAGTCCCCTCCTTTTCGTACTATACTTTTCCTCTTAGTACGACAAGCGGCGACTGTACACTCATCCGTGTGTGTCATATCTTCTCTCAAAAATATTGACCGCTCCGTCTCCGTGTTTTTGCTGATCTTCCACGGCTCGTCTGCGGACTCACACGTTTATCTGCTCTGTGGCAGAAGCTATGTTACTGTACAGTGACTTGTCGTCAGGTTTACAGGCCTTGCGGCCTCTTGACATTCGCTCCTCGGAAAAACCCACCTCTTACAGCTCGTCCGTCACACAGTTGACGGTTCTATGCCCGGGTGACAACCTCCCGTATCAACGCTATCATGTCACAGCAATCGCTATTCTACCACAGAATTCTACAGAATGCAAGTAAATTTTGAAAAAAATTTACAATTCACGGGAAAAAATATTAAAAAGCCGCATCGAAAGCTTGCTTTCAGATGTGGCTTTTTGATATTTTTAGGCTGAAAGCCGTCAATTCCGAACATGAGGAAAGTGTGTGCGAAGCACACGGTAGAGTGCCGGGTGCACATATGTGTCAAGCTTGCTTGAACACAGATGTGTGCACGAGCACGGACTTTCCGAATGAAGGAATCCCGTGAACACCATCCCCTTACGCAGGAATCGACCACAAGAACAACACATACTCATCCGGCGTTTCCAATATAAACTCGTCACGAAGCGGATTGTACACCTTGTGCTTGATATGATAGGTCTTTTCGATATTGTCTATCTTCACGATCATTTTTTTGTTCGTATGCTCGATCCACTTGTGAACCGTATCCAAATAATCTCCCTCCTCAATCTCCGAGCCGGCAAAGTTATACTGCGACGCCAGCCCCTGGCGGTGATTCTGATCGATGTAGTTGATCGCACCCTCAAAGAATCCTTTTGGCTCGCTGTACTTCGCCTTCGGACAGATCAATATGTCGATGGTACTTTCCTTTGACTTCTTTTTTGCTTCAAGATTTCCAAAATAAAAATAAAACATATAATCCCTCCCTCTTTCATTATATATAGAAACAACTCACTCGGGAACAACTCGTTTCTTCTATATTATATACGATATTTTTTCAAAAATCAACAAGCAAATGAAGGATATTGGGTAACTATTCACGGGTGTATGTAATATATATGAGCACTTAGAGCTTGCTCTGAAGTGCTCATATATATTACATGCAAACCGTATACGGTAACCTAACCGCATGAGGAATGTGTGTCTGTAAGACACGATTGAGTTCAAAGAACGGACATTCCGAATGAGTTGGTTACCCGTGAATAGTAACGAGCAGAGTTATCCGTTAGCTATTTTTGTCTTCGATTAATTGACAACAATGGTTGATTATAGTATAATGACATTGTTTGTGGGGTTTTCCACATTCAAATAATAATATACCAAAGGAGGAACTTAAAATGAAGTTTCCTAACGTAGCAAGAGGTGTAAAAAAAATCTTTGCTTCTGAAATCCTCGCATTGATCGGCGCTATCTGCACAGGATTGGTTGTTCTTATGTCTGTATTTACTTGGGCATCAGGAAGCGCTATTTCAGATGGCGAAGTAACCACCGCAGCAGCAACCGGAGTTCTTGCAGGCGGTCTCGGTATCATAGTCTTTGGTCTTGGTGCAGCAGTACTTATGATCATCGCTCTCATCTTCAACCTTATTGGTTTGAACGCTGCTTCAAAGGACGATCCGGACGGAAGCGGTCAGCAGTTTAAGATTGCTTTTATAGCTGTTATCATCTCACTTATCACAAATGTTGTTGCCGCTTGTCTTCAGACATCAATGCCTACAGTAGCAAGCGCATTGAGCATTTTTTCCAACCTGCTTAACCTGTTTGCAACATACTACACACTCTATGGCATCAGAGATTTTGCTGAAAAGATCGGCAAAACAGACCTTGCAGAAACAGCCAACAAGCTTGTTTGGGCAGTGTGCGCACTCTATGTATTTGCTATCGTTGTGAAGGCGATTCCTGATTTTGCAAAAGGATCGATCGGCTCTACTATCGGAATCATCCTTTCACTCGCTTACATCGTTTTATCGATCATACAGTATATCGTTTATCTGTCTGTACTGGCCAAAGCAAAAAAAGCATTTGCTGAAAACTGATAAAAATGTCCAGACATCCTATACATATGATCAGTAAATAAAATTAACAGCCGGGAGTCGATCGACTCCCGGCTTTATTAATAAGTTATAGTCTGTTTCACATCGCTGCAAAATCAAGATACAGATATTTCATTTTTTCCGGATCATCTATGTACTCGAATTCATGTTTTTCGCCTGTGTAAAAAAGCTCACCATGTTTATATACCAAAAGAGTATTTAGCTCAAGTGCTCTCCAGTCGTCATCATCGAGAGGCTTGGTGGACAAAACAACCGCTCCTTCTTTTTGTTTTTGATACAAGCTGTCTTTGTAGTTCATATGTGCATACAAAAGTTCACCATCGCTGATGATCAAATTTGTTTTGTTCTCATTCGAGATCTCTCTCATCAGCTCTTCCACAACCTGACTTCTTTCCTTTTCAGATAACTCGTCACCTTTTTGTTTGATCTTGTTATTCATTTTTTCTATGAGATGATACAGAATTCTTTCACTATCTGTTGTTCCTATTTGCCTCCTGGTGTAGACAGTCAGCACATCGCTCTCAAAAATAGTCCCATTGTGAATGAGCGCCCAACTCCTTTTGCTTGCATCTCTTCTGATAAAAGGATGTGTATTGTTGTACTCGATATTTCCTTTTGTCGCCAGACGGATATGTGCAAGTAGCAGATCTGAGTACACCGGTGACTGAAGGCGTGTTTTTAACATAGTGCTTTTGTGGGATGCCACAGCTTCTTTTTTTATTTCTATTTTTTTGTCGCGGCAGTATGCTATTCCCCAGCCATGCGGATGAATTGTTCCATGCGAAAAAAACTCTTTCAGGAGTTCATCACATCTCGTATCTTTTTTCGCACTTATACCAAACAATTCACACATTTATATCATCCGTCCTTAAGTGTTTTTGCGCCACCCGGCTAACCACATCCGTCCCTGCGCGTATGATCATTTTGTCAGCGAATGATTGTTATTTTTCGCTAATTCTATACCTTTTTTTACAAAATCTTCCCCATATGTTTTTTTCACCATACAGGCGTATCTCTTTTCATCATTTTGTAATTTTTCAAGCTGAAAGTCAAGTACTTTTTCCGCATAATCCGGATAGTCTTTGAAAAATGTTTTCATTTTTTCCAATATGATCACTCCGGCATCTCGCATGCTGACGGCCCTTCCGTCTTTGATCAGATACTTTGCCAGATCGATATCGTATCCGGCAGCTCTTTTGAAATTTGCCGCACATCTGATCTGATCCCTGTCATTTAATCCGCAGGACTCCCTGGTAGCCAGCCAGATCATCAAAAGATGCGCAAAAACAACATCTCTTTCGTCGAGTCCATACGGTATCAGTGGATTTAGATCAAACATCCTGAGCTCTATATGATCAACACCGTTTTTCAACAGCGTTTCGAGATTGTTTTCTCCTTCTGATTTGAGTCTGATCGGATAATACAATTCCGATGGAGAATTGAGCCATCCGCCCTTGATGTATTTTTTTATGCTGCTCACATAGGCATATATGTTTTCATAATCAAGCACCGGAACAAAGTTGTTCCAGTAGCCGGACTCACTGCATCTAAGCGACGCCTTTCCCGAAAAACAGGTGTTTCCTACCTCACCTTTTTTCAAAAATGAACTGTCGGTAACAGGGCTCGCAGCAGTAAGCAGTGTCAGTATCCATCCAAACTCGACAAGTCCCTCTGCAAGTTCAAGATATATCCTGTTTTTGTGTTCTTTGTAGGAATCACTTCCGCTAAGCTCAAAGTCTTTTTTCAGTAATTTTTCATCAAAAGAAAAATTTACATGTATCCCCGAAAACGTCATCTTGTATCTGCCGTATTTATCCGACAGATAATCTCTGTATACCGTCTTTGCACGAAGCATACCATCGAACTCGGCCACCGGGATATCCTCTTCATCCCTTATGAAAGGCGGATTGGAAAACGGCCAGATATACTCTCTTTCGGGGAGACTTGATACGCCCTTTTCAAGCATTGTATGAAGCTGTTTTAACTCATCCATAGCACCTGTGACAGATGCGTGTACGCCGGTATTTATCTCAGCCTGGTTTTCGCAAAAATCTTTTACTATGCGGGTTTCATCCTCCGCAAAAGGATGCTGCGTATGAGAAAAATACCCGCTTTCGAGCACACGAAGCGATTCTTTTTCAAGACCGAAATGACCGTTTATCAGATGCTCTCTGATATAATTATCCTCAATATGTATCATACACAGGCTCCATACTCATTGATATAGTCACTCATGCTTTTTCCTGATTCCATCCCCGCTCTCATCTGTGCGGCCGGAGACAGTAGTTTTTCTGCTCTTTCATACAGCGGCTCGAGGAACTTTTCTTCTCCTTTTGCCCTTATCTTTAATCCGTCTGCAGCAAGTTCCACTGTTTTTATTAACAATTTCGAAAGCTCTTTTTTGTCATATATGTCCGGAAGGGATGATTTGACAAACTGGCGTCTAAGCTCTGACGCGTTGTAGCCTTTGTGGTATATAACATTATCATTTTCCAGAAGATGTGTCAATGAATGCAGGTTTTCCATAAGTCCTGTATGAAAAGCTCCAGCTGCCATTATCTCGGACACAGGCTGCTCGCAAACACTTCTAAACTCTACTGTTCCTCGAAACGTCAGATCTTCAAATTTGAAACTCCTTAGGTACCTGATATCGGTAATCTCAGGTTTGAAGGTTACTTTTTTGTACTGCCCATCCTCAAAAAGATCTCCCTCTATGCTGTCTGATGAAAAATACTCAACAAGCGGAATAGGATTGAAATTTATATACCTTCCATCCCTCATCACGCAGTACAGGCTCATACTTCTGATATACAAAAGTATCTCTTCTATAGATTCAAAACTGAGACCATACATATCGACATTGTGACGGTTCAGACCGTGTAACGAATTTCTCCAAAAATAATCCCTGCTGCACAAAAAATCATTGTTATCCTCCGTCCATATGGAGTTGGCAAAAATAAGCGCTTTGAGCGGTTCAAGCTTTGTAAAGGTGTTCAATACTTCTACAAGATCATCCTCCTCGACATCGAGCTGAACCTGGCTCGCGCAGGAAAAAAGCCCGAAGTTCGGATGGTCGTGAAACAGTATTTCTTTTTCATAGTTTTCGTAGGAGCACAGATGATGAAACAGCATCCTGTATCTTTCATTGACTACCGGGACATTTTTGTTTACGGCATATCCGGGATTTATCCCCATGCCGGTGATCATGTGGTCATCCTTCATAAGCACGCTGTTCACAAAACAAAAATACTCCCTGAAACGCTTGGAAAGAATGTAGATATCATCCTCCACTCCAAATGAAAACTCCAGAGTATTGTAGCTGCAGTCATAGGATATGCTGTCACCTGTTTTCGGATCCGCCGCCAGATAGATGTAGCCGTCATCATCCTTTGATGTGTCCGAAAAATCAAATTTGTCCACAAACTCATCTGTAAATCTGTGGACAACAGAAAAATCAACCGCTTTTCCTTTTGTATTTACTATCGGGAACTCAAACTCGAGCCCGACAGCAGCGGACCTTTTTCTGCCGGTAGGCTTTATGAATCTTTCATAAATAACCTCGTCAATAGTTTCTGTAGTCATATATGATTCCCCCACGACGAGCACTTGTGCGAGTCACCGCATGCGTGCTTTCGGCACGCATGTCGGATCAAAGGCTGTTTGGGCTCGTCACAAACAGCCGTGTGAAAAATCAGCATATCAGTGTGATTTTTCACACTATTCCCCCTATATAGTTCTGAAAACAGTCTGATTTATGTTTAGTTTAATGGTGCTTTTGTCGCATCAGTTCTTTTGCCTCAGACTATTTTTCATAAACTGAAAGAATAATATCACAATTAACCCACTATGTCAATAGGTTTTTATCCCGCAAAGCCCACAAAAACAGACCGTCACAGCAATATATGACGGTCTGTTTAATCATATAATTCAGTTGTTTGATGTGTTGCAAACGATCATTGTGATCGCTCTTTTGTGAATCCGATCAGATATTTCTAACCGCTTCTCTCACTCGAAGGATCATAGAAGGCGAAACTGAAAGCTCGTCATATCCCATATTTACGAACTCTTCGGTAAGTGTCGTGTCCGCTCCGAGCTCTCCGCATATGCCCGCCCAGGCACCTCCTGCGTGAGCATTGTCAACTATCGTTTTGAGCATTTTTAATATCGCAGGATGATGTGAGTCATAGAAATCGTCAAGCTTGGGATTCTGGCGGTCTATAGCAAGTGTATACTGCGTCAGGTCATTGGTTCCCACGCTGAAGAAATCAACCTCCTTTGCCAGTTCATCAGAGATCATCACAGCTGCCGGCGTTTCTATCATGATACCTATCTCCACATCGCCGTACGGTATGCCGTCCGAATCAAGCTCCTTTTTCACAATTTCAGTCATTTCTTTGCATTTTTTCACTTCGTCCATAGAAATGATCATCGGGAACATAATTGAAACCTTGCCATAATGACTTGCTCTGTAGATAGCGCGAAGCTGTGTTTTGAACACCTCCGGGCGTGTCAGACATATCCTGATCGCGCGGTATCCAAGCGCAGGGTTTTCCTCTTTGTCGAGTTCAAAATAATCAACCTGTTTGTCTGCTCCGATATCAAGTGTCCTTATGATGACTTTTTTGCCACCCATCATCTCAACGACTTTTTTGTAAGCCGCAAACTGCTCCTCCTCCGTTGGATATCCGTCCGACTCGAGGTAGAGGAATTCGCTTCTGAAAAGCCCGATTCCTCCGGCATCGTTTTCAAGGACTGCGCCAACGTCTTTTACACCACCGATGTTTGCGTAGATATTTATTTTTCTTCCGTCCTTTGTAACGTTTTCCTTTCCTTTGAGTTCCTGCAAAAGGGCAGCTTTTTTGTCTTCCTCTTCTTTTTTCTTTTTGTAGTTTTCAAGTGTAGCCTCATCCGGATCGATAATGATCTTTCCGAGTGCTCCGTCCACTATGGCCATTTTTCCTTCGACATCATCCGGATAGTCAATGCCGATAAGCGCTGGGATATTCATCGTTCTCGCAAGAATAGCCGTGTGGGAATTGGTCGAACCATGACGGGTCACAAACGAGAGCACAAGTGATTTGTCAAGCTGCACCGTTTCACTCGGCGCAAGGTCATCCGCCAAAAGTATCGAAGGCTCCGTAGCGTTCATCCCTGTCTCTGAAGCCCCCGAAAGAACGCTCACAACGCGATTTGTCACATCCTTTACGTCCGCAGCACGCTCCTTCATATAGGCGTCATCCATCATAGCAAAAATCTCCGCCATGTTGTCACCTGTTGTTGCGACTGCGTACTCGGCATTTGTTTTTTGCGTGCGGATAATGTTTTCCACCCCCTCCACAAAATCAAGATCATCGATCATCATCTGATGTGATTGAAACAAAAATGCACTGTCCTCTCCAACCTCTTTTAACGCTTTTTCATACAATACCTGAAGCTGGTCTTTTGCTTTTTCTTTTGCATCGTGATATCTGGCTATCTCTGCCTCGGGATCATCGATCGACTCGCGGCGCACAGTTGTATCACTTTTTACAAATACCGCGATAGGTCCTATAGCTACGCCGTTAAATACACTTTTTCCTTCGATTTCTACCATATAGTCCCTCCCGTTTTTCACTTTTATCTCAAGCCTTATGGTTACATGAATAAATGACAATACCATTATAACATTTTTTGTCAAAAAAACAAACAAAAATCTTTATATTATCTCATATATGACAAATTGGACCATTATCATTCATATAACGTAAAAACACGCTGCGGCAAACGACGGCGTGTTTTTGTATTTATCGTGTCAGATCAAATCCGACAGTTTCTTTTTTCCGAAATAGTCATATATCATCTCATCAAATTCTTCCCACATCGGCAAAGACTTGCATATATCTTTTCTTGGACAATCATAGTTTTTGTCGGCAAGGCAAGCAACAGATGAAAGTGATTTTTCCACAGGCATCACGATCTCTATCACACTGTATTCTTCAGGATCTTTTGTGAGCTTATATCCACCCGAACGACCGTGGATACCTTCTATAAGCTTTGATTTCACGAGTTCTTTCACTATTGTTTCAAGATATTTTTTTGATATATCCTGTCGCTTTGCTATGCTTTTAAGCGGTACGCATTTTTCATTTTTATGCTCCGCAAGATCGATCATTACTCTAAGAGCGTATCTTCCTTTTGTTGAAATCATGTTGAACCACTCCTTTTTGTAATCTGATTCTTATATTATCACGGGATATTTGACCCGTCAAGAGCTCGACTTTCCACTCCGATCAGTTTATTTGATTTGAGTTTGCATATCCCTTTGCGGTTATTTTTCGATATGATATCGTCAGGCTTTTTCAGCTATTTTTTTGGCTATATTTGAAGCATATCCGTAGCACTGTGCATCAAGCTGAAACTCCACTCCAAGAAGTTTTGGATTGCCTAGTACCGTTACCGTTTGAAATGTATAGTTCCCGTGTTTATACGGCGCATCAAATGCAACCCTCACATAGACGCCCTCGGCTTTCATCGCATTTACACGCTCTCTCAATGATTCCTGCGTATAGCTAAGGTCTATAGCTCCGTTTGCAAACTTTTCATCGTCTATAGCCTCAAAGATCATATCCGCAATTTCCGCATCAGTGAAGCTTCCGGTCAAATCTTTTCCGTATGCAACAATTTCTTTTTCCTTAAAATGTACGCTTTCCGCTTCCTTGCTTGCACTCTTTCCGCACCCCGCTGCCATCAAAGGTATCAAAAGCAGCACAAACACAGCAGATATCATTCTTTTTGTTCTAATAAGCATGTCAGTCTCCAATCTGTACCGGTCATTCATTTGCAAATAACCGGTCATTATTACTTGCCTGTACAAATTATTATGAGTTATGTTTATCCTGCCGACCCCCTCGCCGGCAACTGTATATAATACTATCACAGATTGCACTATTTTTCAATCACAATTACACTTGAGTTTCCGCACTTTTTTCTAAATCTTGTAAAAAAGTGCGGAAACTCAAGAACAAAAAACTCTTGTCAGAAATGCTGTTTTCCTTTATAATTGGTGTTGGTGACATCCTTGTCATAAACTTAAGTTAACGGAGGAACACGCGATGAATACAAAAAAAATAATCTCGACCATATGTACATTTGCTCTTGCGGCATCGATACTCATCCCGGCAGCGCCGGCAAAAGCGGCAGGCTCATACTTTGTATGGACAGGGGGCGGTGACACATACAGAAACCCATCAAGAACCTACATCGACCGTCCGGTTATCCTCGGAAAAGGAGACTCAGTAGCCGCTGATTATCATGACACCGAAGCTACAACATCAGATGGAAAGGTCAAAGAATACGGATATTACCTCGGTTTCAATGGCGTTTCATCTTCGATTGCCACTTCAACTGAGAGAACAGTCACCGTACCTACAGATGCAAAAGGAACTACCGTAACAAAAACAGGTGTTACGGATTTTACCATCACGGGCGATGATATCGTCCTCTTTAAAGCAAATTCGGCAGGCGATACCAGCGAACAGGTACAGGTAAACCTCGCAGGCGAGGAAGACAAAGGTATTGATACAATCTATACCTTCAACAAATTCGGTGTCAGTATGGAAAGCCTCGGTGGCACTTCATTTCCGGTCACATATGATCTGAATGGTGGCGAATGGGCTTCCGATGCTCCATACCATCCTGAAACCATCCCTGTTTTGGCAAATGATAAAGTTTATACCTTAGGTATACCTGTAAAAAAAGGCTATATCTTCAATTCTTGGAACAATGCGGCCGGTGATGCCGTCCGCGGTGAAGGTGGTACCAGCAACATCAAGGCTTGGGGATACGAGGACACAACCTCTGTAGAGTCGTGGTTTAATCAGGCAAAATCTGAGATGACAAATGGTATCACATTGATTGCAATGTGGGATGAGGATCCGAACTACGATCCGTCTCAGGAACCGAAAGACCCGGATGAGAAGTCTTCTCAGAAAATCACGGCGAAGGTAACATCAAAGACCATCAAGGCATCTGCCCTGAAAAAGTCCGCGAAATCCTTCAGCATAGGTGCATCTGCAAAAACCGCTCTCTCCTATAAGATTACAAAAACCCCGGCAAGAGCCACAAATAAAATCTCTGTTTCCAAGAAGGGAAAGGTAACTCTGAAGAAGGGTGCAAAGAAGGGTACCTACAAGATAAAAATCACTGCAAAAGCCACAGATACGTATAAATCTGCAACTAAGACAGTAACTGTTAAAGTTAAATAAGGTAAACACATGAAAATGATAACAGAGTATAGATTAGGGAAACGCTGATTTATTAGGGTTTAAAAATCAAATCGTCCCATAAAACGTCGATTTCCTAAAAAGTTTCATTCCTCCGCTTTGATTATACTGTAGAGTTTGATAGGGTTGAGGTTTCTACAGAGACGTATTGATATGATTAAATAGGCTATTTTTCTGCGGAAACTTGTGAAATTTTGCTTGTTTTTTTGAGAGTGCCTGCTTCGGTAGGCGCTTTTTCTATGAAGAAAGAAGGTAGAGATACGCTACCGAAAGTAGAGTGGGCTATATAAGCTGTTTAATACCAACTTCCACGAGGTTCAGCAAAAATATTTTCATTTTTATGTGGAAATCAGAGACAAATAGTGGTATACTGTATGAAGATGATGCGAAAAGTGTTTACGCGAAAGGAGAAATGTTATGACTGCAGAACCTTCCGTACTTGACAATACAGTCGATATGCTACAGATACTTGATGACAATGAACTCGAGGCTATCCAATCCGTTGCCGAGGCATTTATCTCGAATTCCTCGGTTTCCCGACCATATCGCCCTCTCTCTGAAGATGAATTGCTCGCAAGGATTGACCATTCAATTGATCAAATCGAACAAGGTGCATATCAGGACTCTGAGAGCTTTGAAAATGAACTTGTAATGGAGTTCGGTCTATGAAAAAATATCGGGTATTTGTAACAGATGATGCAAAACATGATTTACGAAAATATATCCGCTACTTGAAAGAAGTAAAGAAGAGCCCTCAAGCTGCTAAAAATGTGATGGCGGATTATACGACAACTCGTAAATCCCTTGAAACACTTGCCGGTAGCATAAAAGAACCCGAAAGTATCGAACTAATCAAACGCGAGTTAAAGAGAATCAATTTCAAAAAGCACAATTATTTTCTGCTATTTCGTATAGAAGATGACAAAGCATATGTCACCAATATGTTTCATGGTCTGGAAGACTATGAAAATAAATTACAATAACATAGCTTTCCCTGAGCGGACTCAAGTGACGTGAGTCCGCTCTTTTTCTACGCAAAAATTCATAGGAGGCGCTACTCGATTTTTCTGAGGACATCGCGAAAAATCAGCTTGCTTCAGAAAAATCATCCGCATCAGCAAAAGGATTTTCCCGAACCGGTCTTCTCCGGGATAAGGCATCAAAAAAAGGCAAGAACAGCCGCGAAAGCTCACAGCATCAAACGAATGAAAAAAGCCAGAACGGCATCCAAGTATTCTTCCAAAGCAGCGAAAAAGATAGCAAAGGTATCAAAGAATGCCGCCAAAAAAGCGATTCAGGCACTCGGGACAATGTTCTCAACCATACACAAGCCCCTGAATATCGCCATCTTTCTTTTTAGCCACAACGATGAACAGCTGTTTAATGATCTCCGTGATAAAGTCAACTTTGAACTGCACGATGTATGGTATTATCTTGAAACGAGTGCTGATATGGGGAATATATACCTCAATGTATCCGACTACAGGAACGCAAAAAAACGGTATCAGACCTGTCTCCGACTGATCCAAACAGCCAAGGAAACAGACACCTCCCTTTATCAGGAAGTTAGGGAAAAACTGGATTCTTTGCAAAACAAAATCAAGCCTACAACTTAATCCTCAGACGAGTTTTCCTTTTTTTCGTTTTTTTTCTTCATAATAAGAAAA
>CAMVCQ010000022.1 GCA_947166015.1 uncultured Lachnospiraceae bacterium
GAAGCGCCCATCTCGTGAGCTTTGCTCACTCGATGATGCGGCATTCGCCGCATCTAAAGTCCGATCTGTCAAACATCCGATTACAAGCAAGCTTGCATCGTCTGTTTCCAATCCCGTCCTTGGCGCTTCTCATTGCTAACACACAAAAACCGCCTTACCTGACAGGGCATAATACCCCGTCAAGTAAGGCGGTTATCCATCACGAATATATGTTATTTTATACGAAAAAAGGGCGCAGCTATACCTTGCTTGCTTGCTTGCTTGCTTGCTTGCTTGCTTGCTTGCTTGCTTGCTTGCTTAAGCATAGCGAATCTCGGCATACTTGTCAACCCCTTTCTGTAAAACAATCAGCTATCATTGCTTACACTGCTTCATGCACTTCCGAAACATGTTCAAGTGCGTACAATGTATGCGGATCAATATCAATACAGCCCGCTATGTCGTTGTTACCGCTCACATCCCAAGCTAATGTATTATTCATGATCTTACAACTATTAATAAAAACATCCTTATTCTGAAGTGTTTGAAATACGCCCCTTCCAAGCTTGGGTTTGACATCATATACAACGATTTTCCCATCTACAAAATAAACGGATACTGTATAATCTGGATGTGGAACAACCTGCACAATATCAGGAACAAAATTCATCATAAAACATCTCCTCCTCGTTACATGAGCGGAGCAACCTTCTTCAAACTTTCTGTAAATTTCTCTATGATTATTTTACGCCTACTTTGGTGCGAGAAGAGCAAGCACATACTCTCTGGTGACATTGTAAAGTTTCATCACCCTCTTCATAGTATTCTCATTCTGTATATCATCATCCCACTACGGATTTCTAACCCCTGCACGTGAGCATGAGGATACGCCTATATTATAGCAAAACCCGGGGCCGATTTCAACGGATTTTTTGAAATATTACCGAACGAGAAGCAGGCGAGAGCGTTCGCCTCGCCTAAAATGGAAGCGGAACTTTGATAATTTATCTTAACTCCGATGAGTTTTTCTACTCATATAGTATTAATGATTTCTCCTTGCCTTTATCTTGGTAAACTCTATGATCTCCCTCTTGTCATCTTCACTTATCAGGTTAAAATAATACAGAAGCTCTTTTTCAAGATTTGTGTGAAACTGATATTTTCGCTTATTCACGGGGTCGTTAAAAAAATCCAAATATGCTGCAATACTCTCACTTGACTGGGAGATGTTTGGCTGATCATAAAACACATTTTCATCCATGTCAGTTGAAAGATGCATCAGATCATCAAGAGTCATACTATATAGAGTAGCAAGTTTATATAATACATCTGTATTTGGTGTTCTTTTTCCTGTTTCATAGTATGAATAAGTCTGACGGACTACACCCAACACCTCTGCAACATAGTCTTGTGTATAATTGTTGACAGTTCTAAGCTCTTTAAGACGCTTAGGAAGCGAATTTTCGTTCATTCTTTTATCCCCCTTGTTTCTATTATAAAAAAAATGATGCGCGTCGTGGCAACATTGTGTTGCTTTTTGCCTGTATAAATGTTAAGATATGGTTACATCCTGTCGATATTTGTATTATCAATATATGTTATATGTCTAAGGAGGGATTGCCATGAGAGTAACTAACGGGATGATGAGAACTAATGCAATGCTAAATATGCAGAAAAATAAAGTGATGTATGACAAGTATCTGCAACAGTATAACACACAGAAAAAGATACAGCGCCCTTCTGATGATCCTACAATAGCTGTCAGAGCCTTAAAATACAGGACAACTCTGGTAGAAATAGATCAATATCAACGAAATATAGATGATGCCACCTCCTGGATGGATGCAACAGAGACCGCCATCAAAGATGTTGATAATGTCTTGGATAATATGGTTGAATATGTCACACAGGCAGCTACCGGAACTGTAAATGCAAAAGACAGATCGGACATCAATAAACAGTTGGATCAATATGCACAGTATATTTATGAGCAGGATATGAATGCAGATTATGCCGGCAGATATTTGTTTACCGGTTTTAGAACAGATTCTGCCCTTCTCTTTAAAGAGGCACAGAGCAATGTAATCTATACAATCCACGAACCTTTGGAAATCAGTGATATAAGGCAATATAGCTATGTTTACGGCAGGGCTGAGTATGAGACAGAAACCATCTACGGAGGAACACAAGGTATCTATCCTCCTGATGCAGATGCCCCACCTGAAAAAATATCTGTTTCCGCTCAAAAATACGCATCGGAAGCATCCCAGTTCCAGCACACAAACCGAATTCTTCTTTCTTATCAGGATCTGTGTGACAGTACGGCAGATGTATATGAAGAGTTGGGAAACAGCATTGATAACAGAATTATTTACATGACTCCCACCATCGTATATAAGGATAGGGATGGGAATGAATGCAGCTTGGAGGTTACAGTAAAAAGCGTAGCTTCTGATTCGGATGAAGGTAACAAGTACAATGAACATCTGAATGCTAAATCAGGTACAAACTCCACCATTGTCAGGGTAAGGGACAAGGATGGATATATCATTGACGAAAAAAAATATGGAGATGTATTCTTCGTACCGGAGACGGGTGAGCTTGTATTTGCCGATGATATATATGATGATATTCGTGGTGGTTCTGATTTGATGATCACTTATCAGAAAAGGGATTTTGACATAAATGATATCAAGCCTGAACACTATTTTACATGCGAAACTCTAGATATTGGAACGACTGACGATGCTGTATATAACACTAACCAGTATTATAATACAGCTGGAGATAAGTTCAAGGCAGCAGTTGGATATGAAGACATGTCATTGGAAAACATTAAAGCCGTTTCCAATGCGATGAAGGAGATTCAAAAATTGGATCCCTCTTCACCGACCTACGCTGATGATCTTAGAACTATCGTAAATGATTTAGTAAGCCCTGCCATGAAATCAGAAATGGTAGAGGATGTAAAGAACTACATGCAGGCAGAACTTTCGACAAATCTGTTTTATGATATGCTGAGTAATGATCCGACCTATGGAAATCTCATTGAAAACAGGATAAAAAGCGAAATATATGATCAGATCACATCTCCGGAGTATGCAAATCATATTCGCCAAAATGTAGAAAAGGAATACTATGCAACAGACGAAAACGGAAAGTACATGTACGATCCTGACCACCCCGTCCCAATTGCTCCGTATGATAAACCAAGAATAGTATATAAATCTTCATACCCATATTACAGTGATGAGGCAAATGCTGAATTTAACCAAGCGCTATTAAAGGCATTCCAAGATGAATACGACAGATTACTCGAAGAAAAAATGAAAGAAATGCCCGCTCTGGTTAGGGAAGCGGCTGAAAGCTATGCAAAAAGCGCAGTTGATACTCTTTATGATTCGTCACTTACCGTTGCAGAGAACCTTACCAAGATTAAACTGTTTGAAGAAAACTTTGACTCTTGGCGGCTGAAAGTGGAAAACAAAAAAGGTAACACATATTACCCTTCATCCACACCTGTGGAATTGGAAATATTTCGCTATCAGGATCCCTACCCGGGGGTTGATGAATATGGAACTGTCAATGATTACATGAACTATGTTGAGAACAAGTTAAGTTATGATTATGAACACGGAACATATAAGGATCAGGTAGAGAATTTCTTCTACAAAAACTACTGTATACCAGGCGGCTACTGGACAACTTATGCCCCGATAAACGGATTTACCGAGGATGACTATAATGATGCAAGAGATGGCTATCTTGCAATCAAAAAGGCAGCAGCGTATCCAATTAGTACCATAATAAATAATGTTATCAATGAGTCAGATATATGGCTTAAAAATCAGGATGATGCTACAGCTCCAGAGCCCGCGAATCGAAAGTATATTGAATTGTATAATGAGGAAAGTGCCAATGGAACGATCACTTATTATGAGACAAATGGGATAACTCAGGATGATATTGATAATCTCGTAAATAATCTTGTTAATAACAACGACGGTGACAACTATGATTTGGTTGAAAGGTATAATTTAAAACCTACAAAAATCGCTACGACAGGTGCGTCTCCAACTTATGTGATTGCACCAGACACTCCTGGAAAAGGTGATATTGATGCCATAACAGATTTATTGCTTGCAGATGGTGGGATAATTGATGAATATATAAAAAATCTGGCAGCAGATAAGGCAAATAATTCTGGAACTCCTCTTCCTTGGGATCAGTATTCCAGATATGCATTTCGACCGCAGGATATACGCTACCAGATTAACTTCAGTCAAACTGTTCAAGTTAATACTGAGGGTAGGAACGCAGTTGGTACACAGGTCGGTAGAGGAATAGAAGACATCAAAAACTCTTGTAACGAACTTGATGTGATTGAAGCCCGTATGAACGAGATAGAAAAACGAATCAAAGATTTGGATGATGGAAAGGACGCAAACGAAATTGCCAAATTAAGCGAACTCAAGACTCAGCTACAGACTCAAATGGATTTACAGAAATCCGTTCTTGTAAAGGGCTTGGGTGCCATGATAACAACCATACAGGGGGCAAAGGATAAAATAAATGTAGCTCTTGCTGATCATGGATCTCGCTACAACCGTATGGTTATGACTAAAAACAAACTTGACGAGTTGGAGCTTGATACCAATCAGGCAAAATCTGATAATGAAGATGCTGATTTGGGAGAAGCATATATAAACTTTACAGAAAGCAATGTGCTTTATCAAGCCACTTTAAATGCAACATCAAAAGTACTGGGACAATCATTACTTGATTTTATCTGAAACATATTTTTATACGAGGACATCTAAAATGAATAATAGCAACAAACCAATGATACTAATTCTTAGTAATAATAAATATGCGGAAGTTCTCAAAAATCGTCTTGCTTCTGCCGGCTATAGGATTAAGCTACTTAATAGTTCGGTTTCAAAGATATTGATTCAAAGAGAAAAACCTGATCTTATAGTATGTTATGATTACACCTGCAAGTTGGACGAAAAAATGATTAATCTGCTCCAGGGAAAGCTGGTTATAATGCATACATCATTTTTTCCATTTAACAAAGGAGCTCATCCCAACCTATGGAGCATTATCAACAATACACCACAAGGCGTGACTATATATTCTCCGGCTGAAGACAGATGGAATGGAAAAATATTATATCAGCAAGAATTATTTTTTAACGAGGATAAAGAAACCCTAACATCCACACACCGTAAACTTCATCAGGCAATAGTAGATCTTTTCATAGAAAATGTTGATAATATTCTTTCCGGAAAAATTGAATTATATGCACCATTGCCCGGAGGCAGTTATCATAATCTTCACGATATAGATCGTTTCCTGGACGGAAAAGAGATACCTTATGATATGACAATAAAAGAGTTCAAAAGCTTTATATCCGGCCTTGATTTCTGAATGCTCTAATTGGCCTGTATCATAATATCAAATACGGGCAAATACAAATAACAACTGTAAATAAAAATACGGGAACGCCTTTAAACAAGGCGTTCCCGCGCACTTAGCCGGTATCATTTCACCGTTACTGTCGCTCTGACTTCTTCGGTCTTTGATTTTGTTGTCTTGCTTCCCGCTGCCTTTACTTTGATAAATACTTCGTATTCTCCGGCCTTGGTGCCTTTTTTGATCTTGAGTGCACCTGTCTTTTTGTTGATCGTGAAGCGTTTTTTGTATTTATTATCGTACACACTTACGATAGAGTATGTAAGCTTTCCGGTCGCTTTTTTCACAGACATCAGCTTCGAGCGTTTGATAGTGACTGCCTTTTTCTTGAGCTTTGATTTTTTTGCCGTAGTATACTTTCCGGTAAGCTTAAGTCCGTTTGTCGCCTTCACTATCTTGAAGGATACCGTCTTGGAGCCTGTATACTGCCCTTTTCCGGTGATCGTGGCTTTGTAGCTTCCGATCTTTTTGGCAGTTTTGTTTACCTTGATCTTGTAATCAATTCCTTCTGCAACAGCAGTTCCGTTGATAGACCTTACAACCGGCTTTTGAGACTTACCTGTATACTCAAGCTCTGACGAAACAAATTTGATCTTTTTATCCGTGATGTCTTCGGTCAATATGTGTTTTTCATATCGTTTTTCACCTGAGGTTTCGATATTTCCTGCTGACTCGCTTGGCTGTGGTGCAGTCTTTCTCAGGAAGCTTATGTGTTTGTCAAAGTAGCAACGCTGTCTATACTGTCTTCTGTATCTTTTGGTTCCTCTTCTTTCTTTTACGGAATTGTATCCGCAATTCATATTAAATGTAAATATATTATCCACTCTCCACCATCCATCAGAGTGCACATACATCGCCCTTGCACAGAGTATCTCTTCCTTGTGGATCGCTCCGCCTGCCGGAACATCCACATATCCGTAATCCACACAATCGTGAAGTACAAATTTTTCTGATTGAGGTTTTCCTGATCCATCGAATATTGCGTAATTCTTTCCATCGTCGAAATAACCACCGCATATTTTATGTGCTGTCATACTCAGCTGATCGGCAAGAGGAAAACTCTTTGGTCCATAGTAGCTTGTTGTGATCTTGTCGTTAAAGTCATCCGGCATACCGACACCGAATTTGTTGAGATATGCGGCAAAGCTTGCAGACTTCTCGGAATTAGGAGCGGAAGCATTTCTTGCTAAATAATTATCATACACAACCTTTGTAGGGGTTTCTTCACACAGATTCATCGCTCCCATATCTATGTCGTTTTCGTTATCATCCATTGCATGCCAGGAATCATACCAGTAGTCCTCAACTCTGTATTTCGTTCCAAATCCGTCATTAAGCTCTGTCCAGTACGGACGAGCCTCCGACTTGATCACTGCAGTACCGTATTTCAGGCTCGCACCGGCAGGATAACAATACCCATTATCTCCCGTAAGCAGGTTCGATTTGATGTTATGTAGTTTGTTGATCGTATCAATCCATTCTTTCTGAATTGTCTGTCTGTCACTTATCTTGATATTTGAATCCTGTGACGCAACAGACAGCGCAAGCTGTCCGTACAAACCTGCATCGACAGTCATTGATGCGATGATCTTCTCAACTGAATCTTTGATCTCTCCCTCAAAGCAGTACATATTCATAAGAGCGTCAGCCAAAAGAACCACACCGTTTGTTGACGAGATCAGCTCTTCCGCAAATTTACTGTATTTCACCTTATACTCACTTGTAAACGTATGTCCCTCTGCAGATGACATTTTTTTTGCAGCGACATTGTATGTTATCGGTGTGAGTAAGTCTGCTCCCCAAGCATCTGCTTTGGCTTTTTTGTCCGCATCACTCAACAGCTCCCATTGATCGTAGAACACTTTTTCTGCAATAAGCTTTTTCGCATTCGCAGCGTTTAGTATTGCTGTTGATGCAAGACCGGCGTAAACATCCTCAAATGTATTTACATCGTATTTTGCATTTTTGGTCGATGGCATCACATCAGCAGGTATTATAAATGAATTGTCTAATTCAACCTGCATTCCGTTATCTGCTTTTTCGGGAACCTTGTCGGTTGCGTCCGATGAAACAGCTACAAGGTCTTCATCGCCGCTTTTTACATATGTCAGCGCGATAGCCTCTCGCTCATCTTTTTCCCACCATTCTTTGACTCCGGTTTCTATCATCGATGTATACCTAGCCTGATCAACAGCAAGGTCTTTGAGATAGTTCGCTTTAAAATCTTCCCATTGACCAAGGTAATTCACTGCTTTTAATGCTCTGGCATGTTCTTCATCAGATACCTTGAGCTCTGCGATATCATTTCCGAGCTTGTTCAACTCGTCTTTCATGTCATTTAGCTGGTCTTCTATATTTTGCACACCCTCAAGGATTTTCTCGAGCTTTGCCTCTGTCGGATCCTCGATCACTCCGGCTGCTTTAAGTATGGCGATACATCCGGATATCGCAAAGGTAACACCTCCACCTACGGCAAATGCACTCATGATTTTTGATTTTTCACCAACCTCACAAAACATCTGTGCGGCCTCTGCGATATACTCTATCGCCTCAGCAGCACCCTCAACTTTTTCTGAAGGATCATTTTCATCGCCGTTAAGTACAACAGCATTCTCTTTGGCCAGTGCTGTATTTGGCACCAGACTTACAGCCATGGCAAATACAAGCAGGATACTAATGATCTTCTTTTTCATTGTGTTCCCCCTTTTTTTTGATATTTTTTCCTATGATCTCGTCTATCTCGCACACAGTTACAAAACAGTTTATGTCCGAGACTATATCTCTAAGCTGCCTCAGCTCATACTGACTGATAACAACATATAGAGCTTTGTTTTCGCCGCCGATATATCCGGTCGTATCCCACTCGGTGCAGGTCCTGCCGAGCTGGTTGTATATCCTGTTTTTGATCTCCTCGACATCCTGTGTAAATATCATACAGCCGCGCTGTGCGTCGAATCCCTCTTCGACACGCGTCATCACAACGCTTACAAGCACATATGTTAGGATCGAGTACAGTCCTATTTCCAAACCGTACAACAACCCAACCACTATGTACAAAACTATATTGAACATCAAAACCTGCCGACCTATCGACATGTGGATCCTCTTGCTTAGTATCGATGCGACTATCTCAGTTCCGTCCAGGCATCCGCCGTATCTGAGGATAAGCCCCACCCCGACTCCGAGGATGAGTCCGCCAAATGTCACCGCAAGCAGGCTCTCATCCGTGATCGGCGGATGCGCTTCGAAAAATGCCATGCTCGCCGAAAACACGGTCATCGCGTAGACCGACCTGAGAACAAATGCCTTTCCTTTCATTTTCCACGCCAGCAAAAGAAAAGGAACATTGAACACCCAGGTGAGGATACTCAGCTTGAAATTAGTAAAGTAGGCGGTGATCATCGCAACACCGACAATCCCGCCATCAAATATTCTATTGGAAACCAAAAACTCCTCGATGCCAAAAGCCGCAATCACGGCACCCACAGTTATCATCAAAAAGTTTATTATTTCATTCTTTAATCTCATATTCTCCGCTAAACACCTCTGTCGCAGGGCCTTTCATCATAACATCACCATTACTGAGATACGTATCAAAAAGCTTTCCGCCACGTATCTGTATCTCGACCTCGGTGTCACGCTTTGTATACCCGTTTAGCACTGATGCTACTGTCACTGCGCAAGTTCCCGTTCCGCACGAGATAGTCTCACCTGATCCACGCTCCCACACTCGCATCCTGAGAGTATGGTCATTTATCACCTCAACAAACTCCGTATTTATGCGGTCCGGAAACGCCGCATGGTTTTCAAAAAGCGGGCCGATCTTTTCGAGATCAAGCTCGTCAATCCCCGTCGTAAACACAACACAGTGCGGATTGCCCATAGATACGCAGGTAACCCTGTAATCCTGCTCTCCGACAACCAACACTCCGTCAACGATGTAATCTGATGGGGTGTCGGGCAGGGCATTTTTCCCGGGGCCGATCAGCCAGCTGTCCACCGGGATCTCCTCCGGCAAAAATGCAGGCTTGCCCATATTTACTTCAACATAGGTGCATTTTTCCCCTGTGATAGTCAGCTTGAGGTGCTTGACACCGCTTGCCGTCTCAACATCTATCTCTTCGTACTCCTCTGAGTCGGAGCCGTATAGGACTTTTTCGCCCAGGAGCTTGTGATCGTAGGAAAACTTTGCGACGCATCTGATCCCGTTTCCGCACATAGCTCCCTCCGAGCCGTCGGCGTTAAACATGATCATCCTGACATCAGCGACATCGGACGGCGCTATGGCTATGATCCCGTCAGAGCCTATACCGAAATGCCTGTCGCTCATTTTTATCGCAACTTCGGCTATAGGCTTTCCGTCAACGGTTATAAGTGATCCGTCCTCATCCATTTCGTATTCTACACTGTCATTCATTCCCGGAAACAGGTTTAGATATATGTAGTCATTTCCGGTCCCATGCATTTTGGTAAACTTCATCCTGACCCTCCGCATTGTTGTCAACTACTGCTATACTCAGTCCGCAGGTTGATATCATCGTCTGGTTCATTTCAAGCTCATACTTAAGCCTTAGGGTAAATCCGTTTGTGTATACAGTTTTTTCGGCCATTGCCGTGTGCACTCCGATCTCAAGCTCGCCCGCCGGTGACGGCAGATAGCTGATCGTTTTTTGGTTCGGCACAAAAACCATATGCGAGGAAGCGTCCCCGCCTTTTATCAGCTCGACCTGAGTCTCGCCGATCCGAAGAGTGTTGTTGACCACCTGAACAGTGCCGTTTTCGTCCTCGTCGACCACTTCCTCGTAGGTCAGGCAGTCGAACCCGTCCTCATCGTGATAGAGCTCACCAAGCGAGACCACCTCGATAGGAGTCATCTCTCCCATCCCGTAGTCGTGCTTGCTGCTTATCTTGATCCTAACCTCTTTTTTTTCAACGCTCATACGCCACCTCGATCAATCTGTCCAAAAGCTCGGTCTCGCTAAGCCCCATTCCTTCCCAAAGCATCGGGTACATACTGATATCAGTAAACCCGGGCATAGTATTTATCTCATTAAAAATAACCCCGCCGTCACTTCTTTTCACAAAAAAGTCAACTCTTGATAGTCCAAATCCGTCAAGTGCTTTAAATATCTTGATCGCGTCCTCTCTGATCTGCTCCTTTGCCTCGTCCGGCAGATCAGCGGGATCGACGACCGTTTTTGATTCGGCGTTGTTGTACTTCGCATCAAAATCATAGAATTCCGCAGCCGAGAGGATCTCGCCGACTATGGAAGCTTCCGGATTCTCGCCGCCAAGCACCGCGCACTCGACCTCACGCCCGTCTATGAACTCCTCTATCAGGATCCTGTGGTCGTTTTCTTTCGCAAGCTTGATAGCTTTTTCGAGCTCCTGTCTGTCGTGTGCTTTGCTGACACCTTTGGATGACCCTGCATTTGATGGCTTCACAAAAACAGGATAACCCAGCTCCTCTTCGACTTTTTTTATGGTAGTCTCAATCGTCGAGTCGTCACGTGAAACATCCGCAACAAATCTGGCCTGCGCCACGCCGACGCGGTCCGCAAAAAGCTTCGTTGATATTTTGTCCATAGCGCCTGAGGAAGCGAGCACACCGCAGCCGACATACGGGATTTTTGTCATTTCAAACAGTCCCTGGATCGTTCCGTCCTCGCCATTTTTTCCGTGAAGCACCGGAAACCATACATCTGTCTTTATGAAAAATGTCCCGTCAGCGCCTTCCACCGTCATTCCGGGTTTGTTCATATCGAGCGATACGGTGACCATCCTTTGCTCCGACTCTATAGCCTCGTCGTTCATCCGCGTCGCAAACTCTCCTGATCCATCGGCTGTCCCCAGATAATGCCAGGTACCGTTTTTGCCAATCCCAACGAGATGAACCTCGTATTTTTCCTTGTTGAGCTTTGTCACTACATTTTTTGCTGAAATACAGGATATCTCATGCTCGGAAGAGTCTCCACCGAACAAAACAACTATACTTTTCACAATCTTCCTCCATAAAAGGCGCCGAATACAATCCGACGCCCTGTTTAATCATATAATGTCTTTTTAATATCAGATAATAGTCAAAATATCAGAAAATCCGGTTACTTCGAAAATCTCATTTATGCTGTCTGATACATTGCAAACTGTCATTTTTCCGGATTTGTTCATAACCTTCTGTGCTGAAAGAAGAACTCTGAGTCCGGCACTTGAGATATACTCAAGATCCTTCATATCAAAAACCAGCTCTGAAACGCCGTCAAGGTTTTCTTTTACTTCTTTTTCAAGATCCGGAGCTGTTGTCGTATCAAGCCTTCCAACAAGCCCAATTGTGAGTTTTGATCCATCTGCAACTTTGTTGATATCTAACATTTTTTTCCTCCATTCTGAAGTGTCTATATGATTTGTTTTACTAAACAACACACTCCGCATATACTACAAAAAGCATTTTACCACATTTTTTTGCATATTTCCACATTTTTTTTTATTATTTTAAAATTTTTCTGAAATGTTTCTTTCCTTTTTTTATGATGATGCCCTCATCCGGTATGTCAGAAAGCCTGACAGTTGCCTTAAAATCAGTCACTTTCTCGCCGTCAATGCTGATACTTCCGTCATTTACGATAGCGCGTCTCGCATCGGAGTTAGTCGCCGTGAGCCCTGACGCCGTGAGGAGGTTAAGAAGTCCTACCTCTCCGTCGGTCACGATGTCATCAGCTATCACATATGTCGGCATATCTGCGGCATTACCGCTTGAGAACAGCTGTTTTGCGGACTCCTGCGCTTTGTCAGCCTCCTCTTTTCCGTGGATCATCTCGGTGAGCTCGTGCGCGAGAATCTCTTTTGCCTCATTGAGCTGTGCGCCCTCCCACTCTGCCATTTTGTTTATCTCGTCAAGCGGCAGGAATGTGAGCATTTTCATGCACTTGATGACATCCGCATCGTCGATGTTTCTCCAATACTGGAAAAATTCGAAAGGTGATGTTTTTTTTGCATCGAGCCAAACAGCGCCTTTTGCCGTTTTGCCCATTTTTTTGCCTTCCGAGTTCAAAAGAAGGTTGATCGTCATCGCCGAAGCGTCCTTGCCGAGCTTTCTTCTGATGAGCTCTGTTCCCGCCAGCATGTTGGACCATTGATCGTCCCCTCCGAACTCAAGGTTGCAACCGTAATCCTGATACAAACGGTAGAAGTCATACGCCTGCATGATCATATAGTTGAACTCGAGGAAGCTCAAGCCTTTTTCCATTCTCTGCTTGTAGCACTCGGCGGTAAGCATCCTGTTTACGGAAAAATGAGTTCCCACTTCTCTCAAAAGCTCGATATAATTCAAGTCCATCAGCCAGTCGGCGTTGTTTACCATCAGGGCTTTGCCCTCTGAAAAATCGATAAATCTGCTCATCTGCTCCTTGAAACAATCGCAGTTGTGCTGGATGTCTTCTTTTGTGAGCATCTGTCTGAGATCGGAACGTCCGCTCGGGTCGCCGATCATTCCGGTTCCGCCGCCGATCAGCGCGATTGGCTTGTTCCCCGCCATCTGAAGCCTTTTCATCAGGCAAAGTGCCATGAAATGTCCCACGTGAAGCGAGTCCGCCGTCGGGTCAAATCCGATATAAAAAGTTGCCTTTCCGTTGTTGATAAGGTCTTTGATCACTTCCTCATCCGTTACCTGCGCGATCAGTCCGCGCTCCACAAGTTCCTCGTAAATCTGCATTTTTCTGTTTTTCTCCTATTATTATTTTTTATAATTTACAAAAATGTTCCGACAGCTTTTTGCGTCATCTGTACAGGCTTGTCACAAATGCGAACGCTTTATCAAATTTTTCCAAAGCCGCTGCTTTTGCAAGCGTCGCTTTGTCATTGTTATCAAACACACCAAATACCGTCGGTCCGCTGCCGCTCATAACAGCTCCAAGCGCCCCTGATTCAAGCAGGAATTCTTTTATCTGCGTGATCTCCGGATGCTCAGCCACTACCACTGATTCAAGGGTGTTGCCCATAAGCTCGCAAACGCCCTTCAGGTCGGACTCTTTCATCGCCGCCAGCATCCCATCTATATCGGGGTGATATGTGTTTTCATTGAGCTCCAAAGCCTCGTAAACCTTTTTTGTCGAAACATGGATCGCCGGTTTTACGATAAGTATCGTACAATTCGGAAATTTCGGTACAGTTGAGAGCTTTTCTCCGATGCCCTCTGCCAGTGCAGTTCCCTTCAATATACAATACGGTATGTCGGCTCCGAGTTTCACAGCGCGCTTCATAAGCTGTGAGTGCTTCAATCCCAGATCATACATCGAATTCATAGCGAGCATGGTCGATGCCGCGTCCGTGCTTCCTCCGGCAAGTCCCGCTGCCACAGGGATCCTTTTTTCGAGCTGTATCTGGAGTCCACCCGTCAGGTTGAACTCTTTTATCAGAGATTTGGCTGCCTTGACAACAAGGTTGTTTTCATCTGTCGGCAAAAATTTCAGATTCGTCATCAGCCTGACGCCCGGATAATTTTTCTTCGTGAGTGTCAGTCTGTCAAAAAGCCTGATTGTCTGCATGATCATTTTTACCTCGTGATATCCGTCTTCACGGGTCCCGAGAACGTCCAGGCCGATATTAATCTTTGCCGGTGCATTGATCCAGGTTGATTCTGACGCCATGTTCTGTCTCCTTTTTTGTTATTTTCGCCTTCTTGTGTTTCTCCTGCGAGACGATCTGATGTCATTCATTCTTTTGTCGTTTTTCTTATTTTTTCTATATCGTTTTGTTCTGCTCCTGTTGTCTTTGATCTGGATGATAACAGGGAATATGAAGTAGAAGCCCGCAACCAAAAGCAGTACAACTGCCACGATCGCTATCACCAACCACCATGGGAACGGCTTTTCCGTCGCTTTTTCGACTGCCTCGTCAAACCACTGCTTCATGTTGATGCTGTCCGTCAGCGTAGGAGTTCCTCTGTCCCTGTAGTAGACATTTGTTCCGCCCACATCTTTTCCGTCGTAGGTATATCTGATCTTGCCTATTATACGGTCGCCGTTTTCATCTGTTTTTTCTTCGTCGAAATACTCTATGTTTTTCTCCGCGTCCTTGAGCTTTTTGCCTTTGGGAAGCAGTACTCCCGCTTTGTCCTCCACATAGAGCGAGCTTGTTTCGGTATCATAAAACGGACTGAACTTAGTAAATAGCCGCTCCGTATTGACATCGCTCACTGAGCTGTCCGTGATCTCAAATCTTTTAAAATTGTTAAGTCCGTAGTTCAAAAGTGCAGTTGTATCGGTGTACTCGTTCGGCTCGGTATACGGCGCGTAGGGCGCTCGCATGATGACCGATAGAAGCGTCATATTTTTTTTCTTTGCGTATGTCACAAGTGTATAACGACATTTTTCCGTATATCCGGTCTTTCCGCCCACACAATACTTGTACTCGTATTGCGGAAATTTCAATGCAAGGAGCATACCGTGATGATTGTGCAGTGGATATCCCGCTTTTCTTTTGTTTGTCTTGGGAAGCTGATATCTTTTTGTTCCTGTGATCCTCGCGAAGGTTTCATTTTTGTATGCCGCCCTGGAAATCAGCGCCATATCGTGTGCAGTCGTGTAGTGATTTTTCTCCCACAGACCGTTTACGTTATTGAAATGAGTCCCCGTGCAGCCAAGCTCTTTGGCTTTTTTGTTCATCATTTTTACGTATTTTTTTATACTTCCGGCCACGTGCTCAGCGACACCGTTGCACACCTCGTTTGCCGACATCAGCATGATGGCGTACAGACTGTCCTCCATGGAAAGCTTCTCGCCGGGCACGATTTCGATGTTGCTCGCGCCCTGACCCTGTATCAGCTCAACCGCGTTATTTGAAAATGTCACGGTCTCGTCGAGCGAGGAGTTCTCAAGTGCAACCAGCGTTGTCATTATTTTTGTGATGGAAGCCGGGTACTCTCTTTTGTCTATATTTTTTTCATACAGGATAGTTCCCGACTGTACGTCCATAACGATCGCCGATTCCGCGGAAACATCCGGTCTTCGTGCCGCCCTTGCCTGCTTTAGGTCGCCGCCAAAGGGAAAAATGCTCCCCACGCTGCCCGCTAAAAGTGCTATCACCGTCACGGCGCCTATCAGTCTTTTTTTCATTGGGTTTTTCCTCCGTGTTTTTGGATACTGTTAACGGATACTCATACACCCGTTAACAGTAACTGACTTATATATTATAACCAATCAGGCTTTTGTCTGTCAATAGGTTACTATTCCCGACTGCTTATCCCTGCTCAACTTGCTTTATCTCATCTTTTGAAGCATTTTTGAGTGAATAAGTATCAAATGCAGCGTCCTTGGGGAGCTGGATTTCGATGCTTGTTCTTTTGGCAATGCGAACAAGCCCTTTTTTCATATTGATCTCATAAACATGACCACCCTTGGTTCTGTCTGAATTTATAAAATGCAGATGCCATCCGGAAGCGTTGATCCCGTCCATATAGTCAGGATAGTAAACGCCGACCAGATCACCCTCTATATCATCAAATTCGAAAGAAGTCTGTGTTTTTTCAAGCATAGTTTTCAGTGTGATATGTGCTGATTTATACGGAGCTTCGGACCGAGCGTATATTTTTTCAAAAGTTCCATGTATCTGGATGATGTGCATACTGTTTAGACCGAAAACCTGCTCTATACGGTTGTCTAATTCCTGCTTGAGTTTTTCCATATCATAATCCCCGGAAATCTCAAATTCCCTGCAGCCATCCATATACGAAACACTTGAAAACGGCACACCCATATCGTCAGCGGCTTTTTCGACAGAGCCGTCCTCGGTTGCACGATAGCATTTCCCGTCAATCGCGATCATCTCGCCGTTTACATGTTCAAAAGTCCCAAGTCCAGTTTCACCGTGAGTCATAAGCTCACCAACAGTCATTACGGAACGAGTATATCCGAGTGCCAGCGCCTGAAGTGTAGATACCTGGAACATTTTTCCCTGATCCGCATCAAAACCGTTTTCCGCCATTTTTGCTTCCACCTTTCGAAAAATAAATAATTATGCCACGATCAAAAGTTTTTATCATCATTTAATTGTTGTATTTTGTTTTTGCATTTGTTATAATCGTTATTATTCACATGCACTTGTGAATAATAACTTATAATTTGGTTTTGTTTTTAGTTGCAGGTTGAAAATAATTGATAATAATATTTGAATTTTTACTTTGTGTTTCCGCTGTCAAGTGTCGGAATTTCGTAGTTTATTCTTAATTATTTTTGAAAAATAACCACTTCGGGAGGTAATAATTGTGCGTTTACGAAATGTAAAAGGTTCACGCGATGTGATCGCTTCAAGCCAATATGTGATACAGGAGCCGGAATCCGTTCGCGGCAGCTGGAAGGAGAGTGTTTTCAAAAACTCAAATCCTATCCACCTCGAGATCGGGATGGGCAAAGGGCAATTTTTGCAGGCCCTCGCCTTCGCAAATCCGGACATCAACTATATCGGTATCGAAAAATACTCCTCCGTGCTTATCCGCGCCATACAAAAACGTGAGGAAAACGATTTTGACAATTTGTATTTCCTGCGATTTGACGCCACAGGCCTGTGTGATATTTTTGCCGACGGTGAGATCGACAGGATCTATCTGAATTTTTCCGATCCATGGCCCAAAGACCGTCACGCCAAAAGAAGACTTACAAGTCCGGATTTTCTGGCGTTATACGACAAAGTTTTGTGTCCTGACGGATTTATTCAGTTCAAAACCGACAACCGCGACCTGTTTGATTACTCAGTCGAAGTCGCAAACACCTCCGAAAAATGGCATATCGACGAGCTCACCTACGACCTTCAGCATAGTGAATTCGCCGAAAATAATGTCATGACTGAGTATGAATCCAAGTTTACCGCTCTTGGACATCCGATATGCAGGATGGTACTGAGTCGTCGTTGATCGGATCTTCCATATCTTTTTTCTTGAACCTGTTTTTCACAAACTCACCGCCCAAGTACTGAAGCACTGCGACGGTTGGCACTCCGAGAAACATTCCCATCACTCCGAAGTACGCACCTCCAACCGTTATTCCGAGGATTACGGTAAGCGGTTTGATCCCGGTCTGGTCACCGAGGATCCATGGTCCCAGTATCCATCCGTCGAACTGCTGCACTACAAGTATCAAAATTGCAAACCAGAGAGCGAGCGTCGGATCGATAAAAAGGTAGATCGCACATCCCGGTATTGCTCCGATAAACGGACCGAAATAAGGTATCATATTTGTGATACATACGATCACACTCAGCAAAACAGGATAAGGGAAATTCAGTATTGCCATTGCACAAAAAGTGATCAATCCTATTATAAGAGAATCGATTGCTTTTCCTACTAAAAATCCATTAAAAATATGATTACATTTGAGTAATTTTTCCCATGTTTTTTCTGCATATTTTTTCGGAACAAATGCCTTCACCAATCTATGAAAACCACGCACCAAACTGTCTTTTTCCCATGTGAGATATATCGAAATAACAAGCCCGAAAAATATGTCATATGCAATAACAAAAGTTGAAGTAAAAGTCGAATACAAATAAGGAAATACTTTTGATCCCATATTGATCGCAATACTGTTGATATTGTCCTTTAGTTTTTCCATAATATCTGCAGTATTTGCAAATGGAATCCAATCAAGAAATGATGTCGGATGAAGTTTGACATAATCATATCCTTTTTGCACGGTTTGTCCGAGCTGGTTCACGCTGGTTACGATCTGTGGTGTGATGAAAACTATGATCACGGTGATCGCGCCCAGAACAATGATGTATGACAGAAGCATCGAAAAGACTTTTTTTACGGTTAATGCTTTGTCCTTGCCCATCAGGTTAAACAGTTTTTCGAACAATCTTACCAACGGGTTTATCAGATAAGCAAACAAAAATCCCAAGAAAAATGGCATCAGTACCTGGACCACTTTCCTCAAAGCTTCCAGAGTCGATGACCAGTTTACAATGAGCATGATCACTGCAGTGACAAGTGCAACCAATGCCACGATATACCAGATGTTTGATGTGATCATTTTTAATCGTTTGACGTATTTTTTTTCTTCTTTCAATGCCTTTCTCCTCTTTGTTGTTTTTTATGATGTATAAACTTTATTTTGGTTAATATATCAATTAGAATAATACGTAAATAACTAATTAGTTTTTGAATTGTTGTTTTGATTATATGATCGATAATCACTTATGATCGAGATAACAATTCTTTTATTCATTTGCAGGATCCCTTGATTTTCAGGATTTTTCGGAAATGCTCCGGATTTAAAATGTGATTATGCATTTTTTTCTGTTTTTCAATAATAATTCTTAATTTTCATCAAAAAAATGATCATAAAACCCTATTATTCCAACTAAATATTGTACAAAATGCACTATTTTATATATTTTTTCACAAAATATACACTTTTTTTTATTTTTCTCTTGCTTTTTTTGTCAGAGTAGAGTATAATACACTTTGTTATATATATGAGCGCCATTAGCTCAGTTGGAAGAGCACCTGACTCTTAATCAGGGTGTCCGGGGTTCGAGCCCCCGATGGCGTATCCCGAGTCCTTGTTTGGCAGACCTGCAACTGCCGGGCGAGGGCTTTTTTTCTTTGGTACAAGCAACGAGTCTGCAACAGCAGAAACTTACCCCATCAACGCCTGCTCAAGTGATTTTTCCTCTTCCTCCGAAAGTTCCACGGAAACCTGTCCGCCTTTAACTTCCTTGATGTAACTGAAGTATCCTTCAGCAGAATTTGAATGAACAGTGTTTAGGATGAAACCATCATTTACTTTGTTCAGCATCGTGAGGACAAAACTCAACTGTCCGCCACCTGCTTTGAAAGCATCGTATCTTATCAGGCTGACTTTCTGGAATGTTATCAAAAGGTTGCTGTCAATCCTGTCAAGCCTATCGTCTATCTCGCTAAGCTTTCCATTGATAAAATCCATGTTCTCAAACTTTTTCATAAATGCCTGTTCAAGACTTCTCGCATCAGATCCATTCATAAATCCTCTGTATTTATTTTTGAGTCCTGAAATTTTTGCAAAAAGAACAATGACAAGAATAAACATCAGAAGAAGAACTCCTGCCATGATCAAAGTGACCAGGTCAATCTGCATTCCAAAATTATCCCACTTAAACATTTTTCTTTTTCCTTTCTTACTACGGATTTGATTCCGTTTTCATTTTTAAGATCAAAACCTGTTTTCCGCAGCAATATTGATCTTTTTTACGCTTTTAAAAACAACGATTTTTCGGGCTTTGTAAGGCCTTTTTCATGTCTCATGATATTTTGTGTTTTTCTGTGTCCGATTCTCTATATATTGTGTCTGATTTTGCATGAGAAACTCGAACGCTCGTTCGATTATTTTTGTAGTTTTTTTGCTATTTTTTCAAAATCCTCAATTGAGTAATACTCGATTTTAATCGTGCCCTGCTTTTCATTTTTTCTGTCGATCTTGACTTTGGTTCCGGTGGACCTTGTTAATTTTTCTTCCCACTCTTCGTAAACCGCATCATGCTTTGTCGATGTCTTTTCTTTTTTCTTCGCCGGTTTGGTTCCGTCTTCTTTCGAGAGCTTTTCTACCTCGCGAACACTCAATCCTTCTTTTATGATTTTGTTCGCGATTTCTTTTTGTCGGTCGAGATTCTCGATTGCCAGAAGCGCTCTCGCATGTCCGCTGCTTATATCTCCGGAAACCAGCATATCCTGAATCGACTCATCAAGTTTCAAAAGTCGAAGAGCATTTGTGATAGTTGATCTGTTTTTGGAAACCTTTTTCGCAACATCTTCCTGTTTTAAGTGGTACTCATCAATCAGATTCTGATATGCTTTTGCTTCCTCAACAGGGTTTAGATCTTCCCTTTGTATGTTCTCAATAAGAGCAACCTCCATCACTTCCTGTGGAGAATACTCTTTTATCACAACCGGTACTTCTTTCAATCCGGCAAGTTTCGATGCACGCCATCTACGCTCACCGGCTATTATCTGATAGTACCCATCCTGTTTTGAAACAACCAGCGGCTGGACAACACCATGCTCTTTTATTGAATCAGCCAGTTCCTGAAGTCGTTCCTGATCAAATTCTTTTCGAGGCTGGTTTTTGTTAGGTTCTATTTTGTTGATCCCAAGGATCACCTCTCCACTTCCGGAGACATTTTCTTCTTTTTTCTCGTTTTTACCGGAGGCTTTGTCAGCTCTTCCTCCTGATATTACAGAGTCAAGTCCGCGTCCTTTTTTCTCAAGTGGGTTTTTGCCCAGAACATTTTTCTTTCCTGCCATCAGCTTGCACTCCCTTCGATTATCTCATCAGCCAAAGCGAGATACGCTCTTGCTCCGATTGATCTTCTATCGTATTTTGTGATCGGCATTCCGTGGCTCGGTGCCTCCGCGAGTCTGACTCCACGAGGAATGATCGTGTCATATATTTTTTGATTCATACTATTTCTGACTGCATCGATGACAGACATCGAAAGGTTTGTCCTTCCGTCGTACATAGTAAATACAACTCCGTTGATGTAGAGCTTTTCGTTCAGACGATCTCGAACCAAAGCGATCGTGTGCATCAACTGATCAAGTCCTTCGAGCGCATAGTACTCACACTGGATTGGAACCAGAACAGAGTCAGCTGTTGTCATCGAGTTGATGGTCAACGCATTCAGTGATGGAGGACAATCAATGAGAACAAAATCATAATCATCTCTAACAGCATCCACTATATCGGCAAGGATATAGTTTTTGTTGTCCATCTCCATACTCTCAATCTCTATAGCGGACAGATCAATGTTTGCCGGAAGGAGATCAAGGTTATCGTAAACGTCTCTCTGAACGCATTCGTCAAAAGTACACTCCCCTATCATCAGCTGGTAAATTGTATTTCCCTTTGCTGAATCGTTTTCATCTGTTGGATTTGAAAGATTCTTCAGATCTTCTTTGTCGATTCCGAGGCCGCTTGATGTGTTTCCCTGCGGGTCCATATCGACTACCAGAACTCTTTTTCCTTTCTCCGCAAGAGCAGCAGAGAGGTTAATTGTCGTAGTCGTTTTTCCGACTCCACCCTTCTGATTGGCGATAGCCATTACTTCACTCATTTTTGAATTCCTTTCTTATGAAAATATCATGATGATTATACAACTTTCGTGAGAGTATAGCAAGAAGTTTTTCATCTTTTTTGACTGTGTTTGATGTTTTTTGTTCTAGTTTCTTTCAAATGTTTCACGTGAAACATTATCTTGTGGTTGAACGAATGTTTCCACTCTATATAGTTGTGTGTGAACAAAGATGAAATTCAGGAAAAATGTCCTGATAGAAAAAATGTTTCACGTGAAACATTATCTTGTGGCATGTGGAAAGGCATGGACCAAGATGTTGTTTTGCAGACGGAAATCCGAACAAAATCAGTGGATTGGTGTCAGAAAATAACAAAGAACAATTCGAACTATTATAAGAAATAAAAACGATATCAAAGCGGTCGCTTGGCAGGTATCCCGGCTCGACGCGGGTATTTTTCCGGAAGATCTCCATCACGACAGACCTCCACCAAAAATCTTTCCTTATCAAAAACAGACATAGACATGACTTTCGGCTCAGCGCAGTTAAGTTCAGCAAGAGCATTAGTTGCTGAAGCAATCTCATCATGATACTTCGGTCCTTTGTACGAAACAAATCTTCCATCAGAATTAACAAACGGTATGCAAAGCTCAAGCAAAAGTCTGAGCTCCGCAACAGCTCTCGAAACCACAAGGTCAAAACCTTCTCGATAGTCAGCATCTCTCGCAAGCTCTTCTGCTCTCCCGTGGATGCAAACAGCATTATTCAAATTGAGCTTACTCACAACATCATTTAAGAAATCAACTCTCTTGCGGAGAGAATCCAAAAGAACAATATCCCACTCCGATCTGAGGATAGCAAGAACTAATCCGGGAAATCCTGCACCCGTTCCAACATCCAAAACCCTGATTTTTTCGGATGACAAACTCAGTGAAATATCCGAAGAAAGAATCAGTGCAGAATCAAGAAAATGAGTTTTGATAACATCATCACGATCCGTAACAGCTGTCAGGTTAACCTTCTCATTATAAGAAACAAGCAGACGATAATACTCCTCAAGCATCTGCTCCTGATCCTCAGTCAAATCTATTCCGTATCTTTTGAAAATCTCAATCATATCTGGCTCCCTTTCAAAACATCTCTAGCATCATAATTGAATTATTTGTGGACTCTAATTCGATTTTAGTTGACTGCTTTTACTCGGGGTCGTTTGCACTCATGCTCGCACGTAGCGGTATGGGATTTAGCAAGCTAAATCCTCATACCGACGGCGACCGAACCCCCTCGTACAAAAGCAGTCAACCTAAAATCGAAATTAGTTACTTTGATAAGATTTTGATTTAGAAATATTACGTAGCTTTAGCGAAATAATTCATTGTGATTGCCTGTTATGTTAAACGATTATTTCCTCTCGTGCTACTTCCACTGATTTCTATACACAAGAATCTTTGTTTAGTTACTGATTTCGATTTTGTGTTAACTGCTTTTGTACGAGGGGACTCGCGAGGAACATCGTTGCGCAGCCGAGGTGTTTTCGAGGCGTGCAACGCGATGTTTCCGCAAGACGCGAGTGGATCCCCGAGTAAAAGCTAGTTAACCAAAATCGAATCATGTACCACTAAATATTGAATGAAGCAGTATTGCAATGGTGGAGATTTAGATTAAACCCAAATCGTACACAACTCAATTCGTCTTCAGTTGCGTATCTGAATTAGCAGCAAACATATTGTACTTCAAATACTGCTTTCTCACATCACTGGTCATGATCCTTCTTTTGATCTCGTTAACGTTTTTTTCTTTCTCAAGATTACTTGAAAGAGCAAGTATATCCTGATTCAAAAGGTCAATACTTGCTTTGAGATTAATCGTCGACATAGTCATATTTTTCATGATCGCGAGTAGATCAAGATAGTTGTTCTTCGCAAACACACCAAGCTCATCTCTCTCGATCTCTAAAACCAAACAATCCGAATAAGCGACAACGGTATATATCGCCGGCTCATCTACAAACGCACCAAGCTCACCAAAGTACTTCCCTTCAGATAAGATTCCAATGATCGTCTCGCTTTCCGTCCGGTATCCGATGTAAACCTCAACCTTACCGGAGACAACCTTGTACATTTTTTTATCTAAGTCTCCCTCATTCAATATAACAGAATTCTCTTTAAAATTTTTTAACATCTTTTCCTCCCAAAGGTCAAACTAATCTCATAAAAAAGAACACATAACGCTTTCCGAAAACTGATGTATATCTAAAAACTTAAACTGTTTTCATACTTCTCAAAAAACTCAAGAAAAATGGCAAGGTAATCGCTGCTGCTATAACATCAGCTATCGGCTGTGCAATCTGTATTCCGAAAAGACCAAACATCGGAACTACGATCAAAAGAACAGGTATATAGCACAGCCCACTTCGTAAGCAAGACAGGAACAAAGCACGCCCACTCATACCTGTGCTCTGAAATAGCATATTGCCACAAAAGCTCACCGGTATAACGATCATTGTCAAAAGCTGATAATGAAGCGCCGGAACACCGATTGCAATAACAGCAGGGTCATCACGAAAAATGCCAACCAGGTCAGATGCAAAGATCCACGCAACAAGCGAAAAGCTTCCTACTACCGCCGTAGAAAATAACCAGGTAAAATAGCTCGCTCTTCTCACTCTGTCAAATTTTTTTGCTCCGTAGTTAAAACCGCAAACCGGCTGATACCCCTGACCTATTCCAAGTCCCACTGCGAATAGAACAAATCCGAGTTTCATCACAATGCTCATCGCAGCGATCGCGGGATCACCATACGGAAGCGCCATCCTATTCATAAGCATCGTAGCAAGTGAAGACATCCCCTGCCTGGCAAGACTTGGTAAACCGACTAAGATTATGTTTAATATGATAATCCTATCACTTAATCTTTTCTGTTTATCACTTTCAGCCTCTCCATCACTCGAGCGACTTTTAATCAATCGATCATCCCTATATTTTTCTGAATCATTATTATGAAATCTATCTGGAGAATCACTTTCCAAATCATCAACTAATTGATTTTCGACTTCGTCATTATTATACGAACTTAAATCAGGAATCACACCCGAACTGTCACTTACTGTATTTCGTCGCGACATTTTTTTAAAAAATACGCGCTTGATTTGTATCTTGGTTACGGTTTTGTTTCTAAAAAAATTTGATAGCAGCAGTCCCGCACTCAAGTAATTCGACAGCATTGTAGAGATCCCGACTCCCTCGATCCCCATCCCAAGGATCCTGATCGTAAACCAGTCACCGACAACATTTACAAGTCCACCGATCAAAAGTCCAACCATAGCAAGGTTAGCCCGCCCCTCGAAGCGAAGGATATTGTTCAAAACAAAACTTGAGATCATCGCAGGAGAGCACAGCAAAATATAAATTCCATATTCTCTCGCAAATGGAAGTATCGTATCAGTGCTTCCCAAAAGATACAACATCGGGTTCAAAAATATCACACCGATCACGAGTAGCAAAACACCACCGATCAAAGAATAGAAAAACCCTGTAGACGCAAAATCAGATGCTCTATCATGTTTTTTCGCTCCAAGTAATCTTGAAATGTTGCTGCCCGAACCCTGTCCAAGTAAAAACCCAAGTGCCTGGATGATTCCCATCAATGGGTAAAGTACACCTATAGCACCGGTCGCACTCGTCCCAAGTCTTCCGACAAAGTAAGTGTCAGCCATGTTATAAAAAGTAGTAACAAGCATACTTATAGTAGTCGGAACACCGAGAGTCATAACAAGTCTTTCTACCGGCATCTGAGTCATTTTTTCATATTGCGTGGTATACTTATGTGTAGCTTTCATTGTTAAATCATTTTCCCATACAAAAATCTTTAAATATCTTGTCAGCCAAATCGTCCTCTATCTCAGCACCGATGATCAGACCGAGGTTTTTGTAAACATCCAAAAGATCAACCGTGAGCAGATCCTCCGGAAGGTTTGCTGACATAGTTTGTCTCAGATTAATTATTGATTCTTTTGCTCTGATCAGGCATTCTTTTTGTCTTATATTTGTGATTATTATTTCTTTATTATTCGTATTACTTTTTGAAAAGAATTCCTTGAAAAATGTCTCCTCAAGCAAGTTTTCAAGGGCATCCAAACCACTTCCTGTTGTAGAAGAAAAAGAAATAATCTGCTTATTTATACCATTATTATTTACTAATTCTTTTACATGATCAATTCCGACTATTTCTTCAAGATCTGATTTATTTAGTATAATAACTCCGGGCTTATCAATCGTAAGCTTCAAAATCTCTATGTCTTTGTCATTTATTGCTTCACTCGAATCAAGCACACAAATCACAAAATCGCAGTCTTTGATAGATGACAGAGATTTTTCCACACCGATTTTTTCAACCGTATCCTCAGTTGCTCGGATACCTGCAGTATCAATCAGCTTAAGAAGAACAGAACCTATACGAACATCCTCCTCGAGAGTATCTCTCGTTGTTCCCGGGATATCTGTTACTATAGCACGGTCTTCACGAAGAATACAATTCAAAAAAGAAGACTTTCCGACATTCGGACGCCCTACAATAGCAGTTTTTATGCCATCAGATATTATACGACCGTTTTCTGAATTTGCTATCAGCTTTTCAATCTGCGGCTCTATCTCATCCAAATGACCTGAAAGCATACTCTCAAAATCATCAAGTTCAATATGCTCCGGATCATCAAGCGCCGCCTCAAGATATGCAGTATCTGTCAAAAGCACCTCTCTCATTTCTGTGATGACATTTTTTATATCACCCGCGAGATGTCCCTCCGCAGTATTTAATGCCATATCGCTTTTTGCGCTAATGACATCCATCACAGATTCTGCCTGAGTTAAGTCGATACGCCCGTTTAAAAATGCCCGCTTGGTAAACTCGCCGGGCTCTGCCAGCCTGACACCGTTTTCCAAAAGCAGGTTTAGGATTACCTTTGCTATATATGCGCCACCGTGACAGTGGATCTCAACTACATCTTCCGCTGTGTAGCTTTTGGGCGAACGCATCAAAAGCAAGAGTACCTCATCAATTATTTCAAATGAAACATCTCTGCAAATAAAACCATAGTGTATCGTATGCGTAGGCGCATCAACAAGATTTGCACCAACAAAGCTTCCATCACGTTTTTTTACACGAAACAGTTTATCAGCAACACAAACAGCCTCCGGTCCCGAGATGCGGAGGATACTGATACTTCCATTTGCTGATGCGGTTGCTATAGCCGCTATAGTTTGTCCGTCCATAGTCTCTACAATACGATAATAAATAAAAAAAGTCAAGATTTTTAAAAATAATAGTAAACTGAAATTTTAAATTCCGGTTTTCGTGACTGAACTAGAAGTTAGTCTTA
>CAMVCQ010000023.1 GCA_947166015.1 uncultured Lachnospiraceae bacterium
TGGCAGGAACTGTTCTCTCCTGCCCGTAATGCCCAACTCCCACCTACAACGCAACCACACATGGCACACCGTCAAGACGATTTATGATACAATGTCCTCCCATATAAGGGTTTGTCGAGTTATACGCTGCTCTCGGTGTTGCAAAAGAATAAGCATACACCCTCGTTCCGTCTGTATCGTACTCATCCGTAACAAGCTTTGTAAGTATATCAGTCACAGCACCTCCGCGTGAGAAACCTGTTATCCAAAACACTGCATCGTCTGTATTTATATTGAATTTTTCTATGTATTTTTTCAGAAAATCAAATGCTTTTTTTGCCGCATCCGAAAAACCTTTTGCATCTCCTTCAGTCCCAACCTGCATGTTTGATATCCACTCTTTTTCGTATCCGGCACCGCGAATACTAATGGGAATAACAGTCATTTTTTTTGAGTCGATCTTTATCTCTTTTTTTGCAACCGCTACCCCTATAGAATCCTCCGTAGGCTTTGAAACAAATCCGGAATTGACAGCGATATCATCAAATCCAAGCTTATCAAACAGCTTTCTGACATTGGCGGATTTGTTGTAATAATCTTTTTTTTCGACTGAATTCATGGCTGACATAGCCATACACAAAGACATTGTTGAAAGGTGTTCGTCATACTGATCCGAGGGCGAAGAAAAATACCCATCAGAATAATAAAACACGGCGTTTTTGTCTTTGGTCGAATCAGATGACGGATATGAAAAATAGCCTTTTATAACCGGATAGTTTTTGTACACGACGGACGCTTTCGCAGTGCGTGCAGGGGCAAAAATGCCCCCTATGCAAACAGCTAAACATACGACAATAATGATACATATTGCTCTATCACCGGCTTTTTTACACTTCATACAAATCTATTCCTCATTTATTTGGGCACGGATATTTTGCATTCTTAAATCCAAGGCCGCACTTACCTCAGCACAGTTTTTGAGCTCTTCTCTGAGCTCTATCGCATCGTGACCTTTTTTGTAGTATATCTGATGTTCAAGGCTTGCCCAAAAGTCCATAGCTATCGTCCTGAACTGAACCTCAACCTTCATAAATCTTTTTTCTGTGTGCAAAAAGATAGGCACCTCTACTATCAAATGAAGGCTTCTGTAGCCATTGGGTTTTGGATTGGAGATATAGTCTTTTTTCTTTATGAGCTTGACATCATCCTGCTGCAGCAGACAATCACTCAAAAGAAAAATGTCCTCCGGAAACGCACAGATAACTCTCACGCCCGCGATATCATTTAAGTTTTGCTCAATTGATTCTGCAGAAAACGGAAGCTGCTTTCTATGCAGTTTTTCTATGATGCTCTCCGGGGACTTGAGTCTGGTTTTGACAGTCTCTATCGGATTGCGATCGTACTCCGCCGAAAAATCCTCATTTAAAACATTGAACTTCGTTTCAATCTCCATAATGGCACATTTGTAATATGCCATCAGAGTTTTGAAAGCCTCTCCCTGGCGGATGAAACTCCCGATGGCATCGTTTTCCATCAGGTTTGACATAAACTCGTCATCAAGATATATTTCCTCGTTATTTTCCATATAATTCCTCCGGCTTTGCTGATATCATCTCAGCTATATCCTATAGGTCAGGACATCAGTCTCCATCCTGAATGATATCTGTTTTTAAGCGTGTTGTTTTTTTTCTTTCCCCACCCGAGAGGGAATCCATCAGTGCAGACAAGCACGTGTCCGTCGTTGATAGCTTTTACTTCATCCTCCGTAAAAAATATTGTCTCCCCTTTGAGATATCTAACAACTCTCTCATCCTTTGATGATATATCAAAACAGTTTTTGAATTCTTTTTTTGAAAGCGCCATCGCAAATGCCTGAGATGGTTCAAATCTCTGTTTTTTGCACTCTCCCAGATACAAACCGTCGCGGATGAATTTCAGTCCGTTTATATCCGGCATTTGTGAAGATTTCAAATACAGCTTGCCACTATGATCTTCTATGCAATAAGCGGAGATATCCATCTCACACAGTTGCAAAAATTCATCAAAAACGGCTTTGTCTTCTTTGGTGATTGTTTTTTTGCTGTTTTTAGATTTTTTATTATATACGGATTTTTTGTCAATTTTATTGTCATTTTTTGTAGTTGATCTTTTGTGAAATAATGCAACAAAATGTCCCTCTCCGTCCATCCTGTGAGGAAATATCCTTATGCATTTTTTCAGATCATCATTTGTACTGTCTACGGCTTCCGGGATACCTTCAGCGAACCCCTCATACCAGTCCGGTCTCACAAGCTCCAGACTCTCGTCGGCTTCAAGAATCTTTAACACAGTCCCCTCATCCTCACACGGTGAAAATGTACAGGTCGAGTACAGCATATATCCATCGTCTGCAAGCATTTTTACTGCTGCTTTTACGATCTGTTCCTGAAGCTTTGCGTACTCTGCAGGGGAGTTTTCTGTCCAGGCTTTTATCATTGCGGGATCTTTTCTAAACATCCCCTCTCCGGAGCAGGGTGCGTCTATAAGTATCTTGTCAAAATATCCTTCAAATACCTCGCACAATCTATCGGGATACTCGGTTGTTATTCGGATGTTTTTCATCCCGAAAAGCTCAAGATTTTTTTGCAAGGCTTTTGCTCTTTTTGCACTTATATCATTGGCAACAAGAACGCCCTCTCCTTTTAATCCGGCCGCAAGCTCCGTTGACTTACCCCCGGGAGCAGCACACAGATCGAGCACTTTGTCGCCGGGAGACACCGGTAATCTCGACGCAGGCGTCATAGCCGACGGATCCTGCAGATAGAACAACCCCGCAAAGTAATAAGGGTGCTTTGCGGGTGAAAAAGCATTCCCATCATAAGTAAATCCGTTTTTTATATACGGTATTTTTTTGATCGGGAATGGAGATATTTTTTCGAATTCTTCCACTGATATTTTTGACGTATTTACTCTCAGTCCATAGAGTCTTTCGCTACTCATCGACTCGAGATAAGCTTCAAATTCATCGCCCAAAAGAAGCTTCATACGGTCAGTGTACGCTACAGGTAATTCCATAATTATTCTTCCACCTTCTTGTAATCTTCCATATACGATATAAATCTGTTTCCGGCTTTTTTGAAGGTGTCCTCATACTCTTTTCTACTTACTTTCAGTTTTCCTTTGTCGGGATCATATATCGTAAGATCTTTTAATGTGTACCCTGCTATAACAACAGCTTTTCGATCACCGGTCATAGCGATCACAGGTTTGTTGTTGCTCACAAAGTATATCACCTGATCCAATCTGCAGCCTTTCAGGTTCAAAGGATTTGAAATGTGATCCGCAACCATATCATATAGTGTCGCTTTTGACGAAGACAGCGCCGACGCAGTCACATACTTATCTCCGTTTTGACTTATTATCATCGAAGCGCAGGCTGCGAGGTTTGATACAGAACCGCTGCTCTTGACAAGTGTCAGATCACCAAGGTTATTTTGATTAAACGCTCCGCTTCTCTCCCAAACAACCTGATGATCACCTGATATAACAACTCCCATTTGTTTGTCAGCCTCACTTATGGCCTCTCTGACATTTTCAAACGATTTGGTCATTTTTCCGAGAGCTGAAATATAGTATTTCATGATAGCCGGTGCTTCCAGTCTGACAGAACGGTTTCCAAGCCTTATTTTGTCATCTCCCGGAAGCTCTTTCATCTCCCCCGGCATGGTAAATGTAGAAGGAAATCTGATGTACCATTCCGAAAGTGATTTGGTTGTTGTTTTGGAGGTATATGAAAACTTCGATGCCTTCAGATCAGATCTGTTGAGGATCGAGTCCTCTCCGGCATTTATATATCCTCCACCTCGTTTTTTGCAGAGCTTGATATTTACGACATTTCCACTGCCTTCTGCACTCTTTATATAGCACCCTTCTTTTTCGTAGGTCTTCACGACCTTGCCTGTTGTATCTGCTATCAAAAGCTCATAGCAGGGAACGATCGTAGTTCCATCGTTTTGTTTTTTGATATCATTTTTGTTTACAAACCCATATACGACATTGCTCTCTATCGTCCCCAAAAGTCTCACAAGGCTGTCCTCGTCAGGCTTTGATATCAGATGATGCTCGTCGTTTTTGAGGTTATATATCGTGATACTGTCGCCGTATCCATCCGCAAGCGATGATGACCAGACATAGCAGTTTGAGCTCTCCATAGTCCTAAATGAAACCTCTTTGACATTTTCCTGGAGTATCTCAAGTCTTTGTCCGGAAATATTGTAGGCATAAACAGTATTTGCAACAGAGAAATAATAAACATCCCTCGGGCTCACATAGCCGTATGTATCGAAGTCAACATTTAATTGTTTAAATGTCGTGCTCATAGGAAGATTTACAAGCTCCTCGACACCCTCAGCTTTGTTGTATCTGTACAAAACAATTCCGACATCACCCTCGTAAGCCCCTCTCGGATGATATCCATAAACCGTAAAATACAAAGAATCACTGTCGTCCACTGCGATCAGCCTGATATCATTTTCATCATACGCTCGCTGCAAGTAGCTTGCATTTTCACTGTAAATACTATAGACAGGCTTGATCGAATTATTAACCATATCATAGTTATATACAACACCGTTTCTTGAGAAAAATATTCCCTTCCCGTCGTTATTTGGAATCAGATTTCCGGTCGTTTTTGACGTGATACCAATTTTTATCTGCGATGTTGCGGGATTTGTGACCTCCGGATCAAAAGCTGCTTCCATCGTCCTTTCATAGTTCAACAGATAATCCTGGCCGAGAGCATGTCTGACTCTGTAGAATTCTTTTACATGATATGTTTCTTCTCCGGAATTTGTATTTGCTTTGACAAAGTAATTGTACTGTACGCAGGCCGTCTCCATGTTGTATTCAAGTACGGAAATATATTCATCTGATATTATCTTAGGCGACATACCTGCCCAGGTGACAAGATCAGAGCTCGAATGTATGCTGACCTTGGCAAGAGTAGAGTTGCTTTTTTTGTCATTTGTTTCCAAGTATTTTGCTATTGATTCCATCTTGCTTTTTTCAAAAGTGTCCTGATGAAATCTTTTTACAAAAGATAGTTTTTTGTCAAAGCCTGAATCATCAATATAGTATTTCAATCTGGTATAATAATGAACCTCTCTACCATCGGACATAACTCCGCCGATATCAAGAATGTACTCTGTAGAAGTAGCAAGAGCATAAGACAACACAAGCCTTACCTCCTCTTGATCGGAAGTAAAGCCCTTGACTGATTGCGTGTCATAAACCTCACAGCTTTCCTTATCTATGATCCTGTAGGTAATCTCCGTGAGGTGATTTTTACACTTATTTATATGCAGTGTTATGGTTTTTGACTCGTCCAAAGGAGTCATGGTCTCGCGGACCACATTGGGTTCCATGGTCGCAGCGTATCCATACAGAGGATTGATCGTTTTTCCCTGCGTTTCGACCAAAAGCACAGGGAAAGTTTCCTCCTCAACAGTCTGCGCACTCTGAGCTACCTGATAACTGGTTTTAAGTCCTCTTCCAAAAAACCAGAGTGCACCGGCAAATATTAGTATAAGCCCTAACGTTTTATATATTATTTTTGCCATAACAATCGCGTAGTTTCCTTAAAAAAATAATTTGAAATTATACGGTAAATGCAAGTTTCTCAAATTCCTGCAAAGGAAGCGGTTTGAAGAATACATATCCCTGGATCAGATCACAGTTCATATCTCTCAAAAACTCAACCTGCTCAGATATCTCCACACCCTCCGAAACAGTTTTTAAGTTGAGCGCCTGTGCAAGATTTATGACACTCTTGATGACATCTTTTCCTCTGGCATCGTCCTCGCTGCCTTTGAAAAATACTCTGTCAAGCTTCAGCGTATCAACCCTGACATCCTTGAGCATGTTGAGCGATGAGTATCCGCTTCCGAAATCATCGATAGAACACGTCATACCCAGCTTGTGGATGCGCGAAACAAGGTCATTGAGCGAGTCAAGATCATTGTAGAACAGTGACTCGGTAAGCTCTATCTCGATAGCACCCTGAGGGATATCGTACTGCTGATATATAGCTTCGTAGTACTCGAAAAACTCGGGCACTTCAAAATGACATCTTGAAAGATTGACCGATACCGGGATGGTGCGATATCCTTTTTTGTGCCACTCGTCAACCATTCTGCAGACCTCTTCAAACATATAGAGATCTATATTTATAACAAATCCGTTTTGCTCAAAAAGCGGTATGAATTCATTGGGATAAATCATCCCCTCCTCAGGATCTTTCCATCTGATGAGTGCCTCAGCACCCGCAATCTTGTCAGAGCCGAGATCAACCTTTGGCTGAAGGTAAGGAACAAAATCTCCGTGAGCCATTGCCTCATTCATCTTGCGCTCAAGCTCTCTGTCGCGGTTCATCCTCTGACGATCCTTATCATCGTAGACACCAAGCGGAACTCTGTAATTGTTGAAGGAGATATTTTTCCTTCCGAGGTTGGCTCTCTCAAGCATCGCTCCGACGGTCAGCTTTTCGTCGAGATCGATAACATAAACCCCGTAGAACATCACGATCCCATACGGCACTCCCGATGAATCGCACATATCTGCAAATTTATTTGAGATTTTTTCAAGTCTTTCATCAAGCTTTGAAATCGTATTGAAATGAACGAGTATTCCGAAATTGTCAGCCATAAGCCTTCCGGAAACCTCATCCCATCCAAGCTCGGAATCGATGATCTTTTGGATATTTTTGAGGATGGCGTCTCCCTCTTCATCTCCGTAAGCATCGTTTATCAACTTGAATCGGTCGATATTTGCATGAACCATCGCATACTGATGACTACTCGAAAGAATGTGCTTAGCCTGATTCTCAAACTGCCTTCTGTTGTATCCGCCGGTTACATCATCTCTTCCAAGCTGCCTGTAGATAAACAGATATTTCACCACTATGACCAATATAAAAAATGAAATGGCCAAAATAATACCGATGATCCTGATCGACTTTTCACTTGTCGAGAGCCAGTCAAGCAACACTGCAAAAAACATGCCTGAGACCACGATATCGACAAACAGCATAAAGCCGATCATTTTTATTCTTGATAGTAGTATTTTCATTGATGCGTTCCGTCCCTTTTCCCTTTTTCCCTTTTGCAACATGTAGCGTGTTCTATAGAAAAACAGCACAAAATATTGCGAAAAAATAACAACATAGAAAACATACTATGTTGTTTATGATCATTCTTCTGATAATCACCGCTAATAGTATAAATCATGAAGGCTTTTATGTCAATAGTTTTCACCCTTCATGATAGCAGTTTCGTAATGTTTCGTTAAACCTTTGCCATATATGAAATAACTCCGAAAAAAAACGCTCATATTTCATCAAAAAATAATGTCATTGCAACAGATCCGCAAGCGCTGCGTATTGGCTCAGATCAAGCTTTTCACCGCGAATGGTTTCAGAGAAGCCGGCTTTAACTATGACCTCGGCTATATCTTGCTTGGATATGTCAAGCTTTGCACTGCCCGATATGGCATTTACTAGAGTTTTCCTCCTCTGCTCAAATCCGGCCCTCATCAGGTCAAACATGAGTGCCTCGTTTTTTACCTCAAACGGGGGATTTTTGCGAAGTGTGAGTCTGATGACCGCACTGTCAACCCTGGGTCTTGGCGTGAAACAGTTTTGCGGCACGCGCGCAGCAAGATAAACCTCTGAATAATACTGAACAGCTAACGATATGGCTCCGCAGTTTTTGTCTCCCGGCTTTGCCATCATACGATCCGCAACTTCCTTTTGCACCATAACAGTAATGCTCTCTATCGGCGCATGACTCTCAAACAACTCCATAATGATCGGAGTTGTGATATAGTATGGTAGATTTGCAACGATCTTTATCGGGCGTCCTTCATTGTACTCATCTGCTATTTTTTTGATGTCCTGCTTGAGGATATCTCCCTGTATGATCTCAAGGTTTTCGTACATCGTAAACTCCGCCTCAAGTATATCTACCAGATCATAGTCAAGCTCAACAGCAAGCACTTTTTTTGCATGGTCGCAAAGCACCCTGGTAAGCGTGCCAAGTCCCGGACCTATCTCAAGTACAAAATCATCTTTTGTCACATCCGCAGCATTGATGATCTTGTCGAGAACACGGGCATCAGTAAGGAAGTTTTGTCCGAAACGCTTCCTTGCATGTATATCGTATTTTTTGATCAGGCGATATGTTTCGCTTATAGGATCTGATACTATCTGCATAGCTTCTCCTTTTTTTAATCCATCCGATACAACCTGCGCGCATTCTGCGCAGTAACTTCTATCACTTCTTCCTCGCTAACTCCTTTGAGCGAAGCGATCTCCGTGATAACAAATCTAAGGTTTGTAGAATCATTTCTTTTGCCACGATGAGGCTCCGGTGACAGGTACGGACAGTCTGTTTCAAGAACAATATGCGAGAGGTCTGTCTGAGCAACAGTTTCTTTTAATTTTTTTCCGTTTTTGTATGTCACTACGCCGCCAACTCCGAGAAAAAAACCCATCTTTACATATTCTTTTGCCTGCTCGGGAGAATACGAATAACAATGCACAACTCCGCCGCACTCATACGCTTTTTCATCCTTTACGATACGCATTGTATCCTCGGCCGCATCCCTGCTGTGAATAACTATCGGAAGGTCTGTTTTTTTGGCAAGCTCTATCTGTTTTATAAACCATTTTTTTTGGTTTATTTTTTCGGCTTCATCCTTTGCCCAGTGATAGTCGAGACCGATCTCTCCTATAGCAAGAATTTTTTTGTTATTTTTTTCTTTTTCAGAAAGAGTATCCCGCTCTGAAGCAATGTATTTTTTTGCCGTAGCAAGCTCATACAAAAACTCTATATCTGAGTCTTTCATGCCGATAGTTTCGCTCGGATGTACTCCGATAACGGCGTATAAAAACGGATACTTTTCAGACAGCTCAACAGCTTTTTTACTTGTGTTGATATCCGCTCCTATATCGACAACCATTCCTATCCCATGTGACAAAAGACCGGAAAGGATTTCCTCCCGGTCTTTGTCAAAAACTTCGTCATCATAGTGAACGTGCGTATCGATGATCATATCTTTTTCCTTTGACTATATCAGCAAATCTCCGCTCCCGCAGGAACATCTTTTTCAGGTGTCATAAGTACTACATTTCCATCGGCATCCTCTGCACAAAGAAGCATTCCTTCGGAGAGAACTCCGGCAAGCTTTGCGGGTTTCAGATTTACAAGTACCATTACGCTTTTTCCGACCATTTCTTCCGGTGAATACCACTTTTTGATACCGGATACGATCTGGCGAACTTCAGATCCAACCTGCACCTGTGAACAAAGTAATTTCTTTGAATTTTTAACCTCTTCGCAGGCTATGATCTTGCCAACCTGAAATTGCATTTTTCCGAAATCATCAAAGCTGATCTCAGGCTTTGCTTCAATGTCGATCACATCCTCCGGCACACCGCCCTGAGCTGGCTCAGATGCATTTTCTTTTGCTACGACTTTTTCCATAACCTCATCGGAATCAAGCCTTGCAAAAAGTATCTCGGGCTTGTCGGTAACCTTTGTGCCGGATACGTATTTTCCAAAACCTGTTTTCAATTCATCGAGGTCGCAGGCTGATGCGTTTATCTGTGAAAGGATCTTTTCTGCTGTCTCAGGCATAAACGAAGAAAGCAGATTTGCTCCGATCCTGATACCCTCGATAAGGTTATATAACACTGTCGAGAGCCTGTCTTTTTTCGCCTCGTCTTTTGCGAGTATCCAGGGCTCTGTTTCGTCGATGTATTTGTTGCAGCGTTTAAAGAGTACAAATATCTCGCTTATGGCATCTGCAACTCTCAGGTTGTCCATTTTTTCCGTAACCTTATCCGGTGTCGCCTCAGCAACTGCCTTGAGCTCATCATCGACAGGCTCAGTCACACCCTTGTCTGCGACCACTCCGTCAAAATACTTGTTACTCATGGATATGGTTCGGTTTACAAGGTTACCTAAGACATTTGCAAGGTCCGAATTGTTTCTCTCGATCACAAGCTCCCAGGTGATGCTTCCGTCATTGTCAAACGGCATCTCATGCATCAGGAAATACCTGACTGCATCCACTCCAAATATCTCAACAAGGTCATCCGCATAGATAACATTTCCTTTGGATTTGCTCATCTTGTCATTGTTTGTAAGCAACCACGGATGGCCGAACACCTGCTTCGGAAGCGGCACATCCAGTGCCATAAGCATGATAGGCCAGTAAATTGTGTGGAACCTGAGGATATCTTTTCCGATCAGGTGAAGGTCGCACGGCCAATACTTGTTGAATAATTCTCCATGCTCTCCATCTGCGTCATACCCAAGTCCTGTGATATAGTTACTCAAAGCATCGATCCAGACATATACTATGTGTCCCGGATCAAAGTCAACAGGGATACCCCATTTGAAGCTTGTACGGGACACGCACAGATCCTGAAGCCCCGGCTTGATGAAATTGTTTACCATTTCGTTGCGCCTTGAAGCAGGCTGTATAAACTCAGGGTGATCCTCTATATGCTTTGCAAGTCTGTCCTGATACTTGGACAACTTCAAAAAATAAGCCTCTTCTTTTGCGGGCTGAACCTCTCTGCCGCAGTCCGGGCACTTGCCGTCAACCAACTGGGATGATGTAAAAAATGACTCGCACGGTGTACAGTACATACCCTCATATACACCCTTGTATATATCTCCCTGATCATAAAGCTTTTTGAATATTTTTTTGATCTGAAGCTCATGATCCTCGTCTGTCGTTCTGATAAATCTATCATACGAGGTATTCATCAGATCCCATATCCTTTTGATCTCGGCGGATACTTCATCGACAAACTGCTTTGGGCTGACTCCTGCTTCCTCAGCCTTTAATTCGATTTTTTGTCCGTGCTCATCGGTTCCTGTCTGGAATCTCACATCATATCCCTGAAACCTTTTGTATCGCGCAATAGCGTCCGCGAGAACGATCTCGTATGTGTTTCCAATGTGCGGCTTTCCCGATGTATAGGTGATCGCCGTAGTCAGATAATAATTGCCTTTACTCATTAGAAAAAACCTCCTCATTTGGATGGGACAAATGAGCCTCATCGCATTTTTGAAATCTGATTATAACATTATTTCATGCAAAACGCAAGCAAAACCTTGCAGAAACTCTTGACGAAACCGCCAAAATCCTATATCATAGGGTGTATGTTTGCGGAGGAAATTAACTCAAAAAAATGATCCGCACTATAGGGGGAATGTAACTATGAAGCCAAAAATCTATCCGGACATCGCGGCACTAAAAGAAATAGCCGCTACGGGAAAGTACAATGTAGCACCGGTAGCTATGGAGATTCTGTCTGATTTCACAACTCCGATAGAGGTGATCAGGATCCTCAAAAACATCTCAAAGCATTGCTATATGCTTGAGTCAGCTCAGGCCAGCGAGCATTGGGGAAGGTACACCTTTCTCGGATACGATCCCAAGCTTGCCATAAGCTGCGTCGACGGAAAAATAGAAGCCGGCGAGTTTATATCTCTTGAAACAGATGATCCTTCAGAGTATCTAAGGAGCGTCCTTGAAAAGTACAAAAGTCCGAAAGTCCCCGGTATGCCACCGTTCACCGGAGGTCTTGTTGGGTATTTTTCATTTGACTATCTGAGTTATTATGAACCGACTACAAAAAACAAATCCTATGACGAGGAAGGCTTCAAAGATCTTGATCTGATGCTCTTTGACAAGGTTATTGCATTTGACAGTTTAAAACAAAAAATAATCCTCATCACAAACATAAGATTTGATGATATTGAAACACAGTATAATCACGCAGTAGTAGAACTGAAAAACCTTGAAAAGCTTTTGAAAACAGGCGAGAAAAAAATAGACTGCAGCGGCCGTATCACAGGCGAATCGAGCTATCTTTTCTCAGAAGAAGAATACTGTGAAATGATAGAAAAAGCCAAGGACTACATCCGCGAAGGGGACATTTTTCAAATCGTTTTGTCAAACAGGATCAGTGCACCGTACGAGGGAAGCCTGCTGGATACATACAGAGTTCTCCGGACCATCAATCCGTCGCCGTATATGTTTTATTTTTCGGGAACGGATATGGAGGTCGCAGGCGCATCACCTGAAACACTGGTAAAACTCGAGGACGGTATACTTCACACATTTCCGCTTGCCGGCTCCAGGCCGAGAGGCAAAACAATTGAAGAGGATGAAGCTCTGGTTGAGGAGCTTTTGCATGATGAAAAAGAACTTGCAGAGCACAACATGCTGGTAGACCTTGCGAGAAATGACCTCGGAAGGATCAGTGATTTCGGCACGGTTGAGGTTGAAAGACTCAGGGATGTGCTCAAGTTTTCACACATTATGCATATAGGCTCTACCGTCCGCGGAAAAATATCCGATGACAAAGATGCACTGTCTGCAATAGAAGCAGTGCTCCCCGCGGGGACGCTTTCGGGCGCTCCGAAAATCCGTGCCTGCCAGCTGATCGCAGAGCTCGAAAAAAACAAAAGAGGAATCTACGGCGGAGCAATCGGATATATAGATTTCACCGGCAATATGGACACCTGCATCGCCATCCGTATAGCATACAAAAAAAATAACAAGGTGTTTGTAAGAAGCGGGGCAGGGATCGTGTATGACAGCGTTCCCGAAACCGAATTCCAGGAAAGCAAAAACAAAGCACAGGCTGTCCTGGATGCTATCAGATATGCGGAAAAGGAGATGGGTGAACAATGATACTTTTAATAGATAATTATGACAGTTTTTCATACAATTTATATCAAATGATAGGCGAAATTGAGCCCGATATAAAGGTTGTCAGAAACGACGAGATAACGCCTGAAGAGATACTCGATATGTATCCTTTGGCAGTTATACTTTCTCCCGGACCGGGAAAACCATCCGAAGCAGGGATATGTATAGACTGTGTAAAAAAGCTTTCAAAAAGAATTCCTATACTGGGAATCTGTCTCGGTCATCAGGCTATCTGTGAAGCCTATGGTGCGACAGTAACCTACGCAGGAAAACTTATGCACGGCAAGCAGTCCGATGCGCAGTTTGACCTGACAAGTCCTATTTTTTCCGGTTTGGACAAAGTCGCAAAAATAGGCCGATACCATTCATTAGCTGCTGCTGCAGACACGATACCTGATGAGCTTTTGATAACTGCAAAAACATCAGACGGCGAGATAATGGCAGTTCAGCACAAGACAGATCCGGTATACGGACTTCAATTCCATCCGGAATCAATACTTACTCCCGACGGAAGAACGATGCTAAATAACTTTTTAAATGAAAGTCGCAGATGGAAAATGTCTGCACATGATTCAAGCGAAGCCGGTTTCTAAACGGCGCAACAGCAGGTGTAAAAATGACAAACAGCAATCAAGCAAAATACCGATTTTTAACAAAAGAAGCGACCGCAAGTGTAAACGGTGTATTTATAATAGTAGTATTTATAAGTCACCTGCGAACCTACATGGAGGTTGCTCCTGCGATCGAAAAAATATTGAGCCTGATATCTCAATTGATGGTTACTACATTTTTGTTTTATTCGGGTTACGGAGTTATGGAATCCATCCGTGCAAAAGGTATGGACTATGTTAAAAGCATTCCCAAAAAAAGAGTCCTTGGAGTGTTTGCTATTTTCATCCCGGCAGTATTACTTTTTGCTGTTATGGACCTGCTTTTGGGGATCCCGTTTACGCTAAAACAATTTGCTTTGTCACTTGTTGCGTGGCTAAATCTCGGCAATTCCAATTGGTATATATTTGTAATTATATGCCTCTATATACTAACCTGGCTATCCTGGATCATAGCAGACAAGATCACTGCAAAGTTTGACGGTCCTGAAAAGATAACACTTAGAAACGAGACCGGTATGACCGCGCTTTTCATATCTGCTATCCTGCTTATTGCAGTGCTTTTGTTTACAACGCCTGATTATTATTATAACACTATAAGTGCGTATCTGTTTGGAGTATTTTTCTCACAAAACAAGGATGGCATACTGAAGTTTTGCGGGTTTAACAAAGACGGAAAGGTCGAAGGAATTCTGGGTGTCACGCGCTATATAATGACTGTTCTTTTCTGTGTTTTGGTTACTTATCTCATAAGGACTTATGCTGTAGGTCAGTTCAAAACACCCGGTTTTCTGGTCGCTTCCGTACTGTTTTGTCTTGGGATAGTTTTGATCTCATATCTGATACCGTTTCCCGACATTGTTTTCAGATGGTTTGGCGAACACCTTTTTGAGATCTATATCCTTATGAGGATCCCGATGATATCGCTTTTGTTTATACCGTATCTGTCAAAAGGCGGACTGACTTATGCGATCATATGCTTTATATTGACAATACTTTTAGCCTGGATATATCACTCGATAAGGTTAAAAATAAGCAATTATCTGAAGCATCGATCAGCCGCAAAAATTGCAAAAAGTGACCGGGAATAACATAAGCCTGATGAAATGATCGCAATACCGCTGCATATCAATTTATATATATTTATAACGGAGGAAAGCACATGAAATTTGTAATCCAGGTCGTATCGCAGGCCGATGTCGAAGTTGAAAAAAAATCAGTCGGAAAGATAGACAAAGGTTTTCTGGTACTGATCGGCATCGGAAAAAATGACACAAAAGAAATAGCCGACAAAATGATAGACAAGATGATAAGGCTTAGGATTTTTGACGACGAAAACGGCAAAACAAATCTCTCGCTGGCAGATGTAGACGGTTCACTTTTGCTTGTATCACAGTTCACACTATATGCGAACTGTCGCAAGGGAAACAGACCAAGTTTCACCGATGCAGGCGATCCCGCTATGTCAGAGGATCTCTACAACTATATATGCGATAAATGCTCGGAATCCGTCCCAAAAGTTGAACGAGGGATATTTGGCGCGGATATGAAGGTGTCACTTGTAAACGAAGGACCATTTACGATTGTGCTTGATTCGGATGAGATAATGCCTAACGGCAAAAATCAATGATAAAACAGATCATTAAAACTGTAAACGGAGTGCTTTCATCAGCGTATCCATGATAACAAGGCGGTAGGAAAAATGGAAAGAACTACAACTATCAAGAATGTCATTTTTGACGTCGGCGACGTGCTTGTAAGCTTTCGCTACAGAGACTATATGAGCGATCTGGGGTTTGATGACGAAACAATAGAATTCCTGGTTGACAACATGATATTTACGGACTTTTGGAAGGGCATGGATCGCGGCGAAGAGGATGTGGATGAAGCGTGCGATCACTTCTGCAGCCTCTATCCCGACCTGAAAGACAAGATCGAATTGTTTTGGAGCAACATCGAAGATATAGTAGGCGAATTTGATTATTCTCTGCCGATGATCCGCGAGATCAAAGAAAAAGGATACAAGGTTTTTCTTTTATCAAATTACCCCGACAAGCTCGCAGATATGCACTGGAAGCAGTTTTCATTTTTGCCGGAGGTCGACGGCTATATCATCTCCGCAAAGGTGAAGCTCGCAAAACCGGACCCGAAAATATATCTGATGTTGATGGATAGATATAGACTAAAACCCGAGGAGTGTTTGTTTGTAGACGACAGAGAAGACAATCTCATCCCCGCCCGAGACTTAGGGATAAAAACCATACTTTTTACATCCTATGACGAAGTTAACAAAAAGCTTAATGAAATGCTTTGATAAGCATTTCATTAAGCTTTTAAAATGCGGTTCAGTCAATTATCGACATCACAATCATATATGTCTCACTAATGTTTGAAATTCCAAATATGTTCAGTTTTTTGTATCCTGATCCAATTCATATTCGGCCGAAACAGACATCGAATCCGACATATAACTGCACATCAAAAGATAATATCTTTTATCTGTATTCTGTCATTTCCATGATAGATCAGATACAAAGCGTGCACTCCGTCGGGAATCTCAACATCGGCTTCAAAAACGCTCCACGTAAGCTCATCATCTGTTCTGATCACCTCTGTAGTTCCAACTGTTTCTCCGTTTGGATCGAGTTTGAATTCTATAGTATTTTTGTCATATTTTTTGCGCTCGCCGGTCCATGCTCTGCGCTTAAACTCGGGCAGTTCACTTCTTTCGTCTATCCTTTCGGGTGCGTTGGAAATATACTTATTATTTTCTGTTTCCACGCGCGCACAGACAGAGATTTTTTTGACATTTTTGAAATCAAAATACTTGTATCCGATCAGTGTTTCATCTCCGATCTCTCCTATGAATCTGTCATCATTAAAATGCGTGACATTCGGACAGGTATCGTTTATAAAACAATTGGATACATGCGGCATATGAAAGTCAGTGAGATTCGCACATATAACCGCAGGGTAGCTTCCGCTCGCAGGCAAAGGGCCGTCGTTTAGTCCGCAGCTTGTGACCTCAACCTGGTCTATACTTCCATTCGGTTTTATGGTTATTTTTTCTGCGCAAGCCTGTCTGCTGTAATCAGATTTATGAGTCTGCCTATGATAGAAAACATACCACTGTCCGTTTATGTTTTCTATGCTCCCATGCGTAGTTCCCGTTATGTTCAATCTGTCCTCCGGCTTTCTTCCATCAAGGCCAATATCTCCATTGGAAACAATAGTTCCGCCGTATACGAAATCGCGATCCGGTTTATCACTGATCGCATAACAAAGCTCATGGTTTAACCACGAAGAGTATATAAAGTAATACTTATCATTTACTTTTCGTATGGAACTGCCCTCAAAAAATGCATGATCTTCGAAATCAGTTCCTTTTACTTTGTATGGGATAATGTGCTTTGCTTCTTCTTTGACGGTAAGCATATCATCCTCCAAAACGAGCATTGAAGGTCCGTTGATACTGTCCTCGTACGCAAGGATCTCCTCGCGTGTACGGTTAAACATCTCCATTTCGGATTCAAGTCTGCCATTTGTCAGAAAATCCGGGTCCTCTTCATAACCATACCTTGTGCCGTAGTAAAGTCTGATCACTCCGTCATCATTGATCACAGCAGGATCAAAGCAGACGTATTTATTCATAGGAGTTCCGTCCGCATTTTTTACAAAGCCCAGATACTCATACGGACCCTCCGGGACATCACTTACCGCGACACTTATCGGGCCGAAGTATCCGCCCTGACCATAGTCTCCGGCCATGCTGTAATACAGATAATACCTTCCATCATTTCCGCAAACCACATCCGGAGCATACATATACTTTCTCTCTGAATAATCAGGATCCTGGTCCGCACGGTAGCTGATACCGTCACAGCGCCAATCCGTCAGATCACTGACAGGGGCGGAGTACACCGCATAGTCCTCCATGCAAAAGGTGTATCCGCCCTCTTTGTCGTGTGATCCGAAAAGGTATACTCTGTCTCCAAACACGTGCGGCTCTCCGTCCGGTATGTACTCATTTATTGGTAAAAACGGATTGCAAATTGTGTTTTTCATACTGCCAGTCCTTTTCGTATTATTTTTTTATTATTTTTTTGCTGTCCAAGTGATCTTTTTGAATGTAGGATCACCGAATATCACATTTTCATCATCGCTTTCTTCAGTAGAAGGATTCAGCTGTATATCAAATTCCGCATCACAATCAATATCGTCCGGATCATACACATGAGATGTTCCATCGGCAAATACTGCATTGTAGGTTCCTGACATATAGCTTTCCCCGAGTTCAAGTGCCACCGATTTTCCGGTCTTTACAGTAAACGGATAGTCTCCGTCTACCTCCATTGTACGAACATCTCCGGGGATTTCTCCATAACAATCTGCTTTTATACCGGGATCATACATCTGTCCGTCACTGGCAGAGTTAAACTCGTCATAAGCGTCCGTACCATAGTATACGTCACAATACTCACCTGTAACTCCAACTGACCACATTTCTGAAGTGCTGCAAATCCTTCCATTATACGGACCGTCCGAATAAACTCCTATATAGTATACTGTATCACCGTACTCTATCCCATAACAAATCGTAGGAGCTGTTCTACCGGTCTCTTTATCATAAACATGCGGTTCACCTTCATATAACGACAGTGTAGGTGCACCTTCTTCCTGAAGGTCTATGCCATCAATTAGAACATTAAGCTGAAGGAACAACGGGATATCCATCTTGTCTTCAGCACATTTTGCGAAATCCTTTTCCTGATATGTTTTTCCGTCCGGGGATTTTACCATCGGTCCAAGTATGGTACGAAATGTTCTACCCGGTGACTGAGCCATAACCTTGTATCTGTTTTCAGCATCATCGGAATCATCAACCAATACATCTACAAATCCATCATTCTTTTTCAACATAAGTCCTTTTGATACATACAGTAAACCAGTATTATCGTAGTATCCATCCGCGCCCGTAACTGCAGAGAACTTCAACGCTTTGTTCTTTTTGTATTTTTTCAAAAATTTGTTGAACGTTTTTTTGGAAATCTTTTTTGATCCCTTTTTGTATGTCTTTCCTTTAACAGAATAAACTGTTGATTTTTTAATCTTTGTTCCGTTAAATATAAATGTTGTATACGTTGTTTTTTTGCTTTTATACGACTTAACCACAACTGATTTTCCGACTTTTTTTGCTTCCTTAAAGTTATTAACAGCAGTAGCTTTTTTGTAGCTGTGCATGTCCATTTTTTCATATATTGGTATGAGTGTCTTTCCCTTCAACAACAGAGCCTGATACGAAGGATACTCATCATCCGCAATATCGACAACTTTGCACTTTGACGCTTCGGCGTCAGATGCATAAACCACCATTCTGTCTTTTTGGGATTTTAACTCATTTTTCACGACGGCAACCCGATCCTCTGTGGTGAGTTGATCATAATTAATCCCATTATTTTTTACCAATTCTTTAAGCTCATCAAGGATTTCCTGCTGCGTCTTTTCAATTTTGTTTGTTGTCTCTGATGTGTCCGAGTCTTCCTCGGCCATAGATACTTTTACCGGTCCGAATGCTGCCAACGAAAGCGCCATAGCAAACGACAAAACTATAGATACGGGTTTCAAAATGCCTTTTCTCATAGCTTCAACCTCCTAAAAAAAATAGTATTTGCGCATGATTTTGATCATGTACAAACACTATTCTATCACAAAAATGTTCATTATTCAACCGGCTACTCGAAAACATGGTATACAGGCAACCACGCAGTTTCCTCAAATCACTCCTGCACTCCATTATAGCTCATAGCAGCCTTAACTGCTTTTTTCCAGCCTGTCAGGGCATTTTTCCTATCGGTTTCACTCATTGTCGGGTCAAATGTCCTGTCTGTCTGCATATTTTTCATTATCTCGGCTTCATCCTTCCAGAATCCTACCGCAAGTCCGGCAAGGTATGCGGCGCCGAGAGATGTGCTCTCGACCGATCTCGGGCGTACAACCTGCGCGTCTATGATGTCCGCCTGCATCTGCATCAGGAGATTGTTTGCACTTGCACCACCGTCAACCTTCAGCTTTGAAAAATGATCCCCCGAGTCCGCTTCCATTGCTCCCAAAACATCGCTTACCTGAAAAGCGATCGACTCGAGCGTCGCGCGAACAATATGGTATTTGTTCACTCCGCGCGTGAGGCCAACGATAGTTCCTCTGACATAGGGATTCCAGTATGGTGCCCCAAGTCCGGTAAAAGAAGGAACAAAATAACAACCGTTGGAATCGGGAACATTTTTCGCAAGCGTCTCTGACTCAGGCGCCGATGCTATGATGCCAAGCTCGTCTCGCAGCCACTGCACCGCAGCGCCCGCAACGAAGACAGATCCTTCAAGCGCATAATTGACTTTTCCATCTAATCCCCAGGCTATGGTTGTCACCAGACCATTGTCGGAAAAAACCGGTTTATCTCCTGTATTCATAAGCAGAAAGCAGCCTGTCCCGTAGGTGTTTTTCACATCTCCTTTTTTGAAACAACCCTGTCCGAAAAGAGCTGCCTGCTGATCGCCCGCTGCACCGGATATTTTTATGGGGGCGCCCAGAATTTCAGGATCCGTCTCTCCGTACACCTCGCTTGACTGCTTCGCCTGTGGAAGCATCACTTTTGGGATGTCGAGTTCATTTAGTATCTCATCATCCCACGCCAGCGTGTTTATGTTGAACATCATCGTTCGGGAAGCATTTGAATAATCAGTCACATGCACTTCTCCGGAGGTCAACTTCCAGATAAGCCATGTCTCAACAGTCCCGAAGCACAGTTCACCTTTTTCGGCACGCGCTCTCACACCGTCAACATTATCGAGGATCCACTTGAGCTTAGTCGCAGAAAAATAAGCGTCTATCACAAGTCCTGTTTTGTTTTTGATCGTTTCAGTAAGGCCTCTTTTTTTCAATTCATCACAATAATCAGCCGTTCGTCTGCACTGCCACACTATAGCCGGGCAAACCGGTTCTCCGGTATCTCTGTCCCAAACAATAGTGGTTTCACGCTGGTTGGTAATGCCGATCGCTGCGATATCTGATGCGGAAGCATTGACATTTTTCAGTGCTTCTTTCATGACTTCCAGCATGGATGTCCATATCTCATTAGCATCGTGCTCAACCCAACCCGGCTTCGGAAAAAACTGTGTAAACTCTTTTTGTGCTACTGCTTTTATCAGACCGTTTTTGTCATAAATTATACAGCGGTTGCTGGTCGTCCCGGCATCAAGTGACATTATATATTTTGGCATTTTTTTATCCTCCGAAAATCAGTCTTCCCAAAACAATTCATCTAAAGTTTTGTCAAGTACTTTGCATATTGATATACATAGATTTATAGTGGGATTGTAATCACCTTTTTCTATAGCGCTGATAGTCTGGCGGGACACTCCGCAGGCCGCTGCAAGCTGTTCCTGCGAGAGATCTTTGCCGGCTCTGGCGCTTTTTAATCGTAGATTTTTCATACGCTACCTCCGTAATAATTGCAGTTATTATTCAGCGTCCTGTTTTTTGTCAATAGCTTTTTTTATGAATAATTCTATACAAATTACTATGAACAAAACACCGACCTCAAGATTGATAAATGCGTTGTAAACAGCCCCGTTTTGGATAAATCCACCATGAACCCATTCAAGGACTCCGGCAACTATATTAATAGCAGATACAATCGTCATGATAGCCGTGTAACGGCCAACATTATTATTTAATCCATAATAACTGTCATTAAAAATGCTGTATGAAATCTGAACCAAAATCCCGACCAATATCGGAGTAAAAAATGCGTTCATTCCCAGCATTTTTATGTAATCCATATTTTCAATGCCTAACACTAACATTATAACATTGCTGATTGCGATTCCGTAGAAGCCAAACATATATGCTTTTCCTCGAATTGCTTTTTGTCTTTCATCATACTCCGTCATAGTTTTTTTGTCTCGATTCGAAACTTTTAAAAGTATGACCGCGATGATCAAACCAACCATAATTCCAATTGCTAAACCTGCTGATCTCATATTGTCCTCCATTCCGAAGCGCATGCTATATAGTTTTGCTGCGCTCCTGCTGATATTGTTTTCTTGTTACAAAGGCGTTGATTGATGCATCGAGAATCAACGCTTGTTTGTGATTCTGAACATAATATATCATATGTTTTTCATTCTGTCAAGTATATTTTACATTTTTCTATGAGTTTCTTTCCCCGGTGGATTCAACAGAGACCTGCGGGAGGTTGAAAAGTCGAACAAATATATTTGTTCGACTGAAAGAAACTCTCCGCGTTTCTTTCCCCAGTGGATTCAACAGAGACCTGGCGGGAGGTTGAAAAGTCGAACAAATATATTTGTTCGACTGAAAGAAACTCATAGAGTTTCTTTCCCCAGTGGATTCAACAGAGACCGTCAGGTCCATAAGAAAAGAGAGAGGGTTACCCCTCTCTCTTTTCTTATGGACCTGGCGGGAGTTGAACCCGCGTCCAAACCGAAGTCCGGCGTACTTCTACTATCATAGTCATTCGTTTGAGCTAAGCTGTTTCCCTTGAACAGCAGGAGAATGACATCCTCTGCTCGCGGTAGTTCGTAATTTCTTTCTAACTGATCCGAACAAGTCAGTCCGAAGGAGCCTGCTAAGGATGATACCGAAGCTTAGTCGCAGGACTCTAAGCGACGGCATCAGGCGCGATTAGGCAGCCTGAGCAAGTAACTTTTTGTTATTTGCGTTTGTATTTAAGGTCTGTTTTGTTGACGCGGTCACAGTCCGCGGATAGCTTCTCCACTTTTCGTCGGCCTGTCGAAACCGGTACAAGCCCATTGCTTTCATCCTTATAATAGCGACCTGATGTGGCAAAACCTTGACAGACAGAATGCATCTCCATCTACATCACGGCAAAACGCATAATTATGTGATTAATCCGTGTGGAACGGACATTCCGAATGGTTTGATTGCCCGTGTGTGGTAGCTTATATTGTTGAGTCACTCACAAGGATACACAAGTCTCCACTGTTTTCTGATCTCATCCATCTGTCGCATGATCTCAAGCGTTTCCGAATGAGGCATTTCAGAGCACTCGGTTTTTCCTGCGTCAAGTGCTTTTTTGCACGCCAAAAGCTCGTATTCATACCCTGTTATCTGCTCAGGCACCGATATCTCTTTTTGCAAACGCGCCTCACCGCTTTCCGTGTTAAACATAATGATTCTTTCGGGATTATTGATGTTTTCTACTATTATATATCCTTTTTCTCCTGTTATAAGTCCCCGCCTGTCCGTATGTGAGTACATCGTTGTGAACATAGTTGCCATTTTTCCGTCACCATACTCGATCATCACAGAGTCCATCCCGTCAACGCCGGTGTTTGTAGGCACCATCGACGCGTTCATTTTTTTGATCGAATCTCCGAGAAACATACTTGAAAAATTCAATGGATAAACAGTCAGATCAAGCAGACAACCTCCCGCAAGTGCAGGATCGGTAAGCCTTTGATTCATATATATAGGATAACCGAGATTCGAATCAATGCTTTTGATCTCTCCTATTTCCCCGGACGAAATCAGTTCATCTATGATCTGTCTCGAAGGCATATATCTCGTCCAAATAGCTTCTGCCAAAAGCAAACCGCGTTCTTTGGCTGCAGTGACCATCTTTCCAGCCTGACCGGCGTTTACGGAAAAAGCCTTTTCGCACAGGACATTTTTCCCGGCTTTCAATGCAGTCATTGTTGCTTCAAAATGATTCGAGTGAGGTGTAGCGATATATACAAGGTCAACTGTATCATCAGAAAACATCTCCTCGTACGATGCAAATGCTTTTGTCATCCCCCATTTTTCTTTGAACGAATCCGCTTTCTCACTGCTTCTCGAAGCGATCGCATAGTTTTCGACACCGTCTACCCCCTGGATCGTTTCGGCCATTTTTCCTGCTATAAAGCCTGTTCCTATCATCCCTACTTTCATAAAGCTTTCGCACCCCTGATACTTCTTTTTTTAATAATTGATATATTCTTTTCATCAATTACTTTTGTATGTTTTTTTGTTATTTTTTTCTATTCTTTCGTGATTTCTTTTTCTTTTTTTGTACTGAATATCCGAATTTGCCAAGCCTTTTTCCCAGTGAATAGTATTCACCGTGCGAGTAGGCGATGATTCCGGTTGCAGTCAAGTCAAATCTGCCTTTTTCATCCATATATTTTTCATCCACAGTCACGCCCACAACCTCTGCAATAAACATGTCATGGGATCCCAGCCGTTCTATTTTTTTGACTTTACAATAAATATTTACCGGACTCTCACTTATGGCCGGCGTTTCGATAATGTCTGAATCATAAGGCGTGAGATTCATTTCTTTGAATTTATCAAAATCTCTACCGGATTTGACGCCACACCAGTCACACGCGCGGGTAAGCGAATCCGTCACCAAATTGATCACGAACTCTCCCGTTTCTTCTATCATATCATGCGAGTATCTCTCAGGGCGCACTGATATAGAAACCATCGCAGGGTCAGAGCATATAGTGCCCGCCCAGGCAATAGTAATGATATTTGGCGTTTTGTTTTTCCCAGCACAACTGACCATGACCGCCGGGAGCGGATAGAGCATGTTGCCGGGTTTCCATTTTTGTTTGGACATTTTTTTCTCCTGATCGAGCACTTTTTTTACTAAGTGAGCTATTGCTGACATTTCCAAAATAACATGACATTATTACTTGTCTGTTTTCCATTTACTAGTTTTCATTTTTCTCTGTAAACAGCTTTTCATTAAAAATACCACGCTTATGTATACTTGTCAATCATAAAAATGGTGAAGTCGTTCATACTACCATGATATACTACTTTGAGGTTACCTTCTTCGTCAACAATTTTTGAATCCTTGAAAAATTCCTGCTGCTCTGCAGAAAGATCACGGCCTTCTGAATCTTTTTCGATTTTTTCTAATTTTCTATTGCATTATTCTCAGGTTGTGGTATATTATACATAGAGAGATCACTTTGGAATGCAGACTTCGCTTTGCGATGAGCTGTGGAATCCAAAGTGGTCTCTTTTATTCTTGTGACATCTTTCAATCTCATCCCTCGGTTGTTTTTTCAACGTCAATCAATCCATAATAATATTTGTCGCCCACTTTAAACACAGCAAAATAATAATCAAAATACTCAACATTCTTATGAGTATGGCCATCGGCGCCGTCGTTACGCCTACCGAGATATTCACTTACCATAAGCAGATTATCGAGCTCACTCGAGGTTCTCATTTTTGCTTTTAATACCTCCGCATCGTCAATCTTTTTTATAGGATGAGTATATTCGTCTGCAGTAGTTCCGTTCACAAATGCTTTGTTGTCCTTTCCGATTACCTTTCCGGAAAACTTTTCCTTTATCACTTTTCTTGCTTCTTTTTGACTCTCCGCCTCGCTAAGTCCTTCAAACCTTTTTTTGATCGATGTCAACTTGAACATATTTAATTCCATTTTCTCCTACCGCCACCGAATGACTCACCTTCGCACTTGCCGCCTTGCCCTGTGCCTCTGCTCCTTCACTATTGCTACCCTTATATGTATTTACTGCATCATCAGCAAAGTTAAAGAACAGCTCTCTGATCTCTTTCAAATCATTTCTAAAACTTTTTTAAAAATACCATGGGCGTCAGACGCCCAAAATAGCATGTCCCTAAACAGGCAAAAATAGTAGGTTTGAAAGGGGTGCCGGGCGTCTCGCGCCGGTTTTTGGGCGTCTGACGCCCTGGAATTCCGGATAAACGACTCTTGACAAGCAAAAAAACGCGTGATATTCTGTTCTCATCTGAAGTCTTCGGTTTTATAATTCTATCAATTTTTCGTTATCGCCAAATACACCATGTGCGAATAATTATTATTGAACACAAGGTCTTTTTGTGTTACAATCAAAGGAGGAACAGGTATGGAGAAAAATGAATCCGTCGCCATTGGAACACCTTATGATGATGTGTTCCGAACTATGATCACCGACAGTGACAGCCTTGCTATATCGCTGATAAATCTGATGTTTGGCTTGAACATCAGCAAGGATGCCAAGTTGGTGCGATACCAAAATGAGGTATACCTCAAAGAAAACAAAAAACGTATAACCGATTCGCAAATAGGCGTGCAGGGTAGCGATGTGTATTATCACATGGAATGTGAGTCCACTGCCAGAGACGAAAACATATTATTACGACTGTATGAATACGACTCCACTATCGCACACGATCACGCGTTGATCGAGGATAATGTACTGAAAGTGACATTTCCAAAAACAGGGATCCTGTATTTACGAGACAGTTCGTCCACACTGGATGTACTGAAGATGGAAATAAAGGCTCCTGACTCAACAGAATCACTGGTTTTGGATATCCCGACGGTAAAAATATCAAAGTATTCGATTGATGAGATTTTTGAGAAAGAGCTATGGTTCCTGCTTCCGTTTTTCATATTTAACTACGAAAAACGGTTAAAGAGATCAGATGCAACCGTTGAAAAAGAAATACTTGAAAAACTTGTATTCATAAAGAAACAGCTCGAAAGCTCGGATTCTCGAGGAAAAATCGATACATATTCGCGGATTCTCATCGAGCAGATGACTGAAAAAGTAACAAAAGCATTGGCAATCAAAAATGACAAACTTACGAAGGGAGTTGATGATATTATGGGTGGAAAAGTACTGGAATACGAGGCAAAGACGATACTAAAAACAGGAATAAATCAGGGAATCGAGCAAGGCATCAACCAGGGCATTGAATAAAATATACCCTATAAAATGGACGCATCAAGAAGAAGGGTTCCTTAAAAATG
>CAMVCQ010000024.1 GCA_947166015.1 uncultured Lachnospiraceae bacterium
ACTCTACGGCATCCATCTCCATATCAACTCTTCCGCCGTTTTTGTAGACCGTCCAGCCTTTTCCGTCAGCGCGCCTTTTGGCATCTATCGCAAGCACGACACACTGAGAACCGAATTTGTAAGCAGCCTCACTTATGAGGTTCGGATTCATGATCGCTGCCGAATTGGTGGAAACCTTGTCGGCCCCCTCTCTCAGTATCATCTGAAAATCCTCAACCGTCCTTATTCCGCCGCCGACCGTAAACGGGATAAAAATCCTGTCAGCTACGCGCCTAACCATATCCGCAACTATTTCTCTTGAGTCGCTGGACGCCGTGATATCCAAAAACACAAGCTCATCTGCGCCCTCTTTGTCATACACGGCTGCAACCTCAACCGGGTCACCCGCATCGACAAGATCAACAAAATTTACGCCTTTTACAACTCTGCCTTTGTTCACATCAAGGCAGGGAATAATTCTTTTTGTAAACATTTTTCACCTGCTTTTCATAGATTTAAAAAGTTTTTCAAAATGCTAAGTCCAACCTCACCGCTTTTTTCCGGATGGAACTGCGTAGCAAAAATGTTCCCGCTCTCCACAGCTGCGTGAAACGGTACTATATACTCTGATGTTGCTGCAACATCCTCTTCATTTTTTGCCTGAAGATAATACGAGTGGACAAAATAAACATACGACTCATCAGGGATTCCCGCGAAAAGCTTCGACCCTTCTTTTATGTGTAGCGAATTCCAACCCATATGCGGAATTTTGAAGCCTTTTTTTTCAGGGAACTTCACAAGCTTTCCGGGAAGAAGTCCGAGACCTTCCACATTTTCCTGCGACTCCTCACTTGACTCAAAAAAAAGCTGCAGCCCCAGACATATCCCAAAAATGGGTCTGCCTGAAGCAGCATACTCTCTCAAGGTCTTGACAAGACCCAGGTTATTCAATTTTTTCATTGCGTCTTCAAACGCACCAACTCCGGGCACGATAACCTTGTCAGCCTTTTTTATCTCGTCCGGATCGCCGGTGATCACGGGGTTTTCGCCCAGAAAAGCAAGTGCCTTTCCGACACTGGCCATATTTCCCGCACCGTAATCAGCAATTGCAATCATATCTTTCCTCCATAATGCATACGAATCTAAACTCCGTTCGGAGCATTTTTATCTTTCGTCTGCTTTGATTTTTTTCTTCCACGCTTCAATAATGTCCTGAAGTTGTTTTGTGTACTCTCTTCTATCTTCAAGATCATTGATCTCTCTTGCCTCGGTCTCGTTGATCCCGAACTCAGAGTACAGAGTTCCCGCAAGCTGGCCTTCGAGAGCATTTATCTGACCGAGTATCTCGAGCTTATCCGCTTTTTCTCTATTTTTGTCATAGCTTCTGATACCCTTCATCAGCGAATCGAGCGACTCAAGGTAAAGTCCCATTTCATAATAATTCTCGTATGAATTCAGTTCCTTCTGAAGTTCCATACATATACGAACCTTTTCCTCAATCTCTTTGTCGTCCTCGCTTACCTCAACTCCCTTGATTGAATCATAGGCATCGTCGTACTCACCCTGTTCAAACGAACCTTTCGCATTGAGCAGTGCAGATCTATACGAAAATGATTTCGATCCAAGTATGACTGAAACGCAGATGAAACCAAACAATATCACCACAATAGAAGTCCCTATCGGATTGAGTTTTCCGACAACCTCTATGGCTGCAGCTTCCTGCTTTTTCTTTTTCTTTTCTTCTTTTGCAGCCGCTTTTTCTGCCGCTGCTGCCGCTTTGTCAGCTGCTTTTTTCTCTTTTTCCGCTGCCGCAGCTGCTGCTTTTTCTTCTTTTTCCTTTGCCTCGAGTTCTTTTTTCTCTGCTTTGAGCTTGATCTTTTCTTCCTTGTCAAGCTCCTCCATCTCGCGTTCTTTTGCTTCTATCTCAGCAGTTTCTTCGGTGATGACATTACCAAAGATTTTCTTGAGGAACAGTAAAAATCCACCCTTTTGCTTTGGTTTCTTCCTTCTGACCTTCCTTACCTTTACAGGATTTGCGAGGTCAACTGTATCTACTCCTTCATCATTCTCGTCGATTGACTCCGAAGCCTCTTCTTCACCGGAAGGCTCAACGCCTTCATCCATGAGTGCAAAAAGCTCATCGACTTCCTCCATTGCTGCAGTTTCATCAACCGGTGGAAGTTCATCCTCCTCGGGTTCAGGATTGAGATCTACCTCAAAATCATCCTCAGGTAGAACATCAGGTTCAGTTGATTCCTCTTCCTCTTCAGGCTCCGGTTCTTCTACTATCTCATCAGCAAAAATAGTATCACTTTCGTCATTACTGAAAAGCTCATCGGGGTCAACATGATACTCCTCGACTTCTTCCTCTGTATCCTCTTCTTCGTCGTCTTCAAACAGAGGTTCTTCCGGCTCCTCATAGTCTTCATCAAGCATAGCAAGAAGAGCTGATATATCGTCCTCTTCATCCGGATCAGTCTGAGTTTTTTCCTCTTCCGGCTCCGGCATAGGCATATCAGCCTCAACCTCCGGCATCGGCTCTTCAAGCTCCGGTACGGGGTCAACATCAAACTCCGGTATTGCTTCTTCAACATTTTCAGAATCGTCGACCGGCAATGCCTCATCTTCAGCTGAGGCATTTGGTTCCTCTTCTGATGAAGCATTTGCCTGCTCAGCTGCGCCAAACATAGCTGCTATCTCATCAGGACTCAGCTGTTTATTCGGGTCGTATTCTTCTTCAGGTTCAGTAGCAGGCTCAGGTTCTGCTGCCGTTTCAGGTTCATCAGCAGCACCGTCATCATCCGCATTACCTTCCGCAGCACTAAACATAGCTGCTATCTCATCGGGACTCAGCTGTTTATTTGGATCGTATTCTTCTTCAGGTTCAGTAGCAGGCTCAGGTTCTGCTGCAGCACCGTCATCATCCGCATTACCTTCAGCAGCACTAAACATAGCTGCTATCTCATCAGGACTCAGCTGTTTGTTTGGATCATAGTCTTCTTCAGGCTCTGCTGTTTCTGCTTCCGACACCGGTTTCAGTTCCACTACCGGTTCAGGTTCCACTTCCGGCTCAGGTTCCACTATCGGTTCGGGTTCAGGCTCTTCAACAGCCGGCTCATCTTCTGATAAAGCGTTTGCCTCCGCTGCTGCTTTTTCAGCCGCTATTGCCGCTTGAAGCTCTGATCCCGGAGCAGTACTGTCGTCTCCACCAACTATTTCAAGAAGTTCACTTAATTCATCATCTATCACAAAGTCATCATCCGGCAGAGGTATATCCTCGGCCTCAACGACTTCACTTTCTTCGATTACAGGTTCTTCATTTACAGGTTCTTCAACAACCGGCGCTTCCTCGATCACAGGCTCCTCTACTACAGGCTCCTCAATCACCGGAGTTTCTTCAATTACAGGCTCCTCTACTACCGGCTCCTCAACAACCGGTGTTTCCTCGATTACTGGCTCCTCAATCACCGGCTCCTCAACCACAGGAGTTTCCTCAATTACAGGCTCCTCTACTACCGGCTCCTCAACAACCGGTGTTTCCTCGATCACAGGCTCCTCAATCACCGGTTCTTCAACAACCGGTGTTTCCTCGATCGCAGGCTCCTCTACCACAGGAGTTTCTTCGATTATAGGTTCTTCAGCTATAGGCTCCTCTACCACAGGCTCCTCAACAACCGGTGTTTCCTCGATCACAGGCTCCTCAATCACCGGCTCCGGTTTAGGCGCAGGCTTAGGCCTTGTCGCTGCTTTGGCTTTGACAGCTTCTATTGCAGACATACCTGAAGCAGCTGAAGCGCTCATTTGCGCAAGCTGCTCAAAATAATCCACTCCCGCACTGCCTTCTTTTGCAAGGCAGCTCTCGCAAAGCTCCTCACCATCCGGGATCGGATTACCGCATTTCCTGCATATTGTCACTGTCATCACCTCGATTCCATAAACCCTTTACACATAAACCTTGCACCCTGCAAAAGTACATATCATTCCGAATCAAAAACGATATATACCATCACAAGGTGCAAGTATTTTATAGTCTGTTAATTATTCATATTGGGGTACTTCCATAGTTTAATTACTTTTTGCTCTGAAGCAAAACATCGATTTCTCCGATAAGGCTTCCAATCTCGGGCTTCGAAAGCTGAGCATCAGCTCCAAGTCTTTCACCCTTTCTTCTCATCTCTTCATTTACAAGTGACGAGAATATAACAACCGGAAGTCCTGTCATTCTCTCATCCGTCTTGATCCTCTTGGTCAGATGATGACCATCCATCTGAGGCATCTCGATATCAGTAATTACCATAGAAATGTCTTTTCCTATGACAGCTCCCTCGTTCATCATACGATCAAGCTTATTCCAAGCCTCCAAACCGTTTGTAGTCGGAATAAGGTGTGTATAGCCTGCTTTGATAAGACATTTTTTAAGCATCTCGAGAAGAAGCGGCGAATCCTCAGCAAGAAGAATAGTATGATCACTTCTGTCGCGCTCTCCCATCTCCTCAACCTCAGAGATCTTAAGACCGGTCTCAGGGTTAACCTCTGTAACTATCTTCTCAAAGTCGAGAACAATTATTATCTTTCCATTGATTTTTGTAATACCTGTAGCGATTCCTTTACCGTTTCGGCTGATCGTGGAATCAGGCTTAACAATGTTCTGCCATGAAACACGATGAATTCCCAAAACCTCCTGAACATGGAACGCTGTCTGAAGCTTGTTGAAATTCGTGATAATGTACATATCGGTTCCGTTGTTTGGATGAAGCGGAATCGACAATGCCTTTGCAAGATCAATAACCGTGATTATTGATTCTCTCGGCATAAAAATACCCTCGATGTATTCGTGTGAATTTGGTACCAGTGTAGGAACCTGATATGGACAAAGCTCACTGATCTTCGCCACATTGATGCCATAGTGCTGGTTTCCGACAACAAACTCCAAAAGCTCAAGTTCGTTTGTTCCGCTCTCCAACAGGATGCCGGTTTCTTCTGCTGTCGCCATAATCTCTACCTCCGTTTATCTCGTTATGTTATGATAATTACAATTTTATGATCGCAAGCTTATCACCCTCTGATATTTCAAGCTGCTTTTCGGCAGTTTGAACGCTTGTCTTATCAAGATTAAAAATCAATACGGCTTTCTCGGTCTTTCCGGGCTTGATCGTGGTCATCAGATAATTCAGCCCACCGTTATCAAGGATGCTTATACTCGGCGCTATTTTCGAGCCACCGACATCTAACTCATAGTTGATATTGCGACCCGTAAGATCGACCTTTATATCATTTTTCGTAGTGTTTTTCACATTGAAATTCACCACGAGCAATGCTCCGTCTTTGTCGGCTGTCATCGTTACATCCGAACTGTTTTTCGGATAGGTTTTCACTGTCTCATAAGAGCTGTATGAAAAATCCAATCCCGATATTCCGTAAATCTCATTGACTCCGACAGTTGGTCTTTCGGTTTCCTGCGGGATCTCGGAAGCTTCCGCCGAAGCAGCCGGTTCTTCCGTCGTTCCCGGCGTCGGGCTCGGACTTGACTGAGCCGTCGAATCAGGACCCTCTGATGGTGCTGGAGACTTCATATCATCCTCCATACCGTCACCGTCTTCATCATTCATAACCAGCCTCAGATCGTATCTGTCCGAATACCTGAGAAGTATCCCTCCGGAATACTCGGCGATCAAATCCTGCTGTTTTTCAGATATATCAGGAACATCCGCACATCCGGTAAGCGAAAGCATAACAGCCGAGGTAATTATCACCCCAAGCAACTTTCTCTTCACAATGCTCCTCCTTAATCTCATTACGTCGCAATCATACTTTTGTATTATATCATAGTTTTTTTTATACTTCAATAAATTCTTTTTATTTTTTTACAAAAAATGGCATTTTTTACTGTTTTGTCACATCGAGTTCAAACCAAAACTCAACACCATTGTCATAATTATTGACTCCAAATCGTTGATTATGGGCTTCGAGCACAGCCTTGACTATGGATAATCCAATGCCATTTCCGCCGTACTGTCTCGTCCTGGCTTTATCAACTTTGTAAAATTTATTCCAGATTTTATCGACATCCTCATCAGGAATAGGCTTTCCGGTGTTAAACACGCTTATACGCGCTTTTTCGTTGTTTGCAGCTGCTTTAATCTCGATTAAACACCTGTCCTCACCGGTATCATTATCCTTTGTCGGCTCCGCATGATTGATCGCGTTGCTTATATAGTTCGACACGACCTCTTCTATCATAAACTCGTCCGCCCAGACCATAAGCGGCTCATCGGGCATATCCGATTGAAGCTCGATTCCTTTTTCATTAAATACTATTTCAGACTTTCGAACAGTTCCGTTTACAACCTCTTTTATATCAAAGTGCTCAAACTGAACCTGGCTTTCACCGTACTCAAGCTGATTCAGGCTCAAAAGCTTTTTGACCATCTGGTTCATTTTGTCGGATTCATCTATGATCACATCGCAATAAAAATTCCTGCTTTCAGGATCATCGTTTATATTTTCCTGAAGTCCTTCGGCATATCCTCTGATCAAAGCGATCGGGGTTTTTAACTCATGCGAAACATTTGCCAGGAATTCACGGCGCATCTGCTCCTGCTCATTTTTCCTCTCGATATCGAGTTGAAGCCGGTTATTTGCTGTTTTAAGTTCTGAGATCGTGTTTTCAAGCTCGTCCGAAAGATCATTCATGCTCTTTCCGAGAACTCCGATCTCGTCGCTTCTGTCAATCTCAACTCGTGAAGAAAAATTGAGCGCACGCATTTCTTTCGCCCACCCCGCGAGTTTCAGGATCGGTTTCGTGTATTTGTTTGCGATGAGAAATGTCACGCCTATGCTCACAACGAGCACAACCAAACCAACATAGATCAAAAACCTGTTTGATACAGCAGCGTTTTCGGTCACTCCGGTGAGGTTTGCCCTCATATATATCCAATAATCATCCGGCAGCTGTCCGGTCAGCTCTATATAGTTCGACCCGATTCGATCATCAAAAACCTTGTAGACCTCGTGGTTTGATGATTTTTCGAGCAACTCAAAATTATCATCCAGTTCTTCTCCGAAGTATTGCGCTCTGACATACTTTTCAAGCTGCCTGATCGTGATATTTTTCAGATGTTCATTGCTTATCGGATACACATAACTGACGTTCGCTATTGTGCCGCTCTCATCCGCGGATATTTTTAATATATTCAGACTCACACCGGAGTTTCCGCTTATCCCGTCGAGCTTATCATACACTCCGCTCTCGTCATCGGGGTTGACCTCTCCGAGTTTCACACCCTCACACAGCTTATATACCGAGTCGTACACTGAATCCATCTGTGAGATTTTCGAATTCAGGTAGAATCCCGGCAAAAGAAAAATGTTCGCGGCGCAAACACAAGCTATCGAAACAAGAAGTACAACGGAAACAATGAGTATAAGTCTGACACGTATCGAATGCTTCATACTCATTCCACCTCGAATTTATAGCCGATTCCCCATATTGTCTTGATATATTTTCCGCAATCACCCATTTTGCTCCTGAGCTTTTTCACATGGGTATCTATGGTTCTCTCATCTCCGAAATAATCATAATCCCACACATGGTTTAATATCTTGTCTCTGCTCAGCGCTATTCCTTTGTTCTCAATAAAATAAGACAAAAGCTCGTACTCTTTGAAGCTTAAGTCAACCTTTTGCCCTGCGATGACAACCTCGTGTGCGGAATTGTCGATCATGATCTCTCCGACTTCTATTTTTTCCTCACCTGCGGCTCCGCTCCTTCTAAGGAGGGCCATAACTCGTGCCACAAGGATCTTGGGACTGAACGGCTTTGAGATATACTCATCCACCCCAAGCTCAAACCCTCTGAGCTCATCGTTTTCAGCACCTCTTGCAGTAAGCATGATAATCGGCACCTTGGAATACTGCCTGATCTCTTTGCAGGTCTCCCATCCGTCCATTTTTGGCATCATCACATCAAGGATCACAAGAACTATGTCTTTGTTCTCCAGAAAAATGTCAACAGCCTCTTCTCCGTCCGCTGCCTCCACAACCTTGAAATCCTGCTTGACCAGAAAATCCTTGACCAGCTTTCGAAGTCTTTCCTCATCATCTACGACCAATATGGTATTTCCGTTCATAGTAATCTCCATTCCGGAGCGTAGCGACGGAGTGGCGACGAGAACATCCAGTTCTCGTCTGCCATCAGTGGCTATTTGTGACGCTCCGGCACAAATAGCCGTGTGAAAAATCAGCATATCCGTGTGATTTTTCACACTATCGCCTCCTACTCAGAAGTATCACTGCCCGAATTTAATTCCTGCTCTTTTTTCTCAAGCTGTTCAGCCCAGTATTGATACTTATCTATCAGTTCCTCTTCCATATTAGCCTTATAATTTGTAAAATATGTGAAAATTGAGTATTCTAATCGAAAATTTACGACAACAAATCCTACAAGAACGATTATACAGGCAACAAGTACGATTTTTATTTTTTTGTTTATCACCTTTTGGCCTTCATACAGCTTTTTGTATCTCTCTGTTTCAAAGTTGTTCACTTCGATCGTATCTTTGTCTGTTTTTGTGACCTCTCGAACCGGGATATGAGCAAGACTGTCCTCATTTCCGAGCCCCGCTTCTATGATGATCCCTCTCAGATAGTTCAGATACTCATATCCAACGACCGAGGAAAGCGATTTTTCCGTAACTATTTTATTGTATAACTTCAAAGCCGTCTTCGGTTCGGCAACGTCTAAGCTTTCTGAGACCTTGCCTATGAAGTCGGCTTCTTTTTTTGCTCTGTCATACGCTTCCCTGCTCTCATACTCAAGAGAGGCAAGGATTGATTTTGCATCAAACTCTTGCATTTTTACCCCTGGGATAAATCACCCTTTGACGGTTGTCTTATTTTTGAATAACCAATCTTTGACCATTTCAACTATACAATCATCCGTGGCTCTTCCGCTGTATCCTTCGATATAGTCTTTTACAAGATTATCAAGAGGTGCTCTTTCGTTTTCCTCGTAGCTCATCAAAGCCATGAGATAATCCTCTTTCATCTTGTCGGTTAGCTTTAGGTTTTCTTTTGAAGCTATTGTTTTTGCTACCATCCTTGCATTTACCGTATCGGCAGCTACTTCATTTACGGTGTTTTCATCCATGCCGTAGCTTTCCAAAAGCTCGTCGTAGGTCATTCCGCTCACTTCAGCGAACCCCTCATATTGCTTTTGTGTATCACTTATAGCTTCCTCAAGAAAGCCGTCCGGATAATCATTTACGGTGCATTTTTCGAGATATGCGTCCCAATTCGAATTCTTGAGATCCTCATCGGTATCGTCCTTTTCCTTTTCTATCTCGAGCTTTGAATAATCCGCAAGCTTGACCATACCGTTTTTTTCATAATCTACTATCTCACCGTCTCCCTCAGTGACCTTTGTAGCGACAACAGGCGCTTTTTTGTTTTTCTCCGAATATATGGACAGAAATATGATCACACCCGCCAGCACTGCCACAAAAAGCACACCGAGGATTATCGGAAACACGGTGTTTTCTTTTTTTTCAGCTTTATTACCGGATACTTTTTCTTTTTTGACCTTAGCCATAGGTTTAAGCCTCGCTGTTGATATAGTTTATCAAGCCTTCCGCATGGATTATTTTTTGCATAAACTCAGGGAATGCCTGTCCCTGATAGGTTTCATTTTTTGTCTTGTCAGTGATGACTCCGGTATCAAAATCAATCTCAACCTCGTCACCGGCCTCAATGCTTTTTGAAGCCTCTGCGCACTCGATGATAGGAAGCCCAATATTTATCGCGTTGCGATAAAAAATCCTCGCAAAGGTCTCAGCTATTACACAGCTCACACCTGAAGCTTTGATCGCGATAGGCGCGTGCTCTCTCGATGATCCACAACCGAAATTTTTGGTTGCGACTATGATGTCACCCTCTTTTACTTTTCCCGCAAACTCTCTGTCGATATCCTCCATGCAGTGAGTTGCAAGTTCTTTGGGATCTGATGAATTCAGATACCTGGCAGGGATGATCACATCCGTATCAACATTATCTCCGTATTTAAATACTTTTCCTGATGCCTGCATCGTTTCTATCCTTTCTTATAAAACATCCGACGGCTGACTTATTTTTCCCGTGATCGCGCTTGCAGCCGCAACCGCAGGGCTCGCCAGATACACTTCAGAATCAATATGTCCCATACGACCGACAAAGTTTCTGTTTGTCGTAGATACCGCTCTTTCTCCTGCTGCAAGGATTCCCATATATCCGCCAAGACAAGGTCCGCAGGTAGGAGTGCTTACTATCGCACCGGCTTTTACAAATATCTGTGTCAGTCCTTCTTCTATACACTTGAGATAAACATCCTGTGTTGCAGGGATAACTATGCAGCGGATTCCTTTTTTGACTTTTTTGCCATCAAGGATTTTGGCTGCCATCCTCATGTCGTCCATTCTTCCGTTTGTGCAGGATCCTATCACAACCTGGTCTATGGTCACATCTCCGGCTTCTTTTACAGTTTTTGTGTTCTCCGGAAGATGCGGGAACGCTACTGTAGGCTCCAGTGTATCAAGGTCTATCACAACCTCCTCATCATACACGGCATCAGCATCCGCTTCATATATCGTATACTTTTTGTTTGAATGCTCATCCATATATGCTTTTGTTTTTTCATCAACCGGAAAAATGCCGTTTTTGGCGCCGGCTTCTATAGCCATGTTTGCGATCGTAAATCTGTCATCCATAGACAGGCTTGCAACTCCATCTCCCACAAATTCAAGAGACTTATACAGAGCTCCGTCCACTCCTATCTTTCCGATCAGGTGAAGGATCACATCTTTTCCGCTCACCCACTCGCGCAGCTTTCCTTTGAGCACAACCTTTATTGCTGAAGGTACCTTGAACCACGCCTGACCTGTGATCATTCCACAGCCCATATCAGTACTTCCCACACCCGTTGAAAACGCTCCAAGTGCTCCATAAGTACAAGTATGAGAATCAGCTCCTATACAGGTCTCCCCCGCTACGATAAGTCCTTTTTCCGGAAGGAGTGCATGCTCTATACCCATCTCACCCACTTCGAAATAATTTGTGATGTCATGCTCTTTTGCATACTCTCTTACTATCTTGCAGTGTTCAGCGGACTTGATATCCTTGTTCGGTGCAAAGTGATCCGGAACAAGACAAACCTTGTCCTTATCAAACACCTCTTTTTTGTTCAGCTTTTTTACCTCATTTATCGCAACCGGACCTGTGATATCATTGGCAAGCACCAGATCAAGATCAGCCATGATCAGCTGTCCTGCCTCTACACTCTCAAGTCCCGCGTGTGCCGCAAGGATTTTTTGCGTCATTGTCATTCCCATTTTTTTCTACCTCCATTTATTCATATCCGCCGGTAGAGCCAAATCCCCCTTCTCCTCGAACGGTTTCCTCTAACTCTGCGGCTTCATCAAAATCTCCGTAAATATATGGTGTGATCACCATCTGGGCAATCCTGTCACCTGATTTTACAACCAGCTCCTGTTTTGAGTGATTGTGAAGTGCGACTATGATCTCTCCTCTGTAATCACTGTCAATAACTCCAACCTTGTTTGCAGGTGCCAGACCTTTTTTGCAGGCCAGTCCGCTCCTTGCATATATAAGTCCTACAAGCCCCTCGGGAATCTCCATTGCCAGTCCTGTATTGACAAACTCTGTCGTTCCCGGCTCTATCACGATGGCATTTTTTAGGCACGCATACAGATCTGCTCCCGCTGAAAACTCTGTCCCATAGTGCGGTGCCGTAGCAGCCGGATCAAGTTTTTTGAACCATATCTTTGCTGTTTTCATATGTCATTTCCTCCTACTTATACGATTTACTGCGTATCCTGTAAACAGCATTACATTGGTATATCATACCATAATCATCAATAATTTACAACAAAAATGTGAAAATAAAGTTGCCGTAAAAAGTAACAAAAACAAACAAGAGCCCCTGCTGTAGGAGCTCTTGTCAATAAGCTTTCGCTCAAGGAAACGCCTGTCTGATAAACGTATCCTTACACTCTTTCACCTTCCCAATGAATAACCTCTCCGGCTTCAAGCGATTTTTTGACATCAATTATCCTTTGGTTATCAGAGCCTCTGAAATTAACCTTAAGGTTTTTCCTTGCAAGGATGAATTCTCCGTCAACGAGAATATCTATATAAGAAATTATTTCCCTTGTGATCTCACTTTCCTTGCACATTCTCTCAAGAATGTCTTTGTCAAAAAGATACCCTGTATAAAGCCAGATGTTTTTCTCAGGATACTCCTCATGCACTCTCCTCAAGAGCGGAAGAATTCCCTCCTGATTGACAGGTTCCATCGGTTCTCCGCCAAGGAGCGAAAGTCCCGCCACATACGAAGGCTTCATATATTCTATGATAGCTTCCGTCTCAGCCTCTGTGTAGGGCTTTCCATAATTGAAATCCCAGGCCTCTTTGTTGAAGCATCCCTCGCATCCGTGTGTGCATCCGCTTACGAAAAGCGAGACTCTGACGCCTATTCCATTGGCTACATCATATTGTTTTATGTCTGCGTAATTCATTTTGTCCTATCCGACTATCAGATATGAAGCACTCTGCTTCCGATTTCAAACCGAATCCTTCGGATTCGCTTGAAAGAAATCTACCTTAGTTACTATATATGAAGAACCCTGCTTCCGATTTCTTTGGTTTTTCCTACGTTCCAGAAGTTCTCTCCCAGATATCCGCAGGTACGTCTTGTTACATTCATCTTTTCGTGATCTTTGTTTCCACAGTTCGGGCATTCCCACTCACCCTCTTCGTTGATGATTATCTCACCATCGAACTCACACTCGTGACAGAAGTCTGATTTTGTATTGAACTCTGCGTACATAATGTTGTCATAGATGTATTTAACAAGCTCTTCAAGTGCAGGAATGTTGTTCTGCATGTTCGGGATCTCTACATACGAGATGCATCCACCCTGTGATATCTTCTGGAACTGAGCCTCAAATGCAAATTTGTCAAATGCATCGATCTTCTCACGTACATCCACGTGATATGAGTTTGTATAATACCCTTTGTCAGTGATATCCTCGATATCTCCAAATGTCTGTCTGTCGATCTCTGCGAATCTGTAGCAAAGACTCTCTGCCGGTGTACCATAGAGAGCAAATCCGATGTTTGTCTCTGCTTTCCAGGTATCTGTTGCAGCACGAAGTCTGTTCATAAGCTTCTTTGCAAACTCTTCTCCCTCAGGCTCTGTCTGGCTCTGTCCGGTCATAAGCTTTGTAACCTCATAGAGTCCGATGTATCCGAGTGAGATTGTTGAATATCCGCCGTGAAGAAGCGGATCGATGGACTCGCCCGGCTGAAGCCTTGCGATAGCTCCATACTGCCAATGGATCGGGCTGACATCGGATGTGACCTTCTCAAGAGCTCTATGTCTGCACATCAAAGCTTCGAAGCAAAGTGAAAGTCTCTGCTCAAGCAGTTGCCAGAACTCCTCCATATTTCCCTTTGCAAGGATTCCGATCTGAGGAAGGTTGAGTGATACGACACCCTGATTGAATCTTCCCTCGAACTGAGCTTTTCCTTCTTTGTTGTACCAAGGAGAAAGGAAGCTTCTGCATCCCATCGGTGAAAATACGTTTCCGTCCTCTATCTCTCTCATCTTCTTTGCAGAGATATAATCAGGATACATACGCTTAGCTGAACACTCAACCGCAAGCTTTGTTATGTAATCATACTTACCACCCGAAAGATTGTTGAACTCATCAAGCACATATACAAGCTTCGGGAAAGCAGGTGTAACATACACGCCTTTTTTGTTCTTGATGCCCTCAAGTCTCTGACGAAGGATCTCCTCGATGATCATCGCATTTTCTTCGATGTATTCATCATCAGGTCTTAAACAGAGGAACAATGTGACAAACGGTGACTGACCGTTGGTAGTCATCAATGTATTGATCTGATACTGGATGGTCTGAACTCCTGAACGAAGCTCGTCACGGATCCTTTCATTTACCATCTGCTCGATAAGCTCAGCATCCATTTTGTCGCCGAACTTCTCAAGGTAACGAGCGCGGAATTTTTCTGCACTCTTGCGAAGGTATTTACCAAGATGGATAGTATCCACAGACTGACCGCCGTACTGTGAGCTGGCAACCGCAGCGATAACCTGAGTTGTAACAGTGCAGGCAACCTGGAAGCTTTTCGGTGACTCGATAAGCTTTCCGTTCATAACAGTACCGTTGTCAAGGATATCTCCTATATTAATAAGGCAGCAGTTAAAAATTGGCTGGATGAAGTAATCCATATCATGGAAGTGGATCGCTCCTTCCTCATGTGCCTTTGTGATCTTCTCCGGAAGAAGTACTCTCTTTGTAAGGTCTTTTGAAACCTCTCCGGCGATAAGGTCTCTCTGTGTGCTTGCCACATAAGCATTTTTATTTGAATTCTCCTCCATAACATCCTTGTTTGAGTTCTGGATGAGACTCATGATCGAATCATCTGTAGTGTTAGCCTTTCTTACGAGTTCTCTGGTATATCTGTATATGATATACTTTTTGGCCAGCATAAACTTTCCTGCCGCCATGAGCTTCTGCTCGATGATATCCTGGATATCCTCGACCTGCATCGTGTCTCTCCTCATTCCCTCGATGCCGGCTACGATACCGTCAATAGCATCATCACTCACCTTCTCAAACTGATCCACCTCTGCATTGGCCTTACGGATCGCTACAAGAATTTTGTTACGATCATAATCCACGGTGCGACCGTCTCTCTTGATAACCTTCACTTTTTTCACAACTCCTTTCGACAATAATAAGTGTTTTTTTGTTTTGGAGCTTTCCGCTCCGTTCACCACAGCTACATCTTTTTGTAAATCACGAAATTTCAGAAGTCTACTCTTGTATCATGAAATTGTTTTTTCATAATTGACTCCTTCAAACTCTCCTCTCGGATGCGCTCATCCTACTGAGGCTAACTGAGATTCATTATAGCACCTTAGAATCTCACTGTCAAGATGAATCGCAACATGTTGTGGTGTTTTTCAAAAAGCACACCAAATATACCAAAAATATAGGCTCTACGCTTGTCGACAAGGCATAAAAATGCTCCGATTTCGTAAAGATTCGTAAAATCGGAGCACAATATCATGTGTTGTTCTCGATTAATCACCCACAACATGTATGGGTTACTCTCCCGTATATGCACCGGACATCAGCATCAACACTCATAGGTTATATAAACACGCTCTCATGCGTCTGCAACCATATTGTATATGGATGTCACATCCTCTTTGGTCAACTCTATATAGTGTCCTTCGGTCTTTTTTTTCGCAAAAATCCTGTCGACCATGACCGGAATATCATCTTTTTTTGCACCGATCTGCGAAAACGAAGCAGGCATACCGATACTGTCAAGGAAGTCTCTGAACCTTTTGATACCCTCAAGAGCTGTTTGCATGGGGTTAATCGAATCAAACGGAACTCCCCATACCTCTGTTGCAAAAGGTATGAACTTCTCAGGATGCGTGGCTACGCAATGCTTCATCCATGCGGGCGCGATCACGGCAAGCCCTGCTCCATGAGTTACATCATATAGTGCCGAAAGCTCATGTTCTAAATGATGAGAAGCCCAGTCCTGCTCTCTTCCCACTCCGCAGATATTGTTGTGAGCAACCATTCCGGCCCACATGATATTTGCTCTTGCCTCATAATCATCCGGCTTTTGGATAACTCTCGGCGTTTCATAAGCCATAGTTTTTAGTAACGCTTCGCAAAGTCTGTCCGTAGTGGTACACTCCGGAGTATTTGAAAAATATCTCTCGCAGATATGTATCATTATATCCGTCGCTCCGGCGGCAGTTTGGTACGGATCGAGCGTAAATGTGAGCTCAGGATTCATGATCGCAAACGCCGGTCTGAGTACTTCCCCGGTGGCTCCGGACTTGATCTTTGTCTCCTCATCTGTGATGACAGTGTTTGGCGATCCCTCACTTCCCGCTGCCGCAATAGTGAGCACAACTCCCACCGGAAGTGCTTCCTCAACAACAATGCGACTCCTGTAGAACTCTATAAAATCGCCATCATAGCAAACTCCTGCCGCGATAGCTTTTGAAGAATCTATAACAGATCCCCCTCCTACCGCAAGGACAAAATCCACCTTTTCTTTTCTTGCAAGCTCTATTCCTTCATATACAAGTCCGCTTCTCGGATTTGGTTTGACCCCTCCAAGCTCGACAAAGTCAACTCCCTCAGCCTTAAGCGAAGCAATCACCCTGTCATAGAGCCCTGATTTTTTTATCGATCCACCGCCATAGTGAAGAAGGACTTTTGATCCGCCAAATCTTTTCACAAGTTTTCCGGTGTCTTTTTCGGTACCTCTGCCAAAGTCAAAAAAAGTTGGTGAATAAAATGTAAAGTTTTCCATATATTCCTCTCTTTCCGGGCCCATGCCCCTATTTTTTTATTTTTGTATAATAGAACACCGCCAGCTGAGTTCTGTCTCTGAGCTCAAGCTTTTCAAGAAGACCGCTTATATAGTTCCTCACGGTACCCTCGCTCAAATACAGCTCCGCCGCGATCTCTTTGTTGCTCTGACCTTTTGCGACAAGCTCTATGATACCTTTTTCCTTCTCGCTGATCCCCGCCTTTTCATAATCAAAGCTTTCCTTTGCACCCACAAGGTCTGTAAATTTCCCGCGAATACTGTCTCCAAACACGGACTGTCCCCTGTTCACGGCTTCAAGTGCAGGCACGATCCCGTCGTACTCTGATTTTAATATGTACCCTTTTGCTCCCATATTGAGTGCTTTAATGATGTACTCGTCATCCAGAAAGGTTGTCAGATACAGTATCTTGGCATCGGGGTATTTTTCAAGTATTTTTCCTCCCGCCTCGATACCATCCATACCGTCCATACGGATATCCATCAGTATGATCTCCGGCTTTTCCTTTTCGTACAGCTCTATCGCTTCCTCACCTGAGTTTCCAATCGCAACAACCTCGACAGTCTTGCCGACCTCAAGAATTGTCTTTAAACTGACAGAAACCAGATAATCATCATCAATAAGTACCACCCTCATATCTTTCCTCCAATCGGTATCGACAAAAATACCTTGAAGCCTTTTTCCGAGGCTTCAAACGAAATCCTTCCATTTACGGACGCGGCTCTCTGTCTCATGTTTTCAAGCCCTATTCCCGTATTTTGGATTTCCCCACTGTTTCCGTTATCCTCAACTATCAACTGATAGAGACCGGGGTGCTCCCTCACGGTTATCCTTACCCTGTCACCGTTTGAATGCCTTACAATATTTGAAATGCTTTCCTTGACGATCCCGGCTATACAGAGCTTGACCTTTGTCGGCATATCCGCCCTGGCATCAAAATCAAACTCAACATCGTAGTCTTTGTCTAACGACTGTATGCTCTCTTGTATCACCGACTCAAGATCCATAGAATCATCATAGATATCGTGCACGCTCCTGCGGACATTTCTCATGGCTTCATCAAGAGTATCTTTTAGTTCTGCCAAAGGTTCTTTTAGAGTTTCATCTTTGTTTATTACATTTATCGCGCCCGCCTGCAAAAGCGACCTTGTGAGCATATGACCGACATTGTCGTGTATCTCTCTGGCGATACGGTTCCTCTCTTTGAGCGTAGCCATATAGACTTCCGTATCCTGCATCTGTATCAGATCAGCATTTTTCCGCGAGAGTCTGATGCTGGTTTCCTTTGCCCTGTCCCTGGTAAACACAAGGGTTTTGCCGGATTTTTCGAGTTTGTTCACCCTCATATAAAAAATGCACTCCACGGCAGCCGCTGTTATCGGCAAAAAAATCTCAAGAGACGAAAGACCGTCCGGCTGTATGATCACCGCGGTTCCTAAAAAAACAAGATACCATTTTTCGAGTTTCAGCGCGCAGTACATCAGAGCAGGGAGCCCCGCGAAAAGTTCAGGAAGCACTCCGAAGCTCAGTCCAAAAAGCACGGTGATAGTCCCGAGAATCATGGCGTTTGAAGTCATCTCGACCACTGACAAAACAACCAGCAATATCAGCATCACCACAACAGGCTTTATGCTTTCATCCGAAACAGCCACTCCCGGTATACATAACAACAAAACAACAAGCTTATCATACAATCGATCCATCGATAATCCCTTCAATAAAAATGCCACGATGCGGGCATTTTTCTTTTCCATATAAATATCACTTTTCAATTTTAGCATATATTAAATCTGTTCGCAACAAAAACAATGTGACATTTGTCATATCAGATTCTGACTCTGTTCACTTTACGAATGACGGATTTTGGTATATCATATAGGTGTCAGTTTAATTTGAAACATTTTGATCACAGGAAGCAAGGCTTCCGGAAAAGAGGTAAACATGGAAAACACACCTATCGTTAATATCAAAGGACTCACAAAGCGCTACGGCGACCTGCTGGCAGTAGATCACCTGGATTTACGCATCGAGGAGGGTGAGATATACGGACTTCTCGGACCAAACGGTTCCGGAAAGACCACGACAATAGGATGTCTTTTGTCACTTCTTTCATATGACAAAGGAAGCATCGAGCTTTTCGGAAAAAAAATGACCCCGACGAGCTACGACATCAAAAGAAACATCGGCATCATCATGCAGGAAGTGGCCGTATTTAATGAAATGTCAGTATACGAAAACATCGATTATTTCTGCGGCCTGTATGTGACTGACAAAGCAAAAAGGAAAGAGCTTGTCGAGGAAGCTATAGAATTCGTCGGCCTTTCGGATTTCAAAAAGTTCCGTCCGAAAAAGCTTTCCGGCGGACTTCTCAGAAGACTTAACATAGCCTGCGGAATCGCACATAAGCCAAAGCTTATCATCCTTGATGAGCCGACAGTTGCAGTCGACCCTCAGAGCCGAAACAAGATCCTGGAAGGGATCCAGGAACTGAACAGGCAGGGAGCCACGATCATTTATACTTCACACTACATGGAAGAGGTTGAGCAGATCTGCTCCAGGATAGCGATCATAGACAAAGGCGAAAAAATAGCCGAAGGAACAAAAGATGAACTCAAAGCCACGATCAAAAACACAGAGACTATCCATATCGAGGCCAGAGATCTGACTCGCGACATCCTTGATGAGGTAAAAACTCTCCCACACTTGTATGACTGTTCTTATGAGAACTCGATACTCACTGTTTTGTATTCGGGTGGCAAGCACAATATGGTAAGGGTGCTCGATCTGATGCAAAAAAATAATATCCATCTCGGAAAGATCTACTCCGAGCTTCCGACGCTAAATGACGTATTCCTTGAGATCACCGGCAAAGATCTCCGTGACAGGGATGAAGAATAAATGGAAGGCAGGTGCAAACTATGTTTTTACACAATCTGAAATATGAGATTTTGGATAGCCTTCGCGCAAAAGCGCTTGTCATCTGGCTTATCCTTTTTCCTATTGTACTCGGAGTATTTTTCAAGGTTGCGATGGGAAATGTATATGAAAATGACGTACTATTTTCAAAAATCAAAACCGCTGTTGTCATTGAGGAAAAAAACGTGGCATTTGATGAGGTCATGAAAAGCGTGACGGAAGGTGACGACCCTCTCCTTGAAGTCACCTATGCTGACAAAGACAAGGCTATGAAGCTTTTGGAAGATGGAAAAGTCGAAGGGATTATTTTTGCAAATGACGAGCTTCGTCTTTCGATCACCGGCAAAGGCTACACGCAATCAGTACTTAAGTCGTTTTGTGACCAGTACAACTCTCAGGCACGAATACTAAAAAGTGCCTTCGAAGAAAACCCGTTAAAGCTTATGATGATAGCTGATGATCTGAAAAAAGAAGTCAAATCAATAAACAACATACCGCTTTCAAACGGAAATACTGACATTTGTTTACAGTACTTTTTCAACCTGATCGCAATGGTAGGACTTTTTGGTTCGATCACAGGTCTTCACATCTCGATCACCAATCAGGCAAATGAGTCAAAGCTCGGAGCCAGGAAAAACTGCTCTCCTACTCCTAAGTCACTTTCAATAGCTGCTTCATTGATAGGAAGCTTTTTGGTTCAGTCAATCTGTATGATATGCTGTGTAACTTTTGACAGATTTGTTTTGGGTGTTGACTTTGGTCCCAAGCTTCCGCTCGTTTATGTAGGTGCTATACTCTCGGGGATCACCGGTGTGACATTTGGATTTTTCATCGGAAGTATCGGTTCACTGAGCGAAGGAGTAAAAACCGGATTACTGTCCGGATTCTCCATGCTTTGTTGCTTTGCCAGCGGACTTATGGTCGGAGATATCAAAGGTACCATAGAAGCAAATGTCCCGATAATTAATCACATAAATCCGGCAGCAGTGATGTCAGACATTTTTTATTCACTGAATATGTATGATGATTATTCAAGATTCTTCAGATGCATCATCACTCTCATAATAATGTCCGCAGTATTTACAATACTTGGATTTATCAGCACAAGGAGGAAAAAATATGCAAGTATTTAAGGCATTTTTCAAGGTTTTGAAAAATAAATTACCGGGCTCACTTCCATACCTTATCGTTTTTATAGTGATAATGTCATTTATGGTTACGGAATCAAATGAAACAACTGTTTTTTCGGAATCGAAGCTTGATGTGGTCGTATTTGACAAAGACGGAACCAAAGAAAGCAAAGCTTTGACTGATTACATCGCCACAAAGCACAACATCGTAAGTATGGACGAGAACAAAGACAAGCTTATGGACGCGCTTTACTATGGCAGTATCGACTATGCTTTCATCATAAAAAAAGGATACGGAGAAAAAATCTCAGCCGGCGAAACTGATGACCTGTTTGATGATTACCAGCTTCATGACAGCTTTGGATCTGCACTTATGAATCAGTTTTTGAACAAATACGTTTCATCAATACACACAAATATGGCTGTCGGGAAATCATATGATGAAGCGGCTGCCGACACGGAAAAATCCCTGGATGATGGCACAGATGTCACTGTAGAGAGTTTCAACAATGATAAAAACACAGACTACTCGGAGACATTTTCACTGTTCTTCCGCTACCTTCCATATATCATCATTTGCGTTTTGATAAACTCACTTTGCCCTACCCTTATCACCCTGAGAAGGAAAAATGTCAAGAACAGGACAATCTGCTCACCAATCAAAACGTCATCATTTACAGCACAGCTTTTCCTGTCAAGTCTGATCTATGTTGCTGCGCTATGGCTTGTGTATTTCGTTGCGGGAATGATATTAAACGGCGGAGTTTACACAGGTATGGCTTGGCTGGCGGTACTAAACTCGCTTGTGTTCTCAATTATGGCTACAATGTTGACACTTTTGGTTTCAAACATCGTAACAAACGAGCAAACTATAAGCATAATCACACAGATCATATCTCTTGGAATGAGTTTTATATGTGGAGTGTTTGTTCCGCTTGATATGCTTGGTGAGGGAGTGCTCAAGGTTGCCAAATTCCTTCCGGCATACTGGTACGAAAAGGCAAACAATATGCTTTGCGGTGTCACTCCCTACAACTTCAATGAGTACCTGACTTGCCTTTTGGTACAGGTTGGTTTTCTCGTAGCGTTTTTCGCAGTCGCTCTGATGGTCGGACGGATGTCACTCAGTCGCACCCCGAAAACAAAAAAAGCCGCCACAGCGGCGTAAGGGTCGATATGCAGAATGAATCATTTTGCAGTAATTAGTATCAAAACGAAGAAGCGATAAAACGAATTCCGTGGAGCACCGTTCGCACTTGTCCTCGCACATCGCGTTGCACGGCACCAAAGTACGGTGCCTGCGCAACGATGGCTGCGGAGTACTCCACAAAATTGTTTTATCGGCTTCTTCGTAATTTGTTTACAGAATAATTTCAGCAGGTAACTGATTTCGATTTTAGTTACTTGGCTAAGATAATTATTCAAACTATTTTGGTTACTGATCTCGATTTTGTGTTAACTGTTTTTGTACGAGGTCAAGAACTACGGCTTCACATCTTGCACATCCGTGTGCAAGATTTCGTGTTCGCCGTATTTCACGCAAACATCCGTGTTTGGACTCGCGAGGAACATCGTTGCGCAGCCGAGGTGTTTTCGAGGCGTGCAACGCGATGTTTCCGCAAGACGCGAGTGGATCCCCGAGTAAAAACAGTTAATCAAAATCGAATACAGTACCACTTAATTATTTATTCTGAATCATTTGCGGCTGTGGCGTCGCCCTCAGGCAATCTGTTCTCCTTGTAGAGTTTCAGGAAAACATCCGCGATCTTTGGATCAAACTGCGTTCCTTTATTGTTTTCTATCTCAGCTATAATCGCTTCCTTAGTAAGCTTTTTCCTGTAGACACGGTTTGAATTCATCGCGTCAAATGAATCCGCAACGCAGATGATACGAGCGATAAGCGGGATATCCTCTCCCACCAGGCCCGTCGGATAGCCGTTTCCATCATATCTCTCATGATGATACAGTGCACCTTCATAGGCTTTATCGATACTTTTGAAACTTTTAAGTATATCTCCGCCACGGTTTGCGTGCGACTTGATAATTCCGAATTCTTCATCCGTAAGTTTTCCCGGCTTTCCGAGGATATTGTCCGGAACACCTATTTTTCCGCAGTCATGAAGAAGCGCGATATAGTACATTCTCTCAAGCTCTTCACCGGTAATTCCCATTTCTTCAGCAATACATCTCGTATACAGCGCAACTCGTTTCGAGTGACCGTTTGTATACGGATCCTTTGCATCGATAAACCCGGTAAATGTCTCTATTGATTCATTTATAATCTTGTTGTCACGCTCATGCTGAAGCTTGTACTTTCTGAGCTGAGCAGAAATAATTATAAATACAACAAGCGCAATAAGCCATAATCCTGCTGCCACAATGGATATCCAAAACAATGGCTCAGCTGTATACGGACGATGGAATGTGAAGTCGATTTTCAAAACAGATTCGTCGATATTTTTTTCGATCGGAGTATACAGAATAATTCCGGGCGTCGTAGCTTCCTTCGGCTCAATAGGAACCTCCATAGCATTTACACTGTTACTCGGATAATAAACAATGTAATCTCCCTCGCTCATTTCAATCATTGTTTCGCCGTCTACAGTTAATGTTCTCAATTTGTAGTCGCTCGGATTGTAATTACGCAGGTCGGGAATTGTTTCAACCAGTTCTTTGCCATCTGTAATTTGATGGAATTCCAATGCACCGTTCCAAGCAGAACTGATGAATGCCTTTGTTTTGAAATCAAGCTTAAATTTGAAATCCAACACCTCATCTTTTGTATTGTTTGACACGGTAAAGTCATACGTATAAGCCTTAAAATCAGGCTCCGTAAGTCCTTTGTTCTCGATATCAAATTTTTTGGTCCAAGTACTCTCTCTTGGAATTGCCTTTACATAAACATCCTGTCCATCGGTATTACCGTCCAAGAAAAGCTCATCCCCGGACAAAACCTTGTCATGCTTTGCGTGATTAAAAGCATTTGTCTTGACGATCGCAATTGCAAAAACAGCAATTGAAACTAAAAACGTCACCACAAAGATTACAATTGCGCCACCTCTGGTTTTTTCTTTTTTCAAACCCGATACTCCTTCCTTTGATCAAAGTAAATGGATGTTTTTCTCCTCACAGCTTTTTATCTGCTCCTCAGGCCAAAGCGAGGACTGAACCTCACCGATATGTGCTTTTTTCAGGAAAAACAGGCATAATCTCGACTGACCTATACCGCCACCTACCGAATACGGAAGTGCTCCCTCAAGTATGGCTTTCTGGAATGGAAGTTCCGCCCTTTCAGGACATCCTGCAATCTCAAGCTGTTTTTTCAGAGCGACTTCATCGACTCTTATTCCCACCAATTGAAGTTCCCGAGACATATCCAGCACCGGATAATACACTGTGATATCACCGTTGAGAGCCCAGTCATCATAGTCCGGTGCACGACCGTCGTGCGGTTTGCCATCAGACAAAACTCCACCTATCTTCTCGAGAAAAATAGCCCCATACTCCTTTGCCGCTGCGTACTCTCTCTCTTTTGGAGTAGCATCGGGGTATTTTTCAACTAACTCCTGCGATGTGATAAATTTGATATTGGTTGGAAGGCTTCTTCCGAAAAAATGATACTCAAGCGATATGTAATCTTCGGTTTTCAAGATAGCATCATAAACCTTTTTTACGATATGCTCAAGGACCCGTTCATTGCGCTCGTCTCTGTCGATCACTCTCTCCCAATCCCACTGGTCAACATAGATCGAGTGAAGATTGTCAGTATCCTCATCACGACGGATGGCGCTCATATCACAGTAGAGCCCCTCTCCATGATGAAAACCGTAGTATTTCAGTGCGTGCCTTTTCCACTTTGCAAGAGAATGAACAACCTCTGCATCAACTCCGGTCTCTTTGATATCAAAATCAACCGGTCTTTCCACACCGTTTAGGTTGTCATTCATACCTGATTTCGGATCCACAAAAAGCGGTGCCGAAACTCTCGTAAGATTGAGCGAAGTTGCAAGCGCTCTCTCGAAGTAATCTTTGACCTTTTTGATCGCGATCTCCGTTTCACGGATATCGAGTCGGGATTCATAGTTTCCCGGAAGAATAAGACTCATTTTTTTCTCCACCTTTTACTATTATTATAGATCACAGTTTCCGACAGTTCTCGGGAACGGTATGACATCACGGATATTTTGCATACCCGTCAGATACATAACACATCTTTCAAATCCAAGTCCGAAGCCTGCGTGGCGTGTTGTTCCGTACTTGCGCAGATCCAAATAGAATTTGTAATCCTCTTCGTTCAGTCCGCACTCAGCCATCCTGGTTTTCAGTGTCTCATAGTCGGCCTCTCTCTCGCTACCTCCTATGATCTCGCCGATTCCCGGAACCAGACAGTCCATAGCAGCAACTGTTTTTCCGTCATCGTTTAGCTTCATATAGAATGCTTTTATCTCTTTCGGATAATCAGTTACAAATACAGGACGCTTGAATTCTTCTTCGGTGAGATATCTCTCGTGCTCAGTCTGAAGGTCACATCCCCATGAAACCTTGTACTCAAACTGATCGTTGTGCTTTTCGAGAATCTCTATCGCTTCGGTATATGTGACATGTGCAAAATCAGAGTTCAGCACATGATTTAGTCTGTCTATGAGGCCTTTGTCTATAAAGCTGTTGAAGAAATTCATCTCCTCAGGTGCAGCCTCAAGTACAAATGCGATGATGTATTTGAGCATGCTCTCTGCCAAAAGCATATCATCCTCAAGATCAGCGAACGCAATCTCGGGCTCTATCATCCAAAACTCAGCAGCATGCCTTGTCGTGTTGGAGTTCTCAGCCCTGAATGTCGGTCCAAATGTGTATATATTTTGGAAAGCCATTGCAAATGTCTCACCATTTAACTGTCCGGACACGGTGAGGTTAGTCTCTTTGCCGAAAAAGTCTTTTGAATAATCAACCTTGCCGTCTGCCATCGGAACATCTGCCGGGTCTATGGTCGATACTCTGAACATTTCTCCCGCACCCTCGCAGTCACTTCCTGTGATGATCGGAGTATGAACATATATAAAGTCTCTCTCCTGGAAAAACCTGTGTATGGCATATGCGATCAATGATCTCACGCGAAAGACAGCCTGAAATGTGTTTGTTCTCGGGCGCAGATGTGTCATCGTCCTCAAATACTCAAGTGTATGTCTTTTTTTCTGGAGCGGATAATCAGGTGTTGATGCCCCCTCTATAAACACCTCATCTGCCTGTATCTCAAAAGGCTGTTTGTTCTCCGGCGTTGCAACAAGCGTTCCGGTAACGATCACTGCAGCGCCCACATTGAGCTTGGATATCTCCGCAAAGTTATCAAGCTTATCATGATAAACAACCTGCAACGGTTCAAAAAATGTTCCGTCGTTGACAACCAAAAAGCCAAAGGTTTTCGAATCCCTTACACTTCTTATCCAACCGCCAACTGTAACGGTTTTATCTATATAGTTATCGCGATCGCGATATAGTGTTCTGATATTAGTTATTGCTTCCATTGTTTTCCCCTTTTATCATTAAAATCTGACCCTAATCAAAAACAGTTCCCATCCCCGACCGTTCTCACTTGTCCTCACTCGTCGCGTTGTGCGGCTCAAAAAAACCTTGCCTGCGCAACGACGGTTGCGGAGTCGGTGATGAAAACTG
>CAMVCQ010000025.1 GCA_947166015.1 uncultured Lachnospiraceae bacterium
GACATCACCTGTAAACAGTCCCTTGAAAACACCATAATCCAACTCAAGCACCAATGAATAATCATTCACATCCTCGTACGGATACTGCGGATACGGATGAAGACATCTTAATCCGGTCTCATCATCAAAAATGATCTCATCGCCTTTATCAAAATACCTCAACTCGCTTCCGCTGTTTTTGATAACAGTTACTATCTTTTGATAATTATCGTCTTTTTGAATAATTCCCGGCAAAACCACAGTTGAAATGCTTATCCCAAGCCTTGTGTTTTCAAGCATCTCGATAATCCCCGAAGTGTGATCGGCATCACTATGCGTGATAAATACATAATCAAGCCTGCTTATCCCCATATATTTCAAAAATGGCACGATCCTGTATCTGCCCACCTCATCTACATCAGTGCTGCCTCCATCTATCATTATGATTTTCCCATTGTCAAGCTTAACTACAGCACAATCACCCTGCCCGACATCAACATTGGTGATGTTTACTCCATCCGTACTACGCCAAATCCCGCCACGCCCTATGGACGATATAAGAATCACTATATTAATTATCAGAACAGCTATTATAATAATCATAAATCTATGTTTTCCATATGAATGCTTTATAATAGTTGTGGTTTTTTCATGTGAATTAAATTTTTCATATCCAACATCTGACAGATTGCAAGTTTTAGCGTTATAGCTTTCGTACGAGGGGGTTCGCTCGCCGCTGGCAATAGCGTTTGGTATTTTCAAACGCATTGCCACTGCGTGCGAGCATGAGTGAAAACGACCCCGAGTGAAAGCAATAACGCTAAAACGCCCCTTAATTACTTGAATCATAACCACACATAATAAAACCACAAGATAATAAAGCATCACACCAACGCCGCTTCGCTCCCCCACCACAGCGCTATTCCCCGGCAGCGACACTATAATCTCACAAACCCAGTCAAAAAATTCCAAAACATAGTACACACTTCCAAACAGCACTTTTCCAACATCCGGAGCAACAAACGCTATCATTCCAAACACGATCGAACCACCAAGCAAAAAGCTTAGTAACGGCAACAAAAGGATATTTGCGATCACGCCGTATAACGAAAACTCGTGATAGCTCCAGATCGTAATAGGCAGCGTAATGATCGTCACTCCGACACTTCCGGCCACAGCCTTATACAGTATCCTCACGACAGATTTATCCCTCCCCGGTTCTATCTTTTCAACTGTGGAAACAAAAACTATTATTCCTAAAACAGTTCCATACGAGAACAAAAATGCACTCTGAAACAATGACATCGGATGTGTGATAAGCTCGATCAATGCTGCAAGCGCAAGTGAATTCATCCTGTCATACCTTTGAAATATCACTTTGGAAACAAGATATATGATCATCATCACAACTGCTCTTCTTGCAGATAATGAAAACCCTGTCATAAGCCCATATAAAAATGTCACGACTCCGGTCACGACCGCAGCAGTTCTCATGTCCAGAACATATCTTTTCAGAAAAAAGAACAATCCATAGCACAATACAGATATGTGCAATCCGGATATAGCCAAAACATGCGCCATCCCGCTCAGTCTGTATAGCTCTTTGGTCTCAGCTTCGACAAATGATTTTTCTCCTACAGTGATTGCGGCAACCATTCCGGCTTTGTCCTCAGGTAGCATTTCAAAAAGCATGCGAACAAAGCCTGCTCTTATCCGAAATAGTGTTTCAGATATCAGGTCAGTTTCATCTGATGCTACCGACATTTGCGAAGCAAAAATCTTCATATCGATACCAAGGGACAAATAATAATCATATTCATTGAATTGTCCGGGATTACCGGGCTTTGCAAAGCACTCAGATGTACCATTGATCTTTAGAGTATTTCCTATATGGATTTTTTCATCAAAAGCATTGTGCTCAGATCTCGTATCTGCGTATACTATTGCCTTATCACATATTAAATTTCCGTATTCATCGGTGACATTTTTAATTATGATCTTTTTTGAATTTACAACAGAAAACTCTTCACAGATTCCGTAGAAAACAGAATTCTTTTTTTCGACCGCGCCGATGTCTACATGCGGCGGATCGTAGAAGAAAAATATATATGCGATAATCAAAAGTAACAGTATACACAGAGATCTTTTATATAAATAATCCCTGTCTATAATATCACTCCGTTCTATAATTCTTTACGCAATATTGCATAATCTAATAAATACCGATCATTTTTCCGTATCAAACGAAACAGGCTCGTTTACTATATCAAGCTTTCTTTCCATAGCGGTATTGAACCCACCGGTATCACCGTAGCGCTCACGCACACCACTATCAATAGAAAACTGTACTCTGTTTATGCTCGGAAGCTCGCACAAAGTATTTACAATTGAGTATACAGTAGCGTCACTTGTAACATCGGGAAGAAGCTCCGCAAACTCCCTCGAAAGATCTACATAGCATATTTCATCACGGATCGTAACGCTGTTTAAAACAGTTCCTTTCGGTATAGTCCTCAAAAGACTTGTAACATCGGTGTCCTTCACTGCCTCAGGACCGGCTATAAGGCTCTCTACCAAAAGCTTTGCGATCTTTTCCGCAGCCGGATATGTAACTGTTGTATCAACCGCTGTAAGCTTTCTTCCGGTTGAGTCGGCAAAGTATAGCTTAACAGTTCTTTTCTGTGGCTTTCCCTGGTTTCCCAGATCCTCAACAAAAGAATTCTCATCCATCTGTCCAACACTCGTACCGCCTATGATCAATGACTGCTCTTCTACGAAAAACTCGATCTTGTCGATCCCGTCAATCTGACAAAGCGTTTTGACGATCGCTGCTCTCGAAAGTATCTCGCTTATTCCGGATTTATTGTTATACGCCGCCGTGAAAAACAAACTCAACTGGTTGTTTTTGTACTCCATCCTGTCAAACTCTATATTTTTTTCGATGGGTGAAACAAAAACTCCGCTCTCACCATTTGTCTGGAGACAATTGATAAGTTCAAGTATCACGGCCTTCATATCGTTTTCGTTGGAGGTGAGGACATAGTTTTCGCTGACTATTTTTTCGGATGCGCTGTCGAGATAGTAAATAGTGCAATTTTTGCCTTTTTGCGGCGCATCATCGCATCCGTTCATAAAAAATGGCACGACAAAAATAAGCATTATCAAACCGAAAATCCTGCTTATTTTTTTCATACGCAACCTCCAATATCAATCCGTATACACAAGCGGTATCCTTACATTAAATGTCGTACCCTGCTGCTCTACACTATGAACCTTGATCGAGCCTTTGTGCAGATGTATAGCATTTTTTGTGATCGCAAGTCCAAGTCCTGAGCCTCCTGTTTCTCTGGCTCTGGCTTTGTCAACTCGATAGAATCTTTCAAATATATGATCCTGCAATTCCTCGGGGATTCCCTCTCCTGAGTCTGAAACCTTCAGATAGAAAAACTTATGGTCGGCATTTAAGCTGACTCTGACCCATCCGTCGTCGTAATTATACTTGATTGCATTTTCTATCAGGTTTCTGAAAGCCATTCCAAGCTTAACCTCATCAATCTGCGCCGAAACCGGTCTGACATTTTCAAATACTATATCAATGTTTCTTTTGTCCGCGATCGGCTGAAGCTGCTTGAGTATCCTCTCAACAAACTCGTTTACATTGACCTCGGATATAGATACCTGAGCTGCCGAACGGTCCATTTTTACAAGTGACAAAAGGTCGTTTATGATCTGATTCATACGCTCGAGCTCATTGCCGATATCGCCCATAAACTCCTGATAAAGCTCTATAGGAAGCCCCTCCTGTCCGGTCAGAGACTCCGCAAGCACCTTCATTGACGTGATAGGTGTTTTCAGCTCATGCGAGACATTGGATACAAATTCCTGTCTGGACTCCTCGAGATTTTGCAGATCAGAAAGCATGTGGTTGAATTCGTAAGAGAGGTTTTCCACTTCCTGATAGCCGGAAATCTCCATTTTTTCGGAGAAATCTCCTTCTGTTATCTTTCTGACCTGACCGGTTATCTCATTAACCGGGCGCACAACCTTTCCCGAGTACATAGCTGCAAAAATGATGATTATGACGGCCAGACACAAAAGCATAGTCCACAGGATATTTCTGATATTATCATACATCTTGTAAACCTCGCCGAGAGAAAAGCTCATTACGACTGCACCGCCCACGCGGGAATTTGAAGTTCTGTAGACCGGCAGGATCATCAATACCTGCTCATCATTTGTGATCGTGATGTTGTTGCTTTTTCCGTTAAGGACTTTTGGAACTTCGTCTATGATCAGGGTTTTGCCCTCCTCAAGACCGTATGTATCGCGAAGAACTACAAGATTTGAGTCGACGACTATTATCCTTCCGTCAAAGATATCAGAAACCTGTGTAAGCTCAGAGTCCACCTCGTTTGTCACATCATTTGTAAAAAATGCCGAGGATGTGACAAGGTTACAGATAACCGCACCCCTTGTCTGGATACGATTGATCTGCTGTGTGAGAGCTCTTGACTTGTACGAGTTTAAAAGTATCAACGAAAATAGAACCAAAGGAACAATACCGATAAATATCAATACGATAAGACTTTGGAATCTGAGAGTTCTGATTTTGCCGAAAAAAGCTTTAACCTTTGAAATAATAACCTACACCCCATTTAGTATGAATATACTTGGGTTCACTCGGGCTTTTTTCTATCTTTTCGCGGAGTCTTCTGATGTGGACATCAACTGTTCTGACATCGCCCAAATATGCTTTTCCCCAAACGGCATCAAGAAGCTCCTCCCTGCCGTAAACCCTGTCAGGATGAGTCATAAGAAGCTCCAGAAGGTCAAACTCTTTTGTCGTAAGAGCCACCTCTGTATCATCTATAAACACTCTCTTCCCATCCATATCTACACGCAAACCGCCAAAATCCGTCATCGGTGCGCTTTCTTTCTGTGTGGTTTCATTTTTGCCCTGTCTTCTGATGATAGCTTTTATCCTTGCCTTCACCTCAAGAATGTTGAAAGGCTTGGTTATATAATCATCAGCTCCGTACTCGAGTCCGAGGATTTTGTCCATATCATCGCCCTTGGCAGTGATCATGATTATCGGAACATCAGAAAATCCCCTTATCTGCTGGCAAACCTCAAATCCCGTCATTTTCGGAAGCATCACATCAAGAAGTATCACATCATAGGAATTGTTCCTCGTCAAAAGCACTGCTTCCTCACCATCGTAAGCAGCATCAACCTCAAAGCCATCCTGTTCAAGACTGAACCTGATGCCTTTAACTATAAGCTTTTCATCATCGACAACCAATAGCTTTCTTGCCATTTTTCCACCAATTCCTTCTATACAGTGATGTAATCCTTAACCTTTGTGTATACTCCGTCTTTTATGCCGGATATGTTTTTTATATCCTCAGGCTTTGAAAACCTCCCGTGCTCATTTCTGTAGCTGATGATGGCAGCGGCCTTTGCCTGACCTATCCCGGGAATTTTCATAAGCTCTGACTCATCTGCAGTGTTGATATTTATCCTGTCTCCTGCCTGCGAGGAACTCCCCGCTCCGGCACCTCCCGTCGTAACTACCGAGCCCTGCTTGACCTCTCCACCCGACGATCCTGCGGGATCTGACTGCCCTTTTCGCGGGATATCAAGCTGTGTTCCGTCCTCAAGCAACAACGCAAGATTAACAGAAGACGCATCTGCTTTTTTCGTAAATCCTCCGGCTTTATCTACAGCTTCAACAGCTCTGGGACATCTGTCAAAGGTGTATACACCGGGGTTTTTGACCGCACCTGAAACATATATGTATACCTTGGTTTCGGTGCTCTTTACCTCGCTTCCGTCATTTTTCACTGAAGTTGACCGGCTCTCACTATCCGACTCCGTTTCATTTTTCTCAGAAAAATGTCCCGCATCCGATGCAAAAACCTGCTCCTTTTCTCCTGCTTTTCCGGGTCCGAACACCATATAAAGCACGCCCAGAACGATCACGCAGATAACGGCAGCGATGATCTTTACTTTGTTTTCTTTTTCCATACATACTCCAATCCGGTCGGAGGAATACATATGATATCTATAATTATACAACTATTTTTGCGATTTACAACAAAAATTTTAAATTTTTGTAATATTTTCGTAAAATATCACTCAAGCACATCGTCAAGGATGGCTATCATCTCGTCTACATGCTCTTTTTCTATGACAAGCGGCGGTACAAACCGAATGACATTTGTGCCTGCAGCCATCAAAACCAAGCCTTTTTCCAAGGCCTTTGCAATATACGGAGCCGCCTCGCTTTCAAGCTCAAGTCCGCGCATAAGTCCAAGTCCCCTGGTTGAAACAGCGGATTTTTTTGATGTCACAAGTCCCTGAAGTTTCTCGTCGAGATACTCTCCGATTTCCTTGACATGCTCTACGATATTATTTTTTTCAAACTCATCTATGGTTGTGTTTACAGCTGTCATAGCAAACGGATTTCCGCCAAATGTTGTACCATGATCACCCGGAACCATACAATCAGCAACCTTTTTCGGCGCCGCAAACGCACCGACTGTCGTTCCGTTTCCGATGCCTTTTGCAAGGGTAACTATGTCAGGGCGCACACCAAAGTGCTCAAATGCGAACATTTTTCCCGAACGCCCCATACCACACTGTACCTCATCGCAGATCATGATTATGTCTTTTTCATCACATATCTTGCGTATGCCCTGTATGAATTCAGGCTCTGCCGGATATATGCCGCCCTCGCCCTGAAGCGCCTCGAGTATGATAGCATATGTGTTGTCTGTCACAAGAGCTTTTACGGAATCCAGGTCATTGTAAGTAGCAAAGCTGACTCCTCCGATCATTGGTTCATATGGCTCGCGGTATTTTTTTGTTCCTGTCACTGATAGCGCTCCCATACTCCTTCCGTGGAAGGCTTTATTCATGGAAACTATCTCATGACGATGTCCATTCCCCTGAACTATCGCGTATTTCCTTGCAAGCTTAAGCGCTCCTTCATTTGCCTCTGAACCGCTGTTTGCAAAAAACACTTTGTACATTCCGGTTATTTTTGTGACTTTTTTTGCAGCCTCAAGCAAAGGCTCCGAGTAAAAATAATTTGAAAAATGCATTCCTTTATCTATCTGTGCTTTTAATGCATCTTTATACGCCTGATTGCTGTATCCAAGCGCACAAACAGCTATGCCGCCACCGAAATCGAGGTATTTTTTGCCATTTGTATCGTACAGATACACGCCCTCGCCGTGATCAAAAGCAACCGGATAGCGGTTATATGTCTTTATCAGGTATTTTTCACTTTCTTTTATAATGTCGCTCATATATGTCATCTCCAATCTGATATCTAACTATCTATACATGGATTTAAGTATAAATCTATGTCAATCAAGCATTTTCATGCGGATACAAGTTGACTTTATTATCTATAATAGCAGTTCCGATACCCTTGTGGGTGAAGAACTCGAGTAGCAAACAGTGCTCGCGCCTTCCGTCGAGGATATGGACTCTGCTCACACCCTGCTCGACAGCTTCTACGCAGTTTTTGATCTTCGGGATCATACCGCCACCGATGATACCTTTGTCGATCAGATCTCTGGCCTCCTCAAGCGAGAGAACCGAGATCAAAGTCGAGGGATCATCAGGATCAAGGCAAACCCCATCTATATCCGTCATAAACGCGAGCTTCTCAGCGTGGATAGCCTTTGCCACCGCCGATGCAGCCTCGTCAGCATTTATATTTATCGCATGATAATGTTCATTTAGTCCGACCGGAGCGATGATCGGTACAAAATCATTTTTGATCAGAGTATCGATGATTTCAGTGTTTACAGAGGTCACCTCTCCAACATATCCGATGTCTTTGCCGTTGGGCTTTTTTTTCTTGCAAAGGAGCATACCGCCGTCTTTTCCGCATACACCTGCAGCACGAACTCCCTGCTTTTCCATTTCCTGAACAAGGTGCTTGTTTACTTTGTTGAGCACCATCTCAGCGACCTCCATTGTTTCTTTGTCAGTCACTCTCAGCCCGTCGACAAACTCGCTCTTTTTGCCCATCAGGCCGAGCCATTTGTTTATCTCCTTGCCACCGCCGTGCACAATGATGGGGTGCATCCCGACAAGCTTTAGTAGTGCAACATCCTTGATCACGCTTCTTTGCAGCTGACCGTCAAGCATTGCCGAACCGCCATACTTGACAACCACCTTTTTCCCGCTGAAATCACGAATATACGGAAGAGCCTCTATAAGTGTCTCTGCCTTGCCTGTAATCTCTTCTAAACTCTGATTCATGATACATTTTTCCTCTCTTTATAAAAATATAAAAATGCCCGCCACGCATTGTTCTGCTCATCTGCCGGGCAAAATCAATCTCGAACAAAACCACTCAACTGCGATAATCACCGTTTATGTTGATATAATCATGTGTCAGATCGCATCCCCAGGCGGTTGCGCCCTCACGACCCTGTTTGAGCTCACACAAAAATGTCACCTTATCGGATTTCATCCATTTTGTAGCTTTTTCTTCATCAATTTTTTTCACAACGCCGTCGCCGATAAGTAACATCATTTCGTCCTCGTGCAAAAATGTCACGTCGACAAGATCAGGATCAAAGTCAACTCCCGCATATCCGAGAGCATCAAGTATCCTTCCGCTGTTTGCATCAGCGCCGTAGACCATCGATTTTACAAGATTTGATGCGCTGACTGATCTGGCAAGCTTCCTGGCGTCTTCGTGAGTTTTTGCTCCGGTCACGATGACCTCAAGCATCCTCGTTGCACCCTCGCCGTCGGCAGCCATTTTTTTTGCAAGTGTTATACAAACATATCTGAGCGCCTCACGAAATGTCTCATACAACCTGGTATCTTTTTCGATCTTCACTCCGCTTTTTCTGTTTGCAAGCAAAAGACAAGTGTCATTTGTCGATGTATCACGGTCTACGGAAACCATGTTGAAGCTGTCATTGACAGCATCGGTAAGCAGCTCCTGCAGATTATCTTTTTCTATATCGGCATCGGTTGTGATAACCGAAAGCATAGTCGCCATATCGGGATGTATCATCCCGGAGCCTTTTGCCATTCCACCAACTGTGACTGTTTTTCCGTCAGCCACAAACTGACAGGCAGCCTCTTTGTGAACAGTATCGGTTGTCATGATCGCCATAGCAGCCTTCCTTGAGCTCTCTCTCGATTTCTCAAGCTTTTTGCCGAGAGCGATCACGCCCTCATACAACGGCTCCTCAGGAAGCTGATACCCGATAACACCCGTAGAGCAAGTGAGGACCTCATCAGGCTTTACATCGAGCACTCTTGCAGTCTCTGCAGCCATATAGAGGTTTGTCTCTTTTCCGCGAAGCCCGGTACCTGCATTTGCTATGCCGGTATTTAAGACAACTGCGTGCACGGGGTGTCCGCTTTTAAGTATCTGTCTGTCATACAAAACAGGTGCCGCAGCAAATACATTTTGCGTAAATGTAGCAGCAAGCACTGCCGGATACTCCGTATACACCAAAGCCATATCATCCTGGCCTTTGTACTTGATGCCGGCGGCGACGGAGGCGGCCTGATATCCTTCAGCCGCCGTCACGCCTTCATCTATAGGTGTTATATCCTCAAAAATGTCCATATCCTGTTCTGTCAATTCTATATTACTATTCACTTTGTGCCTCCGACTCAGCTTATCGTTTGGTAATGTAAGCTGAAAAATAAACTAATTTATGATCTGACCGATCACGGCTCAACAACGTTGAAATCTCTTTTAAACATGGTTGTACAATCTGCAATTCTTGCAGGAACTGTCTTGTCTCCTGTGACAGTCATCGCATCCAAAGCTTCTTGACTCTTGTACATAAATCCCATCATAACCTGATATCTTGTAGCCGTGATAGTAGCGTCCGCATCCGCATTTGTCTCATCTTTATAAATCAAATATGTACCCGCAATTCTCTTTACAAAGAATTTCTCACCTGAATCAGTACAGATAAGGTTAAATGTCAGGTCATCCTTTGCAGCTTTATCAAGATCACAGCTGATACTTACATAGTCAAGCATCATCTTTCCTGTCATCTGATCACGCACATCAGTACTTCCACCTGCTTGTCTGGCACCGATCGCCTGATTTCCGAAACGAAGCTCCATCGCACCTGTAAGATATGCATTTCTCCAAGTTCCGCTCTCTGACTGATATGCGAGCTGCTCAAGTGCATCTGCGCAAAGAAGTCTTGCTTTGGTGTTTTTCGGATCAGCAAATACTATTGTGTTCGTAACCTTTGCTACCCACTGGTAATTACCCTTGTCATAGTCAGCCTGTGCTTTTTCAAGAACCTTGTTTACATCTCCGAGGTACTCAACCCATTTTTTCGCCTCATCTTCCGGCGGGAGTGGGTTCAGGTTTACAGGGTTAGCATCGTACCATCCCATATATTTCTGATATACGGCACGGATATTGTGGCTGAGTGTTCCGTAGTACTGTCTTGTATACCAAACCTTGTCAAGCTTCTCTGGGAAAGTAAGCATATGTGAAATCTCATTTTCCGTGTAACCAAGGTTTATATAGTGAAGCGTCTGGTCATGGATGAACTGATATGCAGCTGCAGTGTTTTCCATATACTCATTGATCACTTCCTTGCCCCAATGCGGCCAGTTGTGTGACTGGAATGTAACCTCAGCATCACCGCCAAATTTCTGTTTTGCCTCGAGGATGTATTTTGCCCAATCATCGGCATTTCTTACCTCAGCTCCTCTGAGCGTGTAGAGGTTATGCATTGTTCCTGTACAGTTTTCAGCCATCCAAAGCGCATGGTATTTCGGGAAGTATGCGTTCATCTCGGCAGGAGCCTCTGTTCCCGGAGTGAGCTGGAACTGCATCCTTTGAGATGTTAAACGTAGGATTCAAGAGTCCTGTCTGTCCGATCGACTGTCCAAGTCCTATTCCCATAGCAAGCTTGCCTTTTGGTCCCGGTGTCAGGTGAGTTCCGTACTGATACTCTGCACGGCGAGCCATAGCCGATCCAGCGTAAACATTCTCTGATATTACGTGCTCAAGGAATCCTTCCGGTGCAAGAACTATGGTCTTTCCGGCTTCAAGTGCAGCCTCCTGATCAGACCATTTATCTGAAGCTGTTGCCACAGTATCCTTTACTTTTTCTTTATCGATAAGTCCATACACACCACCGTAATGATCTACATGTGAGTGTGAATACATGATAGCCTTGATATTGTCAAGTGACGGAAGATTCTTATCCGGATTTTCCTTTATGTACTCAGCAAAGAGAGCCTTTGCTTCTTCCATATCCTCCTTGCACATAAGTACGTCAAATACGATCCAGCCATTATTCGTCTGGATAAATGAAACATTTGCCATATCGTAACCGCGCACCTGATAGATACCGTCACACACCTTGAAAAGTCCTGCATAAGCGTTGTATCTCGTGTTTCTATACAAACTTGGGTTGATCGATCCGGGAACATCACTTGCATCATCCTTATAATTCTGTACAAACGCAAACGACGATACATCCCATACTACGTTACCTTGTGCATCCTTGATCACAAGTGCCGTAGGCGCTTTAAGACAATCCTTTTTTGCAAACTCCTCTTCCTGTTTGTCATTGAAATCAAGTCTGTCAAGCCAGGATTTGTTTGCCTTGGTCGTATAAGAAGAAGCATCCTTAGTATCTGTGTTCAGCCCCTCTTTTACCGTAATCTTTGAAGTAAGCTTATATGATTTTGTCTTTCCACTCTTTGTTGCCTTAACAGTTGCTGTCAGCGTAGCGTTGCCTTTTTTTACACCCTTGACCTTTATCTTGGTTTTTCCGGACGCTGTTGCAGTAGCAATCTTTTTATCCGAGGTCTTTACGCTAAGTGATTTGATTGAAAAACCGTTTTTTGTCACTGTGACAGTCTTGGTCTTTCCCTTCTCAACTGTGACCTTTGACGGAATCGAAGGCTTCGATGCCGCATTTGACGCAAAGCCGACCGGAATGATACTCCCCGCCATCGCCAGTGTCAGTGCAGTCGCAACTGCCTTTTTTGAGCACTTTTTGAGCATTTCTTTGTTCATTTGCAAATCCCCTTCCTACAAAAAATAAAAATAGTTATGTATCATTTTACAAAATTATTACAAAAAAATCAATAGGCAATGAAAAATAAACCGAAAATCACAAAATTCCTCTTGCATATTGCGATGAATACAGTTATACTATATAAATATGTACGAAAACGCGTGTTTGCGTTTCCAAATAATCAACCGGACCTACCGTGCTCAAGCCCTTGAATTCGGTACACGCCGGAAATAACGGAGGAAAGAAAAATGAAGGAAAAAGTAATTCTTGCTTACTCAGGCGGTCTTGATACAACAGCTATCATCCCCTGGCTTAAGGAAAACTTTGATTACGAGGTTATCTGTGTCTGCATCGATTGCGGACAGGAGGACGAGCTTGACGGCCTCGAGGAACGTGCAAAGTCCTGTGGTGCAGCCAAGCTCTATATAGAAGACGTGGTTGATGAGCTCTGCGAAGACTTCATCATGCCTTGCGTAAAGGCTCACGCAGTTTATGAGAACAAATATCTCCTCGGTACATCCATGGCACGCCCGCTTATCGCAAAAAAACTTGTTGAGATTGCTCGCAAAGAGGGCGCTACTGCTATCTGCCACGGTGCCACCGGAAAAGGTAACGATCAGATCCGTTTTGAGCTCGGTATAAAAGCTCTTGCTCCGGACCTCAAGATCATTGCTGCATGGAGAAGTGACAAATGGACTCTTGATTCACGTGAATCAGAGATCGAGTATTGCAAGCAGCACGGTATCGACCTTCCGTTTTCTGCTGATTCAAGCTACAGCCGTGACAGAAATATCTGGCACATCTCTCACGAGGGACTTGAGCTTGAGGATCCTGCAAACGCTCCGAACTTCGATCACCTGCTTGTTCTCGGCGTTTCTCCTGAAAAAGCTCCCGAAGAGGGCGAGGAAGTCACAATGGAATTTGAAAAAGGTGTTCCCGTTTCCATAAATGGCAAAAAGATGAAAGTTGCCGACATCATCAGAGAGCTCAACAAGCTTGGTGGTAAGCACGGTATCGGTATCGTTGATATCGTAGAAAACCGTGTCGTAGGTATGAAATCACGTGGAGTATATGAGACTCCGGGTGGTACGATTCTCTACGAAGCTCATCAGCAGCTCGAGGAGCTTATCCTTGACCGCGACACTACTACAGTTAAGCTTGATATGGGCAATAAGCTTGCTCAGATCTGCTACGAGGGTAAATGGTTCTCTCCTCTTCGCGAGGCAGTATGCGCATTTATCGACAAAACTCAGGAGTATGTAACAGGCGAGGTTAAGTTCAAGCTTTACAAAGGAAACATCATCAAGCAGGGAACAACTTCACCATACAGCCTTTATGATGAGGATATCGCTTCATTTACAACAGGTGATCTCTACGACCATCACGACGCTGAAGGCTTCATCAACCTGTTTGGTCTGTCGACGAAGGTTAGAGCACTTAAGCTCAATAAGAAAGATTAAATCGATTTTAGTTGACTGCTTTTTAATTATTATTATAAAAACTAATCTTTATATTTGAGAGGAAACCACCCATGATTAAAGCTGGAATTATCGGAGCAACAGGATATGCAGGTCAGGAGCTTGTAAGGCTTCTGCTTGGACATAAGGATGTCGAGATCAAGTGGTATGGCTCAAGAAGTTATGTGGATCAGAAATTTGCTTCTGTTTTTGGCAACTTCACGCAGCTTGTGGATGACATCTGTAAAAGTGATGACCTTGATAAGCTTGCCGATGAGGTTGATGTTATTTTTACTGCTACTCCACAGGGATATCTGCAGGGAATCCTTACGGAAGATATACTAAACAAAGCAAAGGTTGTCGACCTTTCGGCTGATTACCGCATCAAGGATGTAGCTACATACGAGAGCTGGTACGGTATCGAGCACAAGTCTACCGGACTTATATCCGAGGCTGTCTACGGACTTTGCGAACTCAATCGTGATGAGATCAAAAATGCCCGCCTGATCGCAAACCCCGGATGCTATCCGACCTGCTCGACTTTTTCTATTGCTCCGCTTGCTAAACGCGGATGGATAGATATGTCTACGCTTATCATCGATGCCAAGTCCGGTACTTCCGGCGCAGGTCGCGGTGCCAAGGTGCCAAACCTCTTCTGCGAAGTCAATGAAAACATAAAGGCTTATGCCGTATCAACTCATAGGCACACACCTGAGATTGAGCAAACTCTTTCGATCATATCAGGTGAAAAAGTGACATTAAACTTCACTCCGCATCTCATTCCTATGAACCGCGGAATCCTCATCACAGCGTATGCCACAGTAAAAGGCGAGCACAGTGCCGATGAGATCAAAAATGCCTACATCGAGGATTACAAGGATGAATACTTCGTCCGCGTTTTGGATGGTGCTACTGCTCCCGAGACCAAGTGGGTTGAAGGCAGCAACTTCACCGATGTAAATGTTGTCTACGACGAACGCACAAATCGCGTCATCATGATGGGCGCTATGGACAATATTACAAAAGGAGCCGCAGGTCAGGCTGTTCAAAACATGAATCTCATGTTTGGTCTTGACGAAGCCGAAGGGCTTAGACTTGTCCCATTGGTTCCGTAATTCCCGATAGGTTATTGTTTCAAAAAAATTAGGATACACTGATCATACCGGTGTATCCTTTTGTTTTAACTATATACATCACAACATAAATAATAGTTTTAAAAATTAATTGAAACAATCTCGTTATTCTAAAATCTTTTCATTATTCTATAAACCTTTCATTACTTACGCCACCCGATGCGTGATCACTTGCGTACGTATTTTCCGTCTCCTCAACTGATTCGTGAAAGCCGGTAAGTGCAGCAAATGGTGCAAATTGAGCAGCTCTGTTCTCGATTGTCATTTTGGATTTACCGGAAGCCGGCCGCTCATTATATATAATGTCACCGTATTTTTCATGGGCTTTTTGTGCTTGTAGTTTCAGATCATCCATTTTTTGTTTCCTGACAAAAATTTTTACATTTTACAGATATCGATATGTGTGCTTTTCTAACCATTTTTTTATGCTTCTTTTGCGAGATACCAGGCGGTTATATGCATAGCCTGCTCGAATTTTCCTGAGTGGATGAACTCTTCTATTTCTTTTTCGGAATAAGTATATACATTCAAAAACTCTGTCTCATCAAGCTCCTGCTCCTCGAGCTTTTTGCAATTATCTGCAAAGTATAAATAAGCATAGTTATCAGCAATCGTAGCATTTGAAGGGACGATCAACAGCTTTTTCCACTCGTTGGAAACATATCCCGTCTCTTCTCTAAGCTCTCTTTTGGCAGCATTCAAAGCATCCTCTGCTTCCTCGTCGGGATTGCCGTATTCTCTGCCGTCCTTACGCTCTATACCACCGGCAGGAAACTCCGTTGTAACCTTTCCTATTCCCTGCCTGAACTGACGAACACAGATATAGTTTCCGTCCTCATCACGCGCAACGATCACAACATAGTTTCTCCTACTGTAGCTGTAAAAAGGCTCAAACACGCTTCCATCGGGGAACTTATATGCAGACCTTCTGAAGTCGATCCACTTGTCATTTACTATATGCTCTGTTTTTACTTCTTCCCATTCAAGAGATTGATCATTATCACTCATTTTTTTCGCCATTTCAGTCACCCGTGCACCTCACGTGCTCTTCGCTTCCATCTATACTTGTCACATCATACGGTGTGGACTGATACACATAATAATTCAACCAGTTACTGTAGAGTAGCTGCCCTGACGAAAACCATCTGACCATAGGCTTTTTCGTAGGATCATCATCCGGGAAATAATGCTTCGGAACAGCCGGGTTAAGTCCTTTGATCGTATCTCTTTCGTATTCGCGCAGAAGAGTTTTTGAATCATATTCCGGATGACCTGTGATGAAAAACTGCGAGCTGTCACGCCTTTTGATGATCGCAATTCCGGCTTCATCCGACTCAGCCATTATCTCAAGCTCCGGATGTGCATCTACATCCTCTTTTCTGATTGTAAACGATCTGCTCTGCGGCATATAGAAAACATCATCAAAGCCTCTAAACAATGGTGATTTTTTCTTCAGTACCCTGTGCTCGTAAACACCGGAGAATTTTTCATCTGTGATGACACGCTTGATACCATAGTGATAATACAGCGCCGCACAAGCTCCCCAGCAGCTGTGAAACGTGCAATGAACATGAGTTTTTGACCATTCCATGATCTCACACAACTCTTTCCAATACACCACATCCTCAAATCTCGTGTGCTCAAGCGGAGCGCCTGTTATGATAAGTCCATCGTACTTTTTGTCTTTTACATCATCAAAAACCGTGTAAAAAGTCTCGAGATGATTTTCCTCAACATGTCTTGGTTTATAGCTCTCGGTCTGCATAAACTCGACCTCAACCTGAAGCGGTGAGTTTGAAAGCTTTCTCAAAAACTGTGTCTCAGTCTCTATTTTTGTAGGCATCAGATTCAATATAAGTACATGAAGCGGACGGATATCCTGGTGCATAGCCCTGTTTTCCGTCATTACGAATATATTTTCATCCTCAAGTATTTTCTGTGCCGGAAGCGATTCCTGAATTTTTATAGGCATTAACTATCACCTCTTTCCGTTATTTAAAAACAAAGTATATCACATTTTTTCAAAAAAATAAACCCAAAATGCGAAAAAATTCATCGCAAGTTGACATACGTATTAATACGTGTTACAATATCAACAGGAGGTGAATGCTTATTGAGGATTGCCGAATTAGTAAAAGAATTAAAAAATAATGGTTGTTTCAAAAAAAGAGATGGTACAAATCATGAGATATGGTATAGTCCAATTACAAATAAAAAATTTCAGATACCCAGACACTATTCAGATGAGTTACCAACAGGCACTGAAAAAAGCATACGAAAACAATCTGGGGTTTATCAGAATGGAGGTTAGTGTGAAAAATCACACTGATATGCTGATTTTTCACACGGCTATTTGTGCCGGAGCGTCACAAATAGCCACTGATGGCAGACGAGAACTGGATGTTCTCGTCGCCACTCCGTCGCTACGCTCCGGAATGGAGGTTAAGTATGGCTAAATATTTTTATCCGGCTATTTTTACAGAAGAAAAAGATGGAAATATAACAGTATATTTCCCCGATTTAGAGGGATGCTCAACTTATGGGCACGATATTATTGATGCCCTCGCAATGGCTGGGGATTCTTTATCTTTGATGCTCTATGACATGGAAGAAGATAACGACCCTATCCCTGAACCAACACCTCTGCAAGATTTAAAAGTAAAGAAAGGATCCTTTGCGTCCTATATTTCAGTTGACACTATGGAATATCGTAAAAAATTCCACAATCGTGCGGTAAAAAAAACTCTTTCTGTACCGGAATGGCTCAATGAATCCGCCACTGCTGCAGGATTGAATTTTTCACAGATTCTTCAAGAAGGCTTGAAACAGGCGTTGAATATTGCTTAAACCTCAGCCCTTATGGCCGCCTACTTGAGAATTTCTCTCGATTGTCATAGCGTCCTCCTGAAGGTTCATGCCTTTCAGGAGGGCGTTTTTTCCGTATTTTTTCTGAATATCAAGTATGGCGTGCTGCAGCCGTTTTTCTTTTTTTTCAGCCTCAAGTGCTTCTTTTCTCTCGTTTTCCTCTTCTTCGATGTTATCAAAAATAGTCAGCTGTCTGGCCGTAGGTTTCTCCTCGGGTATATCGTTTTCGTATATCACATGATTTGCAGCGATATTTACTCTTCTGACAAGCAGATAATCCTCGGTTATCCTTTCAAAAAGCTCTGCAACTGCATTTACAATTATTTTTGAAGAAGACATATAATGATCAAGGTTTACTGTTCCGTGCGCGTGCTTTGGGGTTTTTCTGCCATAATGATCCTTCGTTACCTCGCCTTTGTATTTCGCACGGATCTCCGGATCTTCAAGGCAGGTTCTGTCATAGTTTATAGTGAGAACCATTTGATCTGTCACAAGACGCTTCTTCACAAGGTCCAGTACCAAAAGTTCTGTCATCTCGCGGACTATGATGGCTGCTTTCTCGTGAGTATATGGCTTTTGTAACACCTGCCCTGAGCCCAGGCTGTTATTCTCAGGCTTGTATTGATGTATATACTTGATCTCGGTAGGCTCATATCCCCAGGCATGATCGATCAACAATTCCGCATTTACACCAAACAGCTTGTACAGCAGTTCCTCGTTTTCAATTGAGCACCTTGCAACATCTCCCATCGTATGAATCCCATACGGTTCAAGTCTTTTCCTGTAGCCATTTCCGACACGCCAGATATCCGTGATCGGTTCGTGAGGCCAAAGCTGTTCTCTATATGATATTTCGTCAAGCTCCGCAACCCTTGCACCGTTTTCATCGGGAGGCATTTTTTTTGCAACTACGTCCATAGCTACCTTTGCAATAAAAAGGTTTGTTCCTATGCCGGCAGTTGCTGTTATTCCTGTTTCATCATATATCTCCTTGACCATTTTGATCGCGAGTTCTTTTGCTGTCATGTGATAGTTTTTCAGATACGCCGTGACATCCATGAACACCTCGTCAACCGAGTAAACATGCACATCCTCAGGCGCTACATATCTCATATATATGGATACTATTTCATTACTGAATTCCATGTATTTTTTCATTCTGGGAGGCGCTACTATATAGTCAAATTCGTACTCCGGATGTGCCTCCAGCTCTGACATGCTTGTCGACTTTTTTTCAAATTCAGCGTTTTTGTCTTTTTTAATTCTTCTAAGTTTTTCAAGCCTCGATGCATTGACCTGCTTTGCTGCCGACACAACTTCAAAAAGCCTCGCACGACCGCCAACACCGCAAATCTTTTTGAGCGATGGTGATGCAGCAAGACATATCGTCTTTTCCGTGCGAGACTCATCGGCAACTGTCAGATTTGTATCAAGCGGATCAAGCCCTCTATCAACGCACTCGACAGAAGCATAAAATGATTTCAAGTCAATGCATATTATGTTCAAAATAATTCTCCGTCAAAGCATCTATATTTTCTCATATACTTATCGATATATTTCACATTATTATACAGATATACTCACCTTGATCTGTTTTGCTTAGGTGTACTTGTCATTGCAACAGTGTACTCAGCCATCGCAAGCGTGATAAAACTGCAAAAAGTTTTGTAACTGTATGGATCTGTTTTAAACCTTCCATACCATTTTGGCATATCCATCGGAATATCATTGAATTTTTTCATCCATTTTCCGGACATATTGAACTCAAAAGCGCAGGCCAGATTCTTTGAAAAGTATTCCGGATCATTTTTGACATCATTTTCAAGCTGCGCAGTCGAAGCCTCCTCTATATGCTCTCTGTAGCCCATCACTCGTCCGAGCATATCTATTCCGTATGGTTTTCTTTTATCAATAATAAGCAAAAATATTATTTGAAAAATGTTCGCAACGACACAACTCCAATACACAACCTGATATATCATCCCTCTTGAGCCAAGCGCTTCACCGAAAAATCTGATGAGTAATGCAAGCAACGCCGGTCCTGCAATTACAACTATTATTTTTTTGTAAAATTGCAGCGCTTTTGATCCAAATGTAATCGTGACTCCGCTAACTATAATGCAGGTTGCAACTATAAACATTATTGAAAATAATGTTCCGACATTTGAATTCGGATAATAGTTTTTTACCGTTGGATACACTCCAATAAAATACGGTATTATTGCAAATACCCACGTGATATTTCTGAGTATCAATGTGCTTTTGTAAAACACCTTTTCCTTGAAATTCTTTCTGATGCTTATGATAACAGCATCAAGTATTCTATAAAAGCTTTCTGTTATCTCTTGTTTTTCGACTATGTTTCCATACTGTGACAGACCGTGCATGAATATCTTTTCGGATTCATTATTTCCGTCGTATGGCTTAAGGATTCTGACACAGTTCACTTTGCCCTTTTGATCGACCTGTTCTATTGAGAGATATCCTTTTTGCGACAGTTCAAGCAGCAGCGGAACCACATCTCTTCTATCTACAGCTCCTTTGTAGATGTATGCGAGTTCTACGCAGTTGAGACCGTCGGGTGGATAATGCTCCCTGACTACGATCAGGTCGTCATCGCGGCCTTTAAACAGCCATATGAGCAATGATACCAGCAAAAATATGCAGCACAGTACCAGTGCTGTAAGGGCGTCATAAGCAATATTCATAAGACTTGTTCGCTCCTGTTAAAAATAGTTTAATTGCAATGCGACTTATCGAGTTGATTCACTAAATATGTTATTTTATAGAAGTAATGTATTCGATTTTGGTTAACTAGCTTTTACTCGGGGATCCACTCGCGTCTTGCGGAAACATCGCGTTGCACGCCTCGAAAACACCTCGGCTGCGCAACGATGTTCCTCGCGAGTCCCCTCGTACAAAAGCAGTTAACACAAAATCGATATCAGTAACTATACTATGGTTATAATTTAGAAAAATTATTTTTATGAAGTGTCAAGTTCAATGTTTCATTAAATGACAACTCGTATCCATTCAGGATTATTTTATTATCGTCATATCTATAATTTGACAATATAATAATCTTATCTAAGTATCTAATCTCGATTTTAGGTTGACTGCTTTTGTACGAGGGGGTTCGGTCGCCGCCGGTAAGAGAGCTTAGCTTGCTAAGCTCCTTACCGCTGCGTGCGAGCATGAGTGCAAACGACCCCGAGTAAAAGCAGTCAACTAAAATCGATTAAGATGCTACTAAATAATATATTCAGCGGATGAATATTGACCCGTTACATCACATCGATAATCGCTCTGATTTCCGGCTCGCTGATCGGTTCAGCATACTTTCCGTCAGCGAATCGCATCACGTCGCCGATGCCTTTTTGGAAAACAAAACGAAGCTTGCCGTCACGGACTTTTTTGTCTGTGTAGAGTTTTTTCACAAGTGCATCCTTATCGATATAATCAGGTATCGCTACGGGAAGCCCTATTTTTTCAAGGAGCGCTACCAGACGGACCACTTCTTCTTCAGTTATATAGCCGAGCTTTTGTCCAAGCTTAGCCTGCGCTATAAGGCCGATTGATACTGCCTCCCCGTGAAGGAGCTTGTACTCACTGACTGTTTCTATCGCGCGTCCTACTGTATGACCGAGGTTTAGCACCTCGCGCAGATTTGCCTCGTGCTCATCCTCCATAACAACCTTGTATTTGACGTCACAGTTATGCTCGCTTATATATGTGCAGGAATCAGGATTACAGTTAATTATTTCCTCATAGTGCTCTTCAAGATACTCAAAAAGCTCCATGTCTGCCAGACATGCGTGTTTAACTGTTTCTGCAAGTCCGTTTATCATATGCTCTTTTGGAAGCGTTTCCCATGTCTTGATATCTACATACACTTTTTTCGGCTGATATATAAGTCCGATCAGATTTGTAGCAACCGGTGTATCTACAGCGGTTTTTCCACCAATTGCAGCATCGGCCGCGGCAAGTAATGTCGTTGCATAGTTAATAAAAGGCACTCCTCTTCCGTATGTTCCTGCCACAAATCCCGCCAGATCTGAGACAACTCCACCTCCAACAGCTATAACCATACAGTCTCGTCTATAGCCTCTCGAGATCATCGCATCCTCTATAAGCTCTTTGCTCTGTCTGGATTTATTCTGCTCTCCTGCAGGAAAAACAAAAAGCTCTGCGTTATATCCCGCTTCGCACAGAGCCTGACAGATCGGACCTCCATAGAGTCCCTCAACGACAGAATCGGTAATGACGGCGAGTTTTTTTACCCCGCCGTCAAGTCCGTTTTTCATATCCTCTATGAATTTTTCAACAAGTCCCGCACCTATCTCAACATCATAGGTATTGTCAACTACTTTTTTTAATTCTACATGAAAACTACTCATTTTTTACCATCCATACAAATATTTTATTTTTTTATTCACATAATAATTCATTTAATAATTACTTCCATTGATTCACAACCCATTTTCCGACACTTGTGAGATTACTCTTTTTGAAGTTTCCTGTTTTTTTGCAGGAGGATTTGATGAGTGAAGCTGTTTCAGCTTTGTTACATATACTCCAGCTTACAAATCCTATCCTGTTCTTTTTGAGAAGTGATATCCATTTCTTGGCACTTGATTTGTCAGCACACCCATTACCGGTAGCATCACAGATGCTGTACTCAGTACAAAGGATTGGTAGCTTTTTCTTCAAAGCTTTCTTCACCTTTTTTCTGAGACCACCCTTATGTGTTGCAGCGTAAAAATGAAGCGTATAGCAGACATTTTTGTATGTCTTTTTGCTAAGCGGTGATGCCGCAGCCTCATCTACATCCTGCGACCATGTATTGGTGCCCACAACAACTATGTTTTTGGAGTATTTACGGATAAGCTTTATTATTTTTTTTGCATATGGTTTGATATCCTTCTTCCAACTGCACCAATGAGGCTCGTTACAAATCTCCCAGATTATATTCTTTTTGTTCTTGTATTTTTTTGCAAAATGCTTGAAAAACTTCTTTGCTTTTTTGAGCGTCGTCTTAGGATTATTGTCATTTAATATATGCCAGTCAATGATGCAATACATCCCGAGGTCTGATGCTGCTTTTACGCCTTTGTCTATGGTTTTCCAGTCTTTAGACGGATTGTACCACTCACCCTCGCTGGTATAGCATGCAAGCCTGACGGTGTTTGCTCCCCATTTTCTGAACGAATTAAACGCAGACTTATTTACATACTGTGGGAACCACGCTATTCCGTGAGTACTGATTCCTTTTATCAGATATTTTTTGTTATTTTTGTCAACAATGTAACGACCCTTAACCTTAAGCCTGCCGTGCTTTTTGACCTGATTTCCTTTTGTTACCTTGGCATCATCAAGGTTCTCATTAGGGTCTTTTGTTGCTACAGGTTTTGCAGTTGCGTTTGGATCTGCTGTAGCATTTGGATCTGCAGTGGCTTCCACGTTCTGCGAATTCTGTTCATCGTTTGCATTTGGATCAGGCGTAGAACTGCTCTCTACGACATCTCCGGTAAGCGTGTAATCACTCGGGAGATTTTTGAAACTGCTTGCCCCGAGAAATCCAAACTCCACAGCTTTTCCAACTTCTATATCTTTGTTCCAATCAGCATCGGCACAGATCACATAGTGATTTCCGGTGTTTTTCATGATCTTTGCATTCCATATCTGACCGATCTCGGAATCCATATCAAACTCCAAAACCCAATTATTCATATCTTTGTTTCCGGTGCTTTTAAGCTTGACATTCACTTGGAATCCACCGTCCCATTTGTTGTCAAGCTTAAACTCAGCTTTAAAGTCGTCTCCTTCAGCCTGATTATCAGTTTGTGCCCCTGCATCCTGACTTCCGACATTATCCGCATCGCTCACATTGAGCCTTTCAGACGCATTACTTTTTTGCTCATTCTGTGCATTTCCCACACCACCAAACGGAAAAAATGAGCAGCCCGATATGATCATCGAACATACAAGTAGTAATGATAGAGTTTTCAAAGCTTTGGTCTTTCTCATAATCTGTTACCTCACGTTATTCTTTCATGGATTAGTTGTTATTTATCAGCTTTTCTAAGCCTTCTTGCCGCATCCAAAACTATATCCTGATTCATATATATGTATAATATTTTGTTATACTCATAGCTTTGAACAGCAAGCACATCTTCATCATTGATGATCGCATTTCTGTATATATCAATATATATCTTTTCCATTGAAAAATCTTTGACCTTAAAAATGTTCTCACAGAGTTCAAACACCACCTCTGCTTCATTTTCCGATGACACTTCTTTCATTCCGGGAGCTTCTTTTTCAAAGAAATTACGCAAATAATAAGCGTCATCCTCAAGTCCTGTATCTATCAAATAATAACTTTTTTTATCCTTTATAAATCCGATAAGCTTATCATCGTTCGCATCATTTTCAAGTATCCTGGTCCCGTCATCCTTGCCCCTGACATCTGTCAAAGCATCCTGATACGCCAGCGAAATAGTTGTTTTTATATTGTGCTCTTCTCTGAACATACACTCATACAACGCGTCAAACACAGCACTCAAAAGCTGAAATGACATATTGTCAAGCATTGCTTCAGGCGTAAATCTAAGGAAAAAGTTTGTCCTGTTTCTCCACATGTAATAATTTATAAAAGTATTCGGACGTCTAACTATCGCTCCCATCTGATGAAGTGCTTTTGCCGAAGCAAGTGTGACAACCCTGTATCCGGCGAGATGGATCCTGTGACCCCATTCCATATCATCCCAATATATAAAATTATCCTCAGGCATGATCCCAACCTCAGGCTTTTTTGCAGCCTCAGCCCTCACCATAACGGCGCAGGTCGCAACAGTATCACACTCAATGATATCCGGAAGTGAACCGTCCTCTATCGTATCGGCTCCGATTGTTTTTGCCGAACAATGCTCGAAGTCTATCAGCAATCCACTCTGCTGGATATGATCGGGTATCTGCATATGGTAAACCCTGCAACCGGCCATCCCAACATCAGGATTTGCCTCCATATATTCATACAATACTGCCAACGCATTTTCATCGACCTGAGCGTCATCATCCAGGCAGAAAAAATACTTATATCCTTCGTCTCTAACCCTGCGGAGTCCGGTGTTGAAGCCGCCTGATCCGCCGAGATTCTCACTGTTTTCAAGTAGCGTTATACTATCGGAGTATTTTTCTTTGAGCGCAGCAGCACTTCCATCAGATGACGCATTGTCAACTACAAAAATGTCCGGCTCGACACCCTTACTCTCAAGCACACTTTGTACACTGTCAAGGACGAAATCTTTTTTGTTATAATTACATATCACAACGCCGATTTGTTTATCACTCAATGTCTTTTCTCCTGTTTTTTTGATTGGTATCACTGTCCGTTTTTATTTCTGAGATCAGCCTTCATTTGTTTTTTGTTTTCGTACATTTTTGCATCTGCTCTCTTGAACACATCCTCAACAGTAGCATCAACATTCTTGTCGTACAGAGCAAACCCAAGTGCCGCCGATACTTTTTCCCAAGGCTCATACACCTGACTTTCCTGCCTGTGCATGATGGATTCGAAAAACTTACGGGAGATAAGGTTTATATTTCGATAATCATTGTTCTCAAGGATAACGCAAAACTCATCCCCACCTACTCTGTAAACAGGTGAATGCTTGAAATGATTGCAGATTATCGAAGCTATGGTATTGATAGATATATCACCTTTGTCATGACCATATGTATCATTTGTGAATTTAAGATCATTTAAATCAACAATAGCTATACCAAACTGAGCCATGTTTTTTTCTATGGACTCTGTCAGCCTGACCGTATCCTTCTCATAGGCTCTTTTATTGCGAAGACCGGTCTGAGGATCTTTCGTAGCTGCCTGCTCCATTTCATAAGTCTCTTCCCTCGAAAGAATCAGCTGTTCTCTGGTCTTGACGAGATTTGTTATATATCTGTTCAAATCCTGCTCCATCTGTTTCATAGACTCGGAAAGCTCTCTGATCTCATCATGAGATGTGACTACAACGCCCGCAAATCCGGTATTGCCTGCTTTGTTCTCGGCACTGCAGTATTCCTCGGCTGCACTTGAAAGCTTTTTTATCGGTTGAACCACAAAACGGTTTACAAGAATAAATCCTATTATGCATATAATTAATGTAATCGCCAAAAACAACAGCAAAAGCATATAAAAATAGCTTTTTTCCTGATCTTTGACATCATTCATTGAAATGTCCACGCACGCGTAACCGATAACCTGATCTTGTGTATCAAATATGGCAACTCCGGCGGTTAACAGCCATCCATACTCTTCCGTATCGGTGATATACGGCAGATATCCTCTTGCGGGATTTGTAAGACATTCTTTATTTACATCATAAAGCGGATCAAAGCATCCCGGCGGACACGCATCCTCCTCGGCAGCATCGACTAGATAGAGGGCTTTTTCAGTCGCAGGATCAACATAAACAGTATACATGCAATCGACATCCGTATTGTTTTGTAAAGTTCTCATAGTCTCTTTTACCTTGGAAAACTCAGGCATTTTTTCAACCTCGGCGAATTTTGCTATATATTCGTCAAACTCCGGAGTCCCCCACTCTTCACTCCCGAC
>CAMVCQ010000026.1 GCA_947166015.1 uncultured Lachnospiraceae bacterium
ATCTCAAAGGGGAACTCTATCCCATAAAATCCTACAGTAAATTTACGCGGCCAGGTGATTGGAGAAAATTGATTTGCTTAGGTTTGTCTGGTATAATGTGCAGGAAAAAGCGAATGGTGAAAAGATTATATTAATTATGTCTGAATCAGATAAGGTTATTCCTGCAAATGGAGGAGGCTATATATGGGAAGAAACAATTCGAAACTGGCAATGATCATATTTCTTGCCGCCTTGTCGTGTTTAACTCAACCGGGGTGTGTCAGTGATAACAGTAATCCTGCTCAAGTTGTAAATGAAGAGTCCACAGATGGAATTGATGATATATGGGCTGATGCTAAGCCGGGAGGTTACCCGGTGATTAGAGTAGAAAACGAGGAATACTCTCTTGTGTATTCGGAGATTTTTGATATGGATCAATTAAATAAGTATGATTTTCTGGGTAAAGTGCAACATACATCAAAAGAGCCGGCAGACATTGATTATTTAGATAATGAAAAGCGGGATTATAGTAGTAATTATGAGCCGATAGGCTCAAAAATCTATCGTGTGAATGAAAACTATGTTGTTGTTTCTGATGGGTATGAAAAGCCAAAGGTTTCGGTTTATGAAAGTGCAACAGTACTTCCGACGGATGAGGAAAAGAATAAGTACAAAAAGCTTTCTTATGTCAAGTCGGATATAGAAGTTTTTCAAATGATTCAGGAAAGAAATGTTTCGGAAAATGAGAAAAACAAGTGGGAATTTGTTCACGAAATTGAAGTAAATGACCCGGCACCTACCATATGCGGATATTCTAACAGTGGACACAGGCCGTTTAGCAGCAGTGATGAACCGGTTGGTGCAAAAATCTTCAGAATCGACAAAAATCACATTGCAATTGTCGGAGGTATCTCAAAGCCTAAGGTTGGGATATACGAAAACGTGATCAAACGATAAGTATAAATCCGGGGCAAAAGCTATCGATTTTGCCCCGGATTTGTTATAAAAGAAGGTAATCAGATTATTTTTGTCCGTATTTTTCCATTACTCTTTCGATTCTCTCAGTTGGGTTTAAGTATTCTGAGATCGAGTAGTCGTGATTGATCGTATCTATAAGTAATGCTATATACTTGCTCATATCAACATCGATATACCATTCGCGTTTCAAAAGATCAGGATCCTGATATACGAGGTTAGTAGTCATAACCCTGTAAATAAGTCCGGAATTAAACGCATCGTCAAATACCGAAAGTCCGTTTGTGAAAAGACCAAAGGTGGAAGCAACGAAAATTCTTCCTGCCTTGCGGCGTTTGAGCTCGGTTGCAACATCTATCATACTTTCTCCGGATGAGATCATATCGTCAATGACGACGACATCTTTGCCCTCCACTGATGAACCGAGGAACTCGTGAGCAACGATCGGATTTCTTCCGTCTACAACCTTTGTATAATCGCGTCTTTTGTAGAATGTTCCCACATCTACGCCGATGACATTTCCGAAGTAGATCGCGCGTCCCATAGCACCTTCGTCCGGAGATATGATCATCATGTTGTCCGCATTCATTTTTATATCCGGAACATTGTGCAAAAGGGCCTTGATAAACTGATATGTCGGCTGTACGGTTTCAAAGCTTCCCAGAGGGATCGCGTTTTGTACCCTCGGATCGTGAGCGTCAAAAGTGATGATATTGTCAACACCCATCTGTACCAGCTCCTGCAAAGCGAAAGCGCAGTCAAGAGATTCTCTGGCTGTCCTTCTGTGCTGTCTGCCCTCATACAAAAATGGCATGATCACGGAAATCCTTCTTGCTTTTCCTCCGATAGCTGCGATCATTCTTTTCAAATCCTGATAATGATCATCGGGTGACATATGGTTTATCTGACCGCAAACCTTGTAGCTAAGTGAGTGGTTGCAGACATCAACAAGCAGAAAAATGTCCTTTCCGCGGACAGATTCGTTGATGATTCCTTTTGCCTCCCCGGAGCCGAAACGCGGGCACTTTGCGTCTATGATATATGAATCCTTTTTGTAGTTTGTGAAGTGTATCTCCTGTGTCGGATCCATGGCTGCTTTTTTGCGCCAATCGGAGATGTAGTTATCAACCTTTTCGCCAATCGATCTGCTGGATTCAAGCGGAATTATCGCAAGATCTCCATAAGGAATGATTTTGGTTAGTTCTTTTTGTGTAGGCATGATTAAACCCTTTCTTTGAATGCTCAGGCGTGCTTGGTAAGTCTCAGATCGCTTCCGAACAGCCTTAAACTTCTATAGTTACTCATTATTCTCGAAAAAACTCTCTCCGTATATCTCTCGTTGATCGATTTGAAAGAAAGGTTTGTCGAGATAATTGTCGCGTGATTTCCGAGCAGTCTGCTCTCGATGCAGTGGTACAACTGAGAAGCAGTGAAAGCGTTGTTAAGCTCGGTGCCAAGGTCGTCAAGTATCAGCAGGTCGCAGTCGAGTATATATGAAATAGTCGTATTTTTTTCCTCGTATTTCATAGTGTTATCAAACTGTCTTGCTGCCAGCATATCAAAAAATCTGTTGGCGCTTAGATACAAAACCGAATGTCCACTGTCTAATAATTCCTTGGCGATGCAGTGTGACAAAAATGATTTGCCGACGCCGGTATCTCCGTATAGAAGAAGGTTTCCGGGCTCTGTGTCGAAATTTTTGGTGTATTTTTTTGCTTCTTCATAGATCTCGCGCATAGTATCTCTTGCATTGCGCTCGGTCATATCATCTATATCATCCTCTGAGTAGAGAGAAAGATCAAATGTATCAAAGTTTTCTTTTGAAAGAATGTCGCTTAGATTTGACTGCATATAGCAGTACTCAACAGCTCTTTTTTTCAGGCAGTGGCATTTTTTGCCGCCGATATATCCGGTGTCGTGGCAGTCCGGACACTCGTAGATGGGATCGAGATAATCCTCACTCCATCCGTTTGCCTCGAGGAGTTCTCTTCTTTTGTTTTTGAGTTCTTCAAGCTCCTGTTTGAGATTGTCCAGGGCCTGAGAGTCTGTGGAAGCATCTGAAGTATCTCTTACAAATGAAAGAGAGAGGTGTCTGGCTTTGGCTTCGAGTTCTTCAAGCTCCGGAAGCTTTTTCAGTACCTCCCGACGTCTTTCTTCCATTTCTCTGTGTGATGCTGCCTGTGTGTCATAATAATGATACATCAATGTTTCGTATTGGCTGTTTGTAAGATTCATTGTGATTCCTTTCTCAAAAGCATTTGCTCAAGTGCTTCATAGTCTTCATCGCTGTAGTCTCGTTGTTTGAAATTCTGAAAAGCATTCCGTGATGGTGTTCGTGTTCTTGAACGGGGAATAGTTCTTCCCTCGGACGCTTTTTTCTTTTTGTAATTCTCATCCAGCGTTGTGATGTCGGATAATCCGACTACGCCGGCGTTTTTCCAGCTTGCGAGGATTTTTGATACATAGTTTAAGTTTGTATCACCGGTCTGAAGTACTGTTCTTTTGCAGGCTTCCTCGAGGATTTCATTTCCAAATGAATACTCATCCCAGCTGTCTATGATCTCTTTTTCAGCCGGAGCGAAGTCTCTGTGAAGCCCGAGAGCTTTTCTGATGACAGCATACTTTCCGGAGTACTCCGAGCTCTCATTTTTGGCTTCTTCAGGGGTTGTTATCCCCTTCTTGGCCCAGTCGATAGCAATTGTTTCTATATATCGTGGCTTTGTTTTGTTTCTGGATGCTGCAAGCTCGTATAAGTATTTGACAAGCTCACTTGAAAAACCGAGGTCACATACCAGATACATGACAAGCTGCATATGCTGCGGTGTGAGAGGTGTTTTCAGAGCTTTTTCGACACCGTGCAGAGTATTTTTCATCTCTTTATCCCGACTTAGTGCGTCTATCACATCCGGACTGTAGTCATTTCTCTCCGGTATGTCGGGAATGCTTTCATTAATATCTGTAATCTCAGGTTGGTTTTTCAGAACCTTCAGATGAGGTACCTGCGTATCGACAAATGTCCTTTCGCTTTCATATATATCAGTATCGAGATCGTGAAGTGTGATTCCTTCGATGTGTTCCTCGTCGCCCGATATACTGAGCAGTCCCTCGCGTGCCCAAAACCTGAGCGCACGGATGATATCTCTTTCTGTACACTCAAGCTTGTCGGCGAGGCTCTCCACGGAAACAGGACCGGTAAGTCCCGGATACTGGCAGGCCATCAAAAGATAAAGGTAGACTTTGACGTGTTCGCCGTTTGCTCTTATTATATAATGAAGAATGACATCATTAGGAACCGAAGTGTTTCCGCTGACGCCATCAGCAGTGATCATAAAACCCATACTTGGATCGCTCCCCATAACCCTAAAATTTCTATGCGAGGTATATCTTACCACAAAGTTTTTAACTATGCAAACCCCCATGAAGGTGCTCTTTTTATGTAGAATTTTGATGTTGATAATGTGCACAATGTGGATAACTGATCAAGGTTTGACTATTTATGTAGAAAAAAATGCCATGACAGCCCGAAAAATGGTAAAAAAATATAAATTTAACTATTTGGGGACTTATTAACAAAAAAAAATAAAAAAAAATTATCCACCGTAAATCCATACGACAAAATGTGTATAAAACGGTGGATAATGTGTATAACTCAAGACTTCAGAAGGTGCTCGCCGATATCAACAATGTTTCCCGCCCCCATGGTTATCAACAAGTCATCGTTAACTAAATTTTTTAAAATAAATTTTTCAATATCGTCAAAACTGCGAAGATACGTTACATCTGTTCCGGCTTTTTCAAGTAGATCCGCGATGTCTTTCGATGAGATGTCACCCGGGTCCGGTTCCCTTGCAGCATAGATATCTGTGAGGATCACGTGATCTGCCTCGGAGAGTACATCGGCAAAATCTTGCAAAAATGCTTTTGTTCTCGTATATGTATGTGGCTGAAATGCTATCCAGAGTTCATTGTGAGGGTATCTTTTTGCCGCATCGATCGTTGCTTTTATTTCTGTTGGATGGTGCGCGTAGTCATCAACTATGGTAAAGCCGTTTAGCTTTCCTTTTATTTCAAATCTCCTGTTGGTTCCTTTGAATTCGGTCAGTGCATCGCACGCTGTTTTGAAATCAACTCCACATACCGAAGACAGTGCGATGCAGGAGAGGGCGTTTCCGACATTGTGAAGACCGGGAACCGCGAGTGTACATCGTCCGAGAAGCGAGCCGTCTTTGTATACGTCAAAGGAAGGATGACCACACTCATCGTATGCTATATCCTTTGAGGTGAAGTTTGCATCTCCTTCTATAGAATAAGTGATAACTCTGCAGTTAAGTCCGGCAAAAAGCTTTTCATGGTCATCTATGTCTGCGTTTACTATGAGTGATCCGTCATCGGGAATCAGCTCTGCAAATTTTCTGAAGGAATCTCTGATATCTTCTATATCATGGAAGAAATCCATATGATCTTCTTCTATATTAAGTATGATCCCGATCGTAGGATAGAATTTCAAAAAGCTGTTCGTATACTCGCAGGCTTCCGTGATGAAGTTGGAGGAATTACCGATCCTGATGTTGCCACCTATAACCGGGAGTATGCCGCCTACCGAGATGGTCGGGTCAAGTCCGGCTTTCAAAAATATATGTGAAGCCATCGAGGTAGTGGTGGTTTTTCCATGCGTACCCGAGATGGCAGCGGCTGTCTTGTAATTTTTCATAACCTGTCCCACAAGCTCTGCTCGCTCCATCATGGGAAGGCCCATTTTTTTCGCTGCATCAAACTCCGGATTGTCGGGATGGATGGCAGCGGTATACACTACGAGGTCGATATCCGGTGTTATGTTTTCGGCAACCTGCTCACCAAATACTTTGATCCCTATACTCTCGAGGTGGTCGGTGATGCCTGTTTTTTGCCTGTCGGAGCCTGTTACATCAAATTTAAGGGAGTGCAAAAGTTCCGCAAATCCACTCATGCTGATTCCGCCTATACCGATGAAATACACTTTTACGGGATTTTTGAAATCGATATTGTACATATTGTATCGTTTCCTCCATATTAATTTATGATTTTGCCCGGGTCGCGCCGCGCACATTTTCAACATAATGTGTGAGGCAACGTTCATGGGCTCAAGATATACTGATTTTATTTTACCAATTATTGAGTGAAATTACAAGAGGATATTTTTTTTGTGCAAAATAAACAAAAAAGGAAAAAAAAATAAAAAAAATTCGTAAAAAATGTTCACATTTTCAAAAAAGTGTGATATAATAATTTCATCTTAACAACAACGGGGGATCAGAAATGATTAAGAAAGAAATGATAGCCATGCTTTTGGCAGGTGGACAGGGCTCCAGACTCGGAGTTTTGACTGCAAATGTGGCTAAACCTGCTGTTGCTTTTGGAGGAAAATATCGCATCATTGATTTTCCACTGAGCAATTGTATCAACTCCGGAGTTGATACGGTAGGTGTACTCACACAGTATCAGCCGTTAAAATTGAACACTCACATCGGAATAGGTATTCCGTGGGATCTCGACCGCAACATAGGTGGCGTGTCGGTACTCCCTCCTTATGAGAAGAGTTCGAACAGTGAATGGTATACCGGTACTGCGAACGCTATATATCAGAACCTTAATTATATGGAGTATTACAATCCTGATTATGTTTTGATACTTGGCGGTGACCACATCTACAAGATGGATTATCAGGTAATGCTTGACTTCCACAAAGCGAACAACGCGGATGTCACGATGGCAACCATACCGGTGCCGTTGGAGGAGGCCAGTCGATTCGGAGTTTGTATCACGGATGATACGAACAGGGTTCTTGAGTTTGAGGAGAAGCCTGAGCATCCGAGGAGCAATCTCATTTCGATGGGTATCTATATCTTCTCGTGGCCGGTACTTAGAGAGGCGTTGATTCATTTGAAGGATCAGCCGGGATGCGATTTTGGAAAGCACATCCTGCCGTATTGTAAAGACCGTGGAGACAGGATATTCTCTTACGAGTTCAATGGTTATTGGAAGGATGTGGGGACGCTCGGTTCGTACTGGGAGTCCAACATGGAACTTATCGACCTGATTCCGGTATTCAATCTTTATGAAGAATTCTGGAAGATCTACACCCGCAATGAGTGGTTGAGGCCTCAGTATGTAGCGGGTGATGCCGTGATCGACAAGGCCATTATGGGAGATGGCTGTGAGGTTTACGGTGAGGTTCATAACTCCGTTATAGGATCCGATGTTGTGATTGAAGAAGGGGCCATAGTTCGGGATTCCATCATTATGAATTCCGTTACTATCGGAAAGGGAACGGTACTTGACCGTACGATCGTATCGGAGAATACTCAGATCGGAGCTAACTGCGTACTTGGCGCAGGCGAGGAAGATGTGAAAAACAAGTTAAAGCCGGATGTTTACGCCTTTAACCTTGTCACTGTCGGTGAAAATACCGTCATTCCTGACGGAGTGTCCATCGGCAAAAATACTGCCATATCCGGAAAAACGAGCATTGAGGATTATCCGGGCAATGTTCTACCCGGAGGTGAGACTTTGATAAAGGCAGGTGACGCGGTATGAGAGCGATAGGTATTATTCTGGCTGGAGGCGGATCCAGCCGTATGAAAGAACTTACGGCTAACAGAGCTGCAGCAGCGCTGCCGATTGCAGGAGCGTACCGCAGCATAGACTTTGCTTTGAGTAGCATGTCAAACTCGCACATCAACAAGGTGGCTGTGATAACACAGTACAATGCGAAGTCACTTACTGAGCACTTGAATTCATCCAAGTGGTGGGACTTCGGTCGTAAGCAGGGTGGACTGTATGTGTTCACACCGACGCAGACACAAGGCAACAACTATTGGTACAGGGGAACAGCGGATGCGATCGCGCAGAACCTGGATTTTCTGAAAGAAAGCCACGAGCCTTATGTGATCATAGCCAATGGTGACTGCGTTTACAAGATGGATATGAATAAGCTTCTTGAGTATCACATCGAGAAAAATGCAGACATTACAATAGTGACAAAGGACTTGGGAGAAGTGGATGATCCCAGCCGCTTCGGAGTTGTTTCAGTGGATGCCGGTGGTATGATAACCGAATTCGAGGAAAAACCGCTTGTGACATCCAAAACTTTGGTTTCTACGGGTGTGTATGTCATCAGAAGACGCCAGTTGATCGAGATGATCGAGCGCGCAGGTTCTGAGGACGGATTTGATTTGGTGAAGGATATTTTTATACGCTATAAGGGATTGAAAAAAATATATTCATACCCGATGGATTCTTACTGGAGCAACATAACTGCAGTTGATTCATATTACAAAACTAATATGGATTTTTTGAACAGGGATATAAGACAGTACTTCTTTGGAGACTACCCGACGATAATGTCGAAGATCGACGACCTTCCGCCGGCAAAATTCAATGCCGGATCAAACGTAAGGAACAGCTTGATCGCCAGCGGTTGTATCATCAACGGAGAAGTGTCGGATTCCTTATTGTTCAAGGAGGTGTATGTAGGTAATAACTCTATTATCCGCAATTCGATCATATTAAATGACGTATATATTGGGGATAATGCGTATATTGAGAATTGTATCGTTGAGAGCCATGATACCATTAGTGCAAATGCTAATTATACAGGCACTCCGGACAACATCAATATCATCATAGAGAAAAATGACCGCTACGTATTATAGCAATAAATTAAGGGGGAAAAAGATGCAGATTACGGACATACGGGTTCGAGTAGTTCAAAAAGAATCCAAAATGAAGGCCGTAGTATCTGTAACCTTTGACGACTGTTTTGTGGTTCATGACATCAAAGTGATCGAGGGTGAGAAGGGCTTGTTTATCGCAATGCCCAGCAAAAAAACACCGGATGGTGAGTACAGAGATATTGCTCATCCTATCAATGGTGATATGAGAAAACTCTTGATGGATGCAATTCTTGACAGTTATCAGAAGGAGCTTGAAAATGCTCCGCAGACAGAAGGTAATACGGAAACTACATTCTAGTGCTAATGCATCAAAAGGACCTGCGCGATGAGCGCAGGTCCTTTTTGCTGCGGTAAACAGCAACAATGGATAAAGCCTTTTCCGGGTGGCTATTGATTTAATGACGGTTTTATGTTAGAATATGAAAATCAGTTACTGTGAATAACAGTAACAGGGATAATGGACGGAAATCAAAGGAGTTTTTAAATGTATCTGATAGCAGGGCTTGGAAATCCCGGAACGAAATACGCTGCAACAAGGCATAATATCGGGTTTGACAGTATTACATATTTCAGTGACAGATATGATGTGAGAGTGCGTACAAAAGAGTGCTACGCGCTCACAGGGAGAGCTGTTATTGACGGCGAAAGGGTTATTTTTGCCATGCCTCAGACATATATGAACGAGAGCGGAAGGTCCATAAGGGCACTCAAGGATTTTTATAAATTAAATAACGAGGATATCATTATTCTATGCGATGATATCAATCTTGAAGTCGGAAAGATCAGAGTTCGACCAAAAGGAAGTGCGGGCGGCCACAATGGATTAAAAAGCATTATAGCGCACCTGGGCACTGAGGAATTCACAAGAGTGAGGATCGGTGTTGGAGCAAATCCTGAAAATAGAAATCTGGTAGACCATGTTTTGGGAAGATTTGACAAAACAGAGGATGCAAAGATAAGAGATATATTTGAATTGGTTTATGAGGCGGTCACAACGATCATAAATGACGGGACAGATGCCGCTATGAACAAGGTGAACGGAAAGCAGGTATAGCAATGGAAGCAATACTCAATCCTCTGTATGAGACTGAAAGCTACATAGGTCTGATATCTGCGTTGAAAAATGATGAAACACCGGTTGAGTTGACCGGGCTTACAGATACGGCAAAATGCCAGTTTATCGCTGCTTCATCAAAGGACAAAGACTATAGGCTCATAGTAACATATGATGAAAAAAGGGCAAGAGAGATCGTTGCTGATATGAAGCTTTATGACAGCGAGGTTGTATACTATCCTGCGAAGGATCTCATATTTTTCTCCGCCGATGTCAGAGGAAAAGCTATCACAAAAGAAAGACTCTCGCTTATAAAAAGGCTTATTTCAGGTACGCCTACCACTGTTGTAACGACTATAGACGGCGGAATGGATATGTGCCTGCCGTATAAGTATTACAAAAAATACGTAAAAGATATAGCTGTAGGAGAGACAATAGAGCTTTCGGATTTCACCACACTTCTAACGGACATGGGATATGAGAATGTCGCAGAGGTCACGAAAGAAGGGGATTTTTCCATCAGGGGCGGTATCATAGACATTTTTCCAATGACGGATGAGACCGCATACAGGATAGAGCTCTGGGATGATGAGATAGATAATATAAGAAGGATAGACGTAGAGAGCCAAAGGTCCGTAGAAAAAGTCGAATCACTTCGTATACCGCCGGCTACTGAGGTTATGCTTAGCGAGGAGAGGATCCTTGCGGGTCTGCACAAGATTACAAATGAAGCAAATGAGCTGGCCGCAAAGTATAAAAAAGAGAAAAAAAACCAAGCTGCCGCAATGATAAAAAATGTCACGGATAATTTCAAAGAGTCTTTTGAATTGTACCATGGCATGCTAAATATAGAGAGTTATATAAGGTATTTTATAGAAGAAGAACCTGTTTCGTTTTTTGATTATTTTAAGGACAAAAATATCGTTGTTTATATTGATGATCCAATCCGTACAACAGAGAGAGCTGAGGCTGTTGAAGCGGAGTTCAGAGACAGTATGAAACAGCGATTGGAGGATGGATACATACTTCCGGGACAGGCTGATATACTGTTTTCTTCGGCGCTTGTGATCGACAAACTTTTGCAATATCCGACTGTTTATATGAGTCTTTTGCAGGGGGGAGCCTGCGAAAAAAAACCAAAAAAAACATACGCTGTAAATGTTCAAAATGCTCCTTCATATAACAACAATTTTTCCATGCTTTGCAAGGATTTAAAATCATATACAAAACAAGGCTACAGAGTGCTTGTTTTGTCAGCCTCGGCGACCAGAGCCAAAAGAATGTGCGATGATCTGCTGGAGTACGGCATCCTTGCATTTTTCTCGGATGACAATACCCGTACGATAAACCCGGGTGAGGTCATGCTTTTGAAGGGGAGCCTGGGGGTCGGTGCAAAGTATCCGGATCAGAAGTTTGTGATACTGACCGAGGGGGACATTTTTGGTACAAAAAGAAAGAAAAAAAAGGCAAAAAAATACACCGGGAATGCCATACACAGCTTCAATGACCTAAAGGTCGGAGACTATGTCGTCCACGAAGAACACGGCCTTGGTATATATGAAGGAATAGAAAAAATAGAAACCGACCATGTGATCAAGGATTATCTGAAGGTGTCCTATGCGGCGGGCAGTTCATTGTATGTACCCGCGACTTCTCTTGAGGTACTGCAAAAATACGCCGATTCCGATGCGAAGCCGCCGAAACTGAATAAGCTTGGATCTCCGGAGTGGAAAAAAACAAAAACCAGAGTCAGAGCAGCTGTTGATGAGATAGCACAGGAGCTTGTAGATCTGTACGCGGTCAGAAGGAAAAAAAGAGGATTTGTTTTTGAGCAGGATACCGTGTGGCAACGCGAATTTGAGGAGCTGTTTCCGTATGATGAGACGCAGGACCAGCTCAATGCTATAGAAGACACAAAAAGAGACATGGAAAGCGATCGTATCATGGATCGATTGATCTGCGGAGATGTCGGATACGGCAAAACCGAGATAGCACTGCGCGCGGTGTTTAAGGCGGTTATAAGCGGCAAGCAGGCAGCGGTCCTGGTGCCGACTACCATACTTGCAAGTCAGCATTACCAGACGTTTACGGACAGGATGAAAGGCTTTGGGTTAAATGTAGGTCTTTTGTGCAGACTGAGAACCAGAGCAGAGCAAAAAAAGGTTATAGAGGGACTGAAAAAAGGAAGCGTAGATGTAGTTATAGGTACACACAGTATGCTTTCGGATTCGGTGGGATTCAAAAATCTCGGACTTCTTGTGATAGACGAGGAACAGAGATTTGGCGTCAGACACAAGGAAAAAATAAAGCAGTTAAAAAATGATATCGACGTTTTGACACTATCTGCTACGCCGATTCCAAGGACATTGCATATGAGCCTGATCGGCATCAGGGATATGAGCGTGCTTGAGGAGCCGCCTGTTGACCGCTTGCCGATACAGACATTTGTAATGGAAAAAAGCGATCAGATCGCCAGAGAAGCGATACTTCGTGAGATAAACAGAGGCGGTCAGGTTTACTACATATATAACCGTGTAAACACTATAGAAACGGTTACGCACAGACTTAGAGATATAGTGCCTGAGGCAAGGATCGCATTTGCGCACGGACAGATGTCTGAGCGACAGCTTGAGGATACGATGTACAGCTTTATCGAGGGTGATATAGATGTGCTTGTCGCAACGACTATAGTCGAGTCCGGGCTCGATATACCAAATGTAAATACAATAATAGTTGAGGATGCTGACAGACTGGGACTTTCACAGCTGTATCAGCTCCGCGGTCGAGTGGGCAGAAGCGGTAGATCGTCCTATGCATTTTTGATGTACAAAAGGGACAAAATGCTTCGCGAGGTTGCAGAAAAAAGGCTTGCCGCTATCAGGGAGTTTACGGATCTCGGATCGGGATTCAAAATCTCGATGAAAGATCTTGAGCTCAGGGGAGCCGGAAATATCCTCGGCACCGGTCAGCACGGTCACATGGCAGCGGTCGGATACGACCTGTATTGCAAGATGCTCGACAATGCCGTGAGGCGTCTGAAGGGAGAGGAAATCCCTGATGAAGAGTACGAAACAGCGGTGGATGTAAAAGTCGATGCCTACATACCGGCAGAGTATATCCCCAACGAGTTTCAAAAGCTTGATATATACAAAAGGATCGCGGAGGTTGAAACAGAGGGCGAGAGAGAGGATATGCTCGATGAGCTTACCGACAGATTTCGCAAACCGCCTAAGTGCGTGATAAACCTTTTGGATATAGCTTATATCAGAAGCAGAGCTCACAAGGCATATATAACCGCGATCGAAGAACTTGGGGATGACTATGTGATAAAAATGTTTGGAAAGGCAAAGGTTGATCCGTCAAAAATTCCTGACCTTATAGTAAACGAAAAAGGCAACTTAAAATTTGTCCCGGAAAGAAAGATCATAAAAAAAGGAAAAGAAGTTGTTTTGGATCCTTATTTTTGCTACAGAAAAACAGGTGATCCGCTGGAAACTATAAGCTATGCGGTGAGACTTATCGAGTCATTGGTGATTACAAATGAAGAAAAATAAGTTTTGGGAGGTATGAAGCGTGAAAAGAATGATCAGATCCATAGCCTCAAGTTTCACTGTGGTGGCGCTTATGTTGAGTCTTTGCATCAGTGTTACAGGGTGCGGTTCAACAGGTGATAAACAGGAGGAGGTAGTTGCCGGAGAGGACGCAGTATCGGTTGACTCCGGAACTCTCAAAAACGAATCCTGCGCGATCGCTGTCGGTGATACTGCCGTTACATACGAGGAGTACAAAGCGTATTATTATTTCATGGAAAATCAGTATACGGATCTGCTTGGAGAAGAGGTTTTCAGAAGACCGGCAAACAATGATAAAACCATCGGTCAGGAAGCTATAGAAGAGGTACTCAGGCTTATCATCCAGGTAAAAGTGATCAGCAAAGAGGCCGAAAAGCAGGGAGTTGTTTTGGAGGCGGATGAAAAAGAGGATGCCAAGTACAATGCCGATAAATATGTTTCCTCAATAGATGAAAAAACAGCAGCTGAAAACGGACTTACAACCCAGATGGTAACAAAGATATTTGAGGAAAACAAGATCGCACAAAAGATGTATTACAAGGTTACCGGACAGGTAAACAGTACGCTTAGTGAGGATCAAAAAAACGCATACAGAGTGCAGCTTATATTCAAAAAAGCAGAGGGTGATAAGTCTCTTCAAAGAATGGAAATGGAGAACTTAAGGGGCGATATAAACAGCTCAGATAAAAGCTTTTATTATCACGCCAAAAAACAATCTGACAACAAAGAGATCGAGTCTGTTATCGGACCGATGGATCCGAGAAAAAATCTGTTTAATGTTGTTATGACTACGCGAACCGGAGTGGTAAGTACAGTTGTTGAGGAGGCAGATGGTTTCTATCTCGCATTTGTAATTGAAAAGCCCAACGAAGATCTGAATAACGAATACCAAAACAAGGTGATCAGTGATATGCAAACTGATGCCTTCAGAAAAGAATATGAAAAATGGTCCAAAAACTATGATGTTGAGGTGAGTGATTCACTGCTGTCAAATTGACGATGTCGTCACTGTGACCAATGGCGCCGGGCGCTGTATGAAAAACCGAGGTTAAACGGAGGATTATCTTATGGAAAGAGCTTGTGGAGTGTTGATGCCGGTGGCAAGTCTCCCATCGGAATACGGAATAGGCTGTTTTGACGAGGCGGCATACGAATTTATCGATATGCTGTCGAGGTCAGGTCAGTCGTATTGGCAGGTTTTGCCCATGGGTCCGACAGGGTACGGAGATTCGCCGTACCAGTCATTTTCAACATTCGCCGGAAATCCTTATTTTGTATCTCTTCGTGCACTCATAAAAAAAGGCTATCTCGAAAAAGAGGACTGCGCTGAGCTGGCTGAGGGCTCGAGCGAAAAGTATGTAAAGTATGATTTTATATACAAAAAAAGATTTGAGCTTTTGAGACTTGCTTTTGAAAAAAGCAGTATAGAGACTGATCAGGGATTTGCTGATTTTGTTGCGGAGAATGAGGAGTGGTTAAATGACTACGCTCTTTATATGGCTATAAAAGACGAGCACGGTGGCAAAAGCTATCTCGAGTGGGAGGAGGATATCAAAAAAAGAGAGCCCTCTCAGATGGTCGCTTACAGAAATAAGCTTATAAATGATGTTACTTTTTATCAATTTTTGCAATATGAATTCTATTCGCAGTGGAGTGAGCTGAAAAAGTATGCAAATGAAAAAGGAATAAAAATAATAGGTGACATACCTATATATGTCGCCCTTGACAGTGCGGATACATGGGCTCATCCCGAGCTTTTCAAGCTTGACGCCGACAGAAACCCGACAGCGGTTGCGGGGTGCCCACCGGATGCTTTTTCAGAGGACGGTCAGCTTTGGGGAAATCCCTTGTATGACTGGGATGAGCATCGTGAAACAGGATATGAATGGTGGATCAGCCGTATCAAAAAAATATATGAATTATTTGATGTGGTAAGGATAGATCATTTCAGAGGCTTTGATGAGTATTATTCTATTCCCTTTGGAGAAAAAACAGCGAGAAACGGAAAATGGCAACAGGGCCCGGGACTTGATATGTTCCGCGCAGCAAAAAGACATCTCGGTGATTTCGATGTGATCGCAGAAGACTTAGGATTTCTGACTGATTCAGTGATAGAAATGAGAGAAAATTCCGGATTTCCGGGGATGAAAATATTGCAATTTGCTTTTGATTCAAGAGAGGAAAGCGATTACCTTCCGTTTAAGTATGACAGAAATTGCGTTGTATATACGGGTACGCATGACAACTCCACTACCTGCGCATGGCTTGGTGAGATGGATGCAGCGGATAGAAAAAAGATGCTTGATTATCTCGATGCATCAGTGTTTACCGGCAAAAAAAAGCTTACCTGGAAGATCATAAAGCTTGCACATTCAAGCGTCGCCGACCTTTGCATTATTCCGATGCAGGATTACCTTTGTCTTGGAAATCTTGCGAGGATCAACACGCCTTCTACGCTCGGTTTTAATTGGCAGTGGCGTATGAAAAAAGGAGCTTTTAATGACAAGCTTGCAGCAAAAATGCTTGATGTTGCAGAGCTTTTCGGAAGAGCAAAAAAAATATAAGCAAATCTTAAATAATAACCGGCGTCTGTTGATACTCATTTGGGTAGAGGACGCCGTATTTTTTTTCAAAAATGTTCCGATACAGATCTGCGGCAAACAAATCCTGCGATTCATACATTTTTTTTGCGCTTTCGTCAAGCTTTGGCAGGTCATCTGCAAGCCTTGTTAGGATATGTAGGCCGCCGTTATCAGAGTCGGGAGCAGTTGATTTTTTTATCTCTTTTATCAGCGGACTTGCCTCGGAGCGAAAACCCAAAAGTCGAAGATATCTTATGTCATTATCGGTATCGTATATCCCCAGCAATGATTGTATCAGACATCTTTTGATCCTGCTTGTGGTAAAAGCTTTTGTTTTGATCTCGTCTATAAAACCATCCGGATCTGTGAATTTTTCAATGTTATTTTTTATCCTGTTTGCAAGGTCTTTTGACATATCCTTGGGATAGGCAATGTCGTCACCTGATTTAAACAGTTCCAAAAGACTGTAGTATATCATATCTGAAAAAAACTCTGTCTCCATATGCGGTACATTTTTTTCTGTCAAATGTTTTCTAAGCGCAGATGATGAAGGAAACGCATGGGTGTCGGAGTTTTTTATAAACGAATCACCGGTATCATCATAGGCCTGCCCCTCGCGTTTGATCGTAAGCGGTACTATGGATGACCCAAGCTTTTTCAACGCGTGGCAGTATTCGATCCCGAGGATGTTGTTTGGAGTGCTTAAAAAATCATCGGGAAGGCTGTCTGACAATGCGCTTTTGATGGCGCAGTCTCGGGCGTCCGCGTAGGAGAGACCGCTTTTCAGAGATTCGGTAAGTGTTTTTTGAAAAATGCTCCCCGGGCGGTCCTCGTCATTTAGGACGGAGGCGGTTTCCAAAAACCTGTTAATCTCGCCGTCCTCACTTCCAAAACAAAGATGAGTGATCACTCCGAGACTGTCAAGAACTTTTACCGCGCCAAATGAAAAATCCCCCGCACTTGAGACGCTGAATCTCACAGGAAGTTCAAAAACTATGTCGGCGCCGTTTTCAAGTGCTGTTTTTGTGCGAGAGTATTTATCAAAAAAAGCAGGCTCACCGCGTTGTACAAAATCCCCGCTCATGATGACTACGCAGTGATCGGCGCCGGATAATTCCTTTGCTTTTTTTATATGATAGGCGTGTCCTTCATGAAACGGATTGTATTCCGCGATGATACCTGCTGTTTTCATATTGTTCCTCCAAACCACATTGCATAAAAACGATATTTATTGATCATACTATGCAATACATATAAACCGTAGTATGCAGTATATAAATGGTTGTTATTATTTGATCTTGATCTTTACAGTAGCTGTTACTGTTCTTGCGTCATATGATTTGTTGCCCTTTGCAGTAACTTTAATTTTGACTGTATAAGTACCTTTTTTCAGTCCTTTTTTCACAGTTATTTTTCCGGTTTTTTTAGCAATGCTTATTTTTTTGTTTCCTGATTTTTTGGCATAGCTTACGGTTCCTTGCGCACCTGTTATTTTGATTGTTTTTTTGACCGGGAGAGTTGTTTTTTTGCTCTTCTTCGCAGTAGCAGTCTTGCCGGTCGCCCACAACGGATTTGTTCTGATGTGAGTTGATCTGAAATACATACTGTCGTTTTCAAAGGTGCTTATACCCATAGCATAGAGCTCGCCTCCGTAGTATGCCGCAAGCGGATCAAAAACAGAGTGATAGCACGATGTGTACTCAAGTGTCGTTACTTTTGATGAAGAGTTTTTGATGATATATGTATCGTGCACATTTCCCGAGGTCGGCCTTTTGATGAGAGCAACTCCGCCCGGGATTCCCGCAAGCTTTGTATGGTCTCTTTCGACAACAAATACATTGCCGTCTTTACTGTAGAGGTTTTTCAGTGCTTTGGAAAGGTTGGTTACCGTAAATTGTTTTTTGGATGAATTGTATTTCATTCGTGCAAAATAAGGATGATATTCAGATCCATCAACGTTGGTCTCTTCGGTAAACAAGTATAGCTTTCCTTCGCTCTCTGCAAACACGGCAGAAGCAAATTCTATCAAAGAATTAAGCTTTATTTTTGTCTTTGTCATTGTTTTTTTCTTGACATTTATAAGCCTGAAGTCATTGTATCCATACGCTGCGAAAAGCTTTCCGTCAAAAGAGAATACCTTTTCGGGAGAACCGAAACCTTTGGGCTTAACTTCTGTCCATTTATCCTTTGCGGGATCGTATGAGAACAGCGCCGGCCTTGTTGTTTCTTTGAATCCGAATTTAGTGTCGTGCTCATACATATAAACTTTGCCGTCATACACTGAAAGAGAGTTGCTTCTGACTGCCATTGCTTTGAGGAGATCAGGAAGGTCAGCGCATCTGCTCCAAGATTTATTTTTGACGTCATATTTCCAAAGAGCGATCGCTTCCTGTCTGGATGAGCCTGCAGAAACCGTGTACAGGCATCCCTTGCAGCAGACCATATTTCCTACGAAGCAGTCTGTCCCGTCAGTGAAAAAATTTGGATCGTTTACCATCAGACCGTATTCATTTTCATACAGTTTGATAGCACCGTCTACATCTCGTGATGTGGAAAACTCAACTCTGTTTATCGCTCCGTCGGCGTTTGTGACCTTTGCTACATGAAGGCCGCCTCTTATGCCTGTTAAGTCAACGGTGATGCTGTTGTCATCCCAGGCTTCCGGTGTTGCTTGGGCATTGTCGATCTCTATCGTTCCATTGCTCCCAAAAAAATGTCCCGATAATGTCAGGCTGTTTCCGTCGACATCTGCTCTTGTGAAGAGAGGAGCTTTTTTAGTAAACTCTGTCTGATCGTGCAGGTTTACTATACCTCCGGTACCACAGAGTGTGGACAGCGATTCATCGTAGTCGACAGAGGCAAGAAGCTTTGCACCTCGTTCAAGTGCTTCGTTTGCCAATGAGGTGTCGTCAAGAGTGCTGTTTGCGGGCTCATTTTTGGCGATGACAGCCAGACATCCCACTACCGAAGGAGATGCCATGGAAGTTCCGCTCATATAGGAGTACGGTCCGCAAGCTGAGTGTGAATCACCCACGGCTATGTCATCTATGAGGAGGTTGGTGTCTTTGCTTGCCACATCCTCACTGGGGCGGGAGCCTTTGAGAAGACCCATCTCAACTATCATGTATTTTTTTCCGTCTTTGTTCCACTCATATACTCCCGAAACATTACCGACATTTTTTATCATCGCAGTTTCACCGATCTCATCGGTATATATGGTGTTAAAGAAGTTTACCTCTTTGACATAAGCATCAAGATCGAGGGAAACTTTTTGCCAGGCTTCTTTACTGAATGTTGAGCCCGAAGTTGCACCGATACCCGGTGTGACAGGGGGATTATCTGTGTATTCATTTATGTTTCCTGATAGGAAATTATCGACAGACATATCTCTCATAACCGGTGCGCCGGAGTCTGATTTGGAAAGCATTATTCCCGAAATTCCCGTGTATACATGTGAGTTATCGTCAAAAGTTCCTCTAAACGAGATCCAATCGGTTTTATCTGCCGAATCAATCGGAACAGCCATCCACAGGTCTCTGCCGACCATATTTAAGCTGTACATCATTGGAGGAGTGTGCTCGGCGTCTTCGTATAATACGTTCAGATCCCAAGCTCTGATGGCAAGTGATGATTTGTCATCCACACCGTATTGTGTATTTACACTGCCAAGCTCTTTTGCATTGGGGTTTGCGTTTCCTTCCTCATCTATAGGACAGGAATCGAAAAACAAAACTCCGGGAGCATCTGTGAATTTTTCTATCTTTCCTCCTGCAAGATGCGATGGGTTTGTTGTTTCAGGGAAAAACAGATTATATACTGAACGCGAGGATATTTGTCTTTCTTCATTGTAGTGCGGAACAAAGCTCGGCACTGTGGATAGTATGTATGAGCCTGTCGAGTAAACATCTACGCTTGACTGACCGTAGCAACTGTAAATAGCCGCTTTTCCGTCAGGATTATAGGCGCCTACGCAGATTGAGTATGGTGATTTGTTTTGACCTCCCATGTCAGGGTTGTCTTCAAGGTCATCGCCCATATTTCCGGAAGCGTATACAGTATTTACACCAAGTGCTCCGAGCTTGTTTGACATGAGTGTCTGAGTCAGCTGGGATTCTCTGGTTCCAAGCGAGAGATTGACGGCTTTGAGGTTGACGTCTTTTGCTATTTTTGTAAGCCATTCCATTCCGTCCAAAACCTCGGCGTCGGTCATTTCCTCGCTATCGCCGAATACACGCACGCCGATAAGCTTGGTCCCGTTCGTGATACCGGATACCCCAAAAGAGTTCCAATCAGCCGCTATCATACCGGCGAGGTGGGTTCCATGTGAATTGGTATCTGATATATCCCTTCTGTATTCCTCAGGAGTTATACCGGATTCCGGAACGGTACAGCTTACGTTTACACCGTGTTCGCCACAATCGTATTTTTCCTGTTGTTCAGCAGAAAATGTATAAAAAGCATTTTTGAGATCCGGATGGTTTGTATCAAAGCCGGTATCCATGATCGCTACGGTTCCTGATGAGTTTGTTTCTGATGGATTGTTCCAACCGTGGATCCCAAGGTTTTTTCCAAGACCTTCGTTTGCAGCAACCGTGGTCATTTTTGAAGCAGTCTGCTTGTTGACAAACCACTGATAAGGAGTCAGATTGCCCACGCTCTCGGGCTCCGTGACGGAGCTTGGCGTATCAGTCTGAGAGGGAGAGGGGTTGGGAGGTAATACATCCGGGCCGACATTTTTTTTGTAGTTCGGTGCTGCGTAGAGTACAGAACTGTCGGCATAGAGATCAGACAACAGTTCTTTTGTGCTTTTTGAACTGTTTTTGATATGTACTATATTATAGGTAGTTTCATATGAACGGCTGTATCTGTCGCAGGCCTGCTTGACAGCTTGGGAGGGCTCATTTTTTTCGACCTCCATTGCAAGCGATACATCGTCATCATCAAGTTTTGAGATGAGGTCTACATCCGCCTCGACATCCGGGGAAGTGCCTCCTGCTACAACAGCTATCGCTTCACCGTCGACGAATTGCTTTCCGGTGAGCAGCGTGTCGATCATTTTTGTCGGATTAGTTCCGTCAGACACTGATTTAGCAACTGTTACTGCAGGCGTTGTCATAGTCACTGACATAGATAGTGTCAGAAACAGAGCAAAGCCTGTTTTGATCTTTGATCCTTTTCTCATATTGCCCTTCTTTCTCCCGGCTTTTGCACTGCCGGCCGGGTGTGCGTAGTGAGTCTGAAAAAAATGTTTTGTTACTTGTGTAAAAATGCTCCGAAAATCGTCAATGCTGACTTTGATTATAAACCATGAGCACGCAAAAATCAAGGATGCGACGAATGAGATTGTCGCTCAAAAAAAATTAAAAATTTTTCAAAATAATACTTGATAACAATCTTTAAGAATGGTATAGTAAAAAATGCGCCTGACCGGAAGCAGGTTGGGACACTTGTTTACTGAATCAACGCAGAAGAATGGAGGAATCATGGGCGGATTTTTCGGAGTTGTAGCAAAAAAAGGCAGGGAGAAGGATTATGACTGTACCTTTGATCTGTTTTTTGGTACTGATTATCACTCACATTTGGGAACGAGAAGGGGAGGAATGGTCGCATACGGTGAGGACGGATTTGACCGTGCGATCCACAATATTGAAAACGCTCCTTTCAGGACCAAGTTTGACAAAGATGTTCACGATATGAAAGGTTTTATGGGAATAGGCTGTATTTCTGATTACGAGCCGCAGCCTTTGATCGTAAGGTCTCATCACGGAACATACGCGATAACAACGGTCAGCAAAATAAACAATGTTGATCAGATCGTTGAGGACATTTTTGCTGAGAGTCAGCTGCACTTTTTGGAAATGAGCGGTGGCGAGATCAATGCTACTGAGCTTGTGGCAGCCATCATAAACCAAAAAGAAAACCTGATTGACGGGATCAGATATGCGCTTGATGTGATCGACGGATCTCTCACGCTTATGCTGATGACGCCCAAGGGTGTATATATTGCAAGGGACAAATACGGAAGGACACCTGCTTTTGTAGGCGAAAAGGAAGAGGCATACTGTATCACATTTGAGGATTTTGCCTACAGAAACCTTGGGTATTCCGATATGAAATGTTTAGGACCCGGCGAGATAGACGTGGTCACGGCAGAGGGAGTAAAGACACTTTGCGCTCCTGGTACGGATATGAAGATATGTACATTTTTGTGGGTGTACTACGGATACCCGTCAAGCTCATACGAGGGAATAAGTGTTGAAAAAATGAGATACAACTGCGGGGCCTGCCTTGCAAAGCGCGACAATGTCAAGCCGGATATCGTGGCAGGAGTGCCGGATTCCGGAACAGCTCACGCAGTCGGCTACAGCAATGCATCGGGAATTCCGTTTTCAAGGCCGTTTATCAAGTACACACCGACATGGCCGAGGTCGTTTATGCCGACCATCCAGAGCAAAAGAGATCAGATAGCAAAAATGAAGCTTTTGCCGGTTCACGATCTGATCGAAGGAAAAAGCCTTCTGCTTATAGATGATTCGATAGTCAGAGGAACCCAGCTTAGGGAGACGACGGAATTTCTCTATCAGAGCGGTGCAAAAGAGGTCCATATCAGACCTGCCTGCCCGCCTTTGGTGTATGGATGCAAATACCTGAATTTCTCAAGGTCCCGTTCGGAGATGGATCTGATCACCAGAAGAGTGATCGCCAAGCTTGAGGGAACAGTAGAGGTTCCTGATGATGTCCTTAAAGAGTACACCGATCCGAATAGCGAAAAATACGACAAGATGGTAGAGGAGATCCGCAAGGAGCTCAAATTCACATCGCTTCGCTACAACCGTTTGGACGATCTGATCGAAGCTGTGGGACTTCCCGCCGAAAAGCTTTGCACATACTGCTGGAACGGTGAGGAATGACAAAGCAAAGGATGATCAATCTTTCTTTTTCGGAAGATCGAGATATTTTCTGTTGACTGTCTTTTTGAGCACGTCAAAAATGTAATCATAGTTGAATTTATTTCCGCCTGCACTGCGTACTCCGTGAGTGTCGGCGGATTTTTTCTTGTAATCCTTGAGCCAGACCACCTTGATCTTTTGATGTCCGGGACGATAGTCCGTAACGGTGGGGATGAGCTTGGGATCTTTTATCTTAACCTTGAGGTAGTCATTGTCTTCGTCGCGCGTAAACGAAAACTTCAATGACAGAACCGCGCCGATCAGGTTGTCAGCCTTTGACTGTCCGGATATGAAATTGCCGAGGCTGTACGCGCAAAAAGCTTTGTGACCTTTGTTTTTGACCCATTCGGCATCCTGAACAACGTGTGGATGTGTCCCTATGATCAGGTCTGCACCCCAGCCGGTGAGATCCTTGGCGATGCTCCTTTGTGCGTCCGTTATTTCATGTTTGTCCTCGTTGCCCCAATGGCAGCTGACGATGACGACATCTGCTTTTCTGTTGGCCTGTTTGACCTGTTTTTTTATTATTTCGGTTTCGTTTAGGTAAATAACTCTCGTTTTTGAGTCATTAGGGGTGGGAAGTCCGTTTGTACCGTAGGTATATGACAAAAATGCGAATTTAATGTCATTTATCTTTTTGATCTTGATCTTTGTATTGTTCTTCTTTTTTTCAAGACCTACGGCCATAGTGTCATCAGGCATTGATCTCCAGAATTCCTCTGTGGTCGAAAGCCCTTTTGCACCCTGATCGTAGGTGTGGTTTGTGGCGATGTTAAACACACGGAAGTTGATCTTGTATAGCGATTTTGCGACCGCTCCCGGTGAGCAGAAACGCGGATATGTATGCGGTTCGATCTTGTCGGAAACAAGAGTCTCCTGATTTATCCAGTTCAAGTCCGTTCCCTTGAAAAAATCAGCAACTGACCTGTAGCAATATGAAAAGTCGTACTTGCCTTTTTTGCCACGCATTTTTGCCTGAGAATACAAATAAGAATTAATCAGATTGTCCCCGCAGGCGGAAAAAGAGATTTCGGTTTCAGGGGATTCGTCTTTTTCTATTTCGGTATCATCTGTAGATGCGACGGAAGCGCCTGAAACAGAGGTGTTATCGTTGACGGGGCGGTCATTTTTGCTCGGAGTATGGTAGCTTGTCACAGGAGAAGACACTTGATTTATAGCGAGTTTGTATCCTATATATCCTGTTCCTACGCAACCAAGAAGGATGAGAAGTGTCAAAAGAAATTTTTTCATGGATTCCCCCCTAAATTCGGTATGCTCAGTCAAAAACACAAAAGTCAAAGCATACTACGATTCAAACGCCGGATATCATGTAAATGTATCGAAAAGCGTCATATAAAGTATAGCATAAAGAGTCATTAGTCGCAAGTTTGCCTTGTATTTTTTTCTTAGTTGGTGTATAATTTCTTTTGATAAACTGTTTGCGTCAGGCACGCGGCTTATCAAATTAAATCTAAGTGAAAGCAAGGTGAATTTTCGATGGAGAAACAGAATATCGATTGGGGGAACATTGGCTTCGGCTATATGCAAACCAGAGAGAGGTATGTATCAAACTACAAAGACGGCAAATGGGACGCCGGCGAGATGACTACCGATGACACGGTGACCATCAGCGAGTGTGCCGGAACGCTTCAGTATGCTCAGACCTGCTTTGAGGGATTGAAAGCGTATACAACAGAGGATGGAAGGATCGTCACATTCAGACCAGACCTGAACGCTGAACGTATGCTTGATACCACGGCAAGGCTTGAGATGCCGGGATTTCCAAAAGAAAGATTTATAGAGGCGGTTGAAAAGGTTGTTGCTGCAAACGCAGACTTCGTTCCGCCGTACGGCTCGGGTGCTACATTGTATCTGAGACCATATATGTTTGCGACCGGACCGGTTATCGGTGTTAAGCCTTCCAATGAATACCAGTTCAGACTTTTTGCAACTCCGGTCGGTCCGTATTTCAAAGGCGGCGCAAAGCCGATCACTATCAGAGTTTGTGATTTTGACAGAGCAGCTCCGCACGGAACAGGACACGTAAAAGCAGGTCTTAACTACGCTATGAGTCTTCACGCGATCGTAGATGCTCACAACAAAGGATACGATGAAAACATGTATCTCGATGCGGCTACGAGAAAAAATGTTGAGGAGACAGGAGGCGCAAACTTCCTTTTCGTAACAAAAGACAATACTGTTGTCACACCGAAGTCAAACAGCATTCTTCCTTCCATCACGAGAAGGTCACTTATGTATGTTGCAGAAAAATACCTCGGGCTCAAAACTGAGGAGAGGGTTGTTCCTTTTGAAGAGGTAAAAGATTTTGCAGAGTGCGGACTTTGCGGTACTGCGGCAGTTATCTCTCCTGTAGGAAGGATAGACGACCACGGAAAAGAGATAGACTTCCCAAGTGGTATGGAAAAAATGGGTCCGATCACTCAGAAGCTGTACGAAACACTTACAGGTATTCAGATGGGACATATCGAAGCTCCTGAAGGATGGATTCACGAGATTAAGCTTTGATTCTGAGTAGATAAATGCTGTGTGAGGTATACTAAAGAATGGTAAATTCTGAAAGCAAATTTTTCAAGGCAATTAAACTTATTCTGATCGTGGCCGTGTGTGCGGGATTGATCGGATTTGTTGTTATGGAAATAGTAATGCCCAATGAAACAGACAGCGTTGAGTATGCCTGTGAAAAATTTGAACCTCAGTGGACACAGATCAAAAGTAACGGTGAGAAAAAGCCTGTAGATGTCCCCGGAAAGCTTGAATACGAGGACGGCGGACTGGTTGTGATCGAGACAGGAATCACTCCGAGACTGGCGCTTGCCGGATATCTTGCGATCAGATCCGAAAGACAGGATTTAAATGTATATGTAGGAAACAAATTAAGAGCTACTTATTCTACCGAGAACACCAGAGCGTTCAGTGAA
>CAMVCQ010000027.1 GCA_947166015.1 uncultured Lachnospiraceae bacterium
CGCATACCGGCGGAGCGCGAGTTTCCTCGTACAAAAGTAGTCAACCTAAAATCGACATTAGTTACTTGTATGAAATGTTTATATAAATAAATTATTAGCAACTGATCTCGATTTTGTGTTAACTGCTTTTGTACGAGGGGACTCGCGAGGAACATCGTTGCGCAGCCGAGGTGTTTTCGAGGCGTGCAACGCGATGTTTCCGCAAGACGCGAGTGGATCCCCGAGTAAAAGCTAGTTAACCAAAATCGATATTAGTTACTTGACTATAATTTTTCTTGCGACTATTATCCATCACTTGAAAATGATAACAGACTAATTTGTCAGGATTGCGTCAGCGAAAACAGCTTTTTGTAGTAACCGTCTCCCGATATGAGCGCGTCATGCGTCCCCTGCTCCACGACCTGACCGTCTTTCATCACAAGTATCAGATCAGAGTCGCGTATAGTCTGCAGCCTGTGTGCAACAACAAAGCTTGTGCGTCCTTTCATCATCTCCTTGAACGACTCTCCGATCAATACCTCAGTCCTTGTATCGATCGACGATGTCGCTTCATCGAGGATGAGCATATCCGGGATTCGAAGCATCACTCTCGCGATACATATAAGCTGTTTTTCTCCCTCTGACAGCCCTGCTCCGTTTTCTTTCAGCACAGTTTCGTATCCGTGCAGAAGCCTCGTGATAAAGCTGTGCGCTCTGGCTGATCGTGCCGCCCGTATGACCTCTTCTTTTGTTGCCTCTCTGCCAAATGCTATATTGTCATACACCGTGCCCGCTCTGATAAATGTCTCCTGCAACACCATACCAAAGCCCGACCTCAATTCATCCCTGCTTATACTCCTTATATCCCTGCCTGAGACCGTGATCCATCCCTCGTCAACATCATAGAATCTCATAAGCAGATTCATAAGCGTAGATTTTCCGGCTCCGGTTGGTCCTACTATCGCCACCCTGTCGCCCGGCTTTGCTTTTATATCCAGGTGCTCTATAAGCTTTCTTTCCTTGTCATACGAAAAGCTTACATCCTCAAATTCCACAGTTTTTTCAAGATTATTATTGATGTTGTCTGCTTCTCCCTCTGCGCTTTCCCCGAATTTTTCCTCTGTTTTTTCCTCTGATTCTTCCTCTGCTTTTTTCTCCGCTTCCTCCGGTTCATCAAGCACCTCGCCTATCCTTCCCGCACAGGCAAATGCGTTTTGCAGCTCCGTGATCACTCCCGATATCTCATTAAACGGTTTCGTATACTGGCTCGCATAGCTTAGAAAAACAGACAGCATCCCGACAGTTATACCGCCGCCCGCCGCATATATCGCACCGCTTACGCCCACTGCCGCATAGACAATGCTGTTTACAAACCTGGTTGAAGGATTTGTGATCGATGAAAAAAATGTCGCGGCGAGGCTGTTATTTTTGTATTCTTTTGTGACCTCATCGTATTTTTTGATAAAAATGTCCTCACAGCCGTACTGTCTGATCACATCCATGTTTTCTATGGCTTCTGATGCAAGCCCAAGCTGCTTGGCTCTGTTTTGCGCCTGTTTTTCAAATCTGTCATAGGTCCTTCTTGCGATAAATCTCGCCACAAAAAGCGATACCGGAGTGATGATAATGACAACAAGCGCTATAACCCAGCTTACCCTCAGCATAAATACAAGCGTGCATATGATAGTCACTATCCCGGTGAACAGATTTGATATTCCGAGCAGCAATCCATCCGAGACCACATCGGCATCGTTTGATATCCTGCTCGCGACATCACCCTGGCCGCATCTGTCAAAAAATGATATGTCAAGTTTCATCAGGTGCGCAAAAAGCGCCTGTCTCATGTCCTTTGACACGCCATAGCAGATATGACTGTTTATCATATTCATCAGATATGTAAGCAATGCATTTACAGGAATAATGATCGCTATTATGATCACATATCTGATGACTCCATCTATATCCACTCCCATTTTCCCCAGCATCAGATCGATCGCCTCACCTGTAAATATCGGTATGACAAGCGTCAGCAATACCGTGATCACAGATAAAAGCATTGAAATAATGCATTGAAACAAATACGGCTTTATAAACTTAAATATCCCTGTTTTTTTCATTCGGTGACACCCCCTAACCGGGCGATATCACGGTATATATCGCACTCCTTCATCAGGCTATTGTGCGTGCCGTATCCGACTGCTTCGCCGTTTTCGAGCACCATTATCCTGTCTGCATCCATGATCGAATTTATCCTTTGGGATATGATTATCCCGGCCGATGAAGGAAAATTTTTTTCTATATCTTTTCTAAGTTCATTTTCCGTGACAGTATCAAGCGCAGAAAACGAATCATCAAGTACAAAAAGCTTTGGATTTTTTAACAACGCCCTTGCTATACAAAGCCTCTGCCTTTGCCCTCCGGAAAAGTTTTTCCCGCGGGGTTCCACCTCGGAATCAAGTCCTCCTTTTTCGGCAACAAATTCATAAGCCTTTGCTGTTTTCAGCGCTTTGTTTATATCTGCTTCGTCTGCAATTCTACCCATCAGGACATTGTCTTTTACAGTTCCCGAAAACAGCACAGCTTTTTGTGCACTCACACCCATTTCCTGCTTATCTACCCCTGAGATGATCGCGCCCTCGTTCACGGGATACTCTCCTGTGATAAGCTTGATAACAGTGCTTTTGCCGGAGCCCGTACCGCCTATGATACCAAGCTTTTCTCCCTGTTTTAGTTCAAAGCTTATGTTTTTGAGTGTCGGTTCGCTGCTGTCGGGATAGGTAAAGCTGACATTATCAAACCTCAATACACAGCTATCATCCTCTTTTTCAACAGAGCTATCAGAGTCAATTATCGGCAGCTCGAGCACCTCATTGATCCTGCCAAAACAGGTGATGGCTTTGTTTATGCTTATCACGAGATTTGCAAGCTTAACAAGCTCAACAAGTATCTGAGACATATAGTTTACAAGCGCAACTACCTCTCCGCGACTCAGTTCACCGATGTCAACCTTCAGGCCGCCACCGTATATGAGAGCTATTATCCCTGCATTTACAACAACAAATGTTGCCGGTGTCAAAAATGACTGTAGCGCGGCATTTTTCATCTGGGATTTTTTTAAAATATTTACATCATTTTCAAATCGATCAACCTCATTTTTTTGCGCGCCAAATGCCCTTATCGGTCTGATGCCCGCAACATTTTCACTTGACCTTCTCACCACGCTCTCAAGGTTTTTCTGGACATTTTTGTATGACTTCACGGAAAGCGTCAAAACCGCCGTTACTATCACAGCCAGCACCGGTATGATAACGACAAAAATAACCGCCATGGATGCACTTACGGTAAAAGCCATTATCATCGCTCCAAACACGATGAAAGGCGAACGGAGCAAAAGCCTCAGTGCAAGGTTCAGCCCTGTTTGTACCTGGTTTACATCGCTTGATATCCTTGTTACAAGAGATGTGGTCCCTATGCTTTCATAGTCTTTTTTTGATAGCTTGGTGATATGTCTGAACAGTTCCCCGGAAATGTCCGCTGCAAACCCTGTTGCGGTCTTTGCAGAAAAATATTGAGAAGTGATGGAGACGCACAGTCCGAGGATCGCAATTCCCACAAGAACAGCGCCCATTATAAGAATGAATTCAGTATTGTTTTGAGCAATACCTTTGTCTATTATCAATGCCATTATCAATGGCACAAAAAGCTCAAGCGTCGCTTCCAAAAGTTTCAGAAGCGGCGCCAGTATTGCTATAACTCTATATGGTTTGATAAACTCAAAAAATCTTTTCAACAAAATCACCTGTCAGCACTCAAAGCGGGCTGAATAACTTGCTTACAATGCAAAAACATTTACTTCTCTGCAATCTCCTGTCTCGCGATCATATCTTTTATCGTCTGAAACAGATCCGGTTTTAGCTCGTCAAGCGTCACCGGAGTCCCCTGCAGTATCACCTGATAACTGCAACCGCTGATAAGCTCAACGACCATATACAAAAGCAGATCGGGGTTCCTGAACTTCCTTCCTGATTTATCGAGCATACTGTGGTACTCATCGTAAAACGTCATATTCTCACCGTCATCCGACCCCAAAACCATAGTTTGAAAAATGCCCCAACTCAGATTTTTGGTGATAAACCTCAACAGGTTCGGTTCATTTTTCATTCTTTCAAGAATGCTGTCTACGATCAGTATGACCTCGTCCTCGACTGAAAGCTTTTTGTTGCCCTTGTTGACCCCCGTATCCTCAAGTGCATCAACAAGAACTCGTTTCGCTTTCTCCGCAACAAGCTTGTCCCTCAGATCAAACTTGTCCTTGAAATACAGATAAAATGTTCCCTTTGCTATTTTTGCTTTGTTTGCGATGTCTGAAATTGAAGTGCTTTTTATCCCTTTTGTTGAGAAAAGGTCGAATGCCGCGGTAAACAGCGCTTCTTTTTTTTTCTTTTTTTTCACATCGAGATTCATTTATTATCACACTCCAATTTATCAGAGCTTTTGGGATTTAAAATCAATCCTCGTCAGCTTTTACCCCTTCGGTTTCTATGATGAATTTTACTTCTCCATCCTGTGCGGCTGATCCGGCAAAGCTTGTATAATCTTCACCGGCTGACTTGATAGCCTCTACTCTGTCGATTATATTTTTGACATCACCATCAAGCAGGTCAAGAAGCTTATCTATAGCTTTTTTCCTGAACTCATTGAGTCCGTTTTTGAATGTTCCTATTCCTTTGGCAAGTTTATCTCCGCCCTTGACAAGCTGTCCAACTCCTGTGCTCACCTGATCAGTTGCTTTGTCAAGTTCCTTTGCTCCTGTTCCAAGCGTGTCCATTCCGCTACTGAGCTGTTTGATGGTTTTTTTCATGACCTTGCCTGCTTTTTTCAGAGCCGATGCTCCGGAAAGAAGCTTTTTGTCATTTGCAGTGAGTTTATCACTTCCTGCTTTTAACGCTTTGATACCGGCTGTCAAAAGAGGCAGCTTTTCAGCTATCATGCTTACTCCCTTTGCAAGCAGCTGAACCTGAGCATCATCAGACATTGCTCCAAGTCCGTCCGTAAGTGTTTTTACATTATCTGAAACTGCTTTTGCACCTGCTCCGAGGGTTCCGTCAGAAGCAGTTGCTTTTTTCAGTTCGGACACTCCGTTTTTCTGGCCTTTTTCAACTGCCTCAAGTCCTTCTATGGCTGCTTTTTCACCGGCTGTAGTTTTTTCAAGTGCCGCGATCGCACTGTCAAGTCCTGCAGCACCGCTTTCTTTTGCTTTCTTTAATCCGGCAAGTACTTCCTGGTTGCCAGCAAGTGCAGCTTTCAGAGCTGCGATCGCCGTGTCTTCAGTATCATATGATTTCTCAAGCTCTCCCAGAGACTTATTCACAGTGCCTACTCCGTCGGATACGGCTTTTGCTCCGTCTGAAAGCTTTTTCATATCATCTTTATTTACAACAGCGGAAAGTCCCTTTGCAAAAGCTGTCAGGCCGTCGGTAAGGAGTTTGAGCTGTGCATCTGACACAGTAGACATTCCTGCATTAAGTGTTGTTATACCGGTTGCTACCTGCTCAGCCCCTTTGACATAAGCTGTTGTTCCGTCGGCGAGAGCTGTTGCACCGTCAACGTATTTGTTTACACCTTTTTTGAGCTTTGGTGCGTTTGAAGTAAGCTGTCCGATTCCGGCCGTGAGCTTTTTCACACCCTCCTGGGTGTATTTTTTCAGACTGCTCTCAAGCTTTTTGAGTCCGTCATTGAACTTGTCCGCACCGTCCTTGAGCTTTGATGCACCATCACCGAGCTTATCGGATGCATCCTTTATCTTGTCTACATTTTTGGTTATTTTTGATAGATCAAACTCATCATCGTCACCACTTCCCGCCTTGAGAAGGTTCGGGCTTGCGTATGTGAATGTAGTCTTCATCTCGAAATCCTTCACATCGCATGTGATCGTAGTTTTGTCCTTGAGCTTATCTCCGATCTTTTCGTCAATCTTTTTGGGGAGACTCAGGCTGTCTTTCAATCCCGGAAGTCCCATACAAACAGCGATGCTGTTCGATCCGCTGTCGATCACTTTTCCGGCTCCGTCAAGCTTGACATTTGAGAATACCTCATTGTCAAGGATCATACCGGTCACCATCAAAAACGGTGTAAATATTTTTTCTTCCTTGTCACCGACTTTTTTCATTGAATCGGAAAGATTTGCGTACTCAACAGTTATTTTGAGTTTTCCGCTTTTGCCCACGATATCCTTTGGATTCACCTCTGTTCCGTCAAGGAAATAAGTAAGTTTAACAGATACCGGAAGTTCCTTCGTAGTTTTTCCCTGATAATATATATCATTACCTGCAAGGTTCCAGGTGATATCCTCACCGTTTTGCTCAAAGGTTTCATCGCCCTTGATATTTTTGATATCCGTAAGCGAGGACTTGTCTTTGAGAGTACCTGTCATCTGCGCAGCACCTTTGAGCTGCTCGGATACGGTCACGGATGTCGGCTTACCAAAAGCATCGGCATTTACATAAACCGATTCAAGCTTCTCCACCGCAGCATTAGCTGTCATCGGCGCAACCATCGCCGCAGACAGAGCCACCGCTGCCACTCCCGAAATAAATCTCCTGATAGTTCTTTTCATTGGGGTCTTCCTCCTTTTGTTGATATAAGTTTTTCAAGTTAGTCATTGCTAACAAAGAATATTACCATAACAATCATCATATGTCAATAATACTTCTCAAATCAGATTTCAGCATTAACTGCTTCGTACAAAATAATGAAATATGGCTTCACATCTTGCATCTAATCTGATTTCAGTGTTAACTGCTTTCGTACGAAATAATGAACTATGGCTTCACATCTTGCACATCCGTGTGCAAGATTTCGTGTTCGCCATATTTCACGCAAACATCCGTGTTTGGACTCGCGAGGAACATCGTTGCGCAGCCGAGGTGTTTTCGAGGCGTGCAACGCGATGTTTCCGCAAGACGCGAGTGGATCCTTGAGTGAAAGCAGTTAACCTGAAATCATTAGATATATAATATCAAGTATTCAAATAATCTCTATTTTTTGTGTCGACTGCTTCAAAATTTACGTCACCAATCAATCCGCCGCATGGACCACGTCAACTTGCATATCAACTTATCAAACACCATAAACATCGCCGGCAAAACAAGAATTACCGAAATCGTACTTATCACGGCACCTCTTGCAAGCATTCCGCATATAGCGTCTATCAGATCGATCTTTGTGACCACGGCCACACCGAAGGTCGCAGCAAAGAAAATAATACCACTTGTAAGTATCGACTTGATGGAAGTCGAGTGCGCTATCGATATAGCTTCGCGTTTTGACTTATGTCGTTCAAGTCGTTCTTTTTGATATCGGCTTGTCATCAATATCGCGTAGTCGACGGTCGATCCCATCTGTATGGTTCCTATAACGATACTTGCGACAAACGAGACATCCTTGCCCATATAAAACGGCAGACCCATATTGATAAGAATCGCAAACTCTATGACCGAAACAAGTATGACAGGCAGGATCACTGATTTAAATGTGACCAGGATTATCAGGAATATAAATGCAATGGAAACGATATTTACGTTTCTGATATCAACGATGGTCGTCTCCCTCAGGTCCTTGGTAAGAGGCGCCTCACCGATAACTTTGATATCATTTCCGTATTTTTTGACTATATCCTGGATCTCTCCGACCTGCTTCATAACCTCATCGGTTGAGTTTCTGTAAATCGAGCAGACAAACTCTATCTCGTGCTCGTCACCTATGAGCATACTTCTGATATTCTCGGGGATTGCACTGTCGGGGATTTTTTCTCCGATTATCTCTTTCATTCCGAGCACCCACTTGACGCCGTCGGTTTTGCGGATCTCTTTGTTCATTTTTTTAACATCTTTGGGCTCCATATCTTTCGGAAGCATAACGATATGTAAGCAATCCATTTTGAATTTTTCATCAAGCTTTTTGTTTGCAACCGCCGAAGGCAGATCCTGCGGAAGTGAATCCGAGATACTGTAAGTCGTGTGATAGTGGGTATTTCCATACCAGGCAAAAGGAAGTATCACCAAAAACATAACGAAAAATACAACCCAGCCTTTGTTGATCACTTTTGAGACCTTATCAAAGCCCGGCAGCAAACTTCTGTGTGTAGTTTTTTCTATCAGATTGTCGCAGCAAAGAACGATCGACGGCAAAAATGTCACGCACACGATCACTCCGAACACAACGCCTTTTGCCATAACAACACCCATATCGAGTCCAAGCCCAAATGTCATGAAGCACAATGCCATAAATCCGGCAATAGTCGTGATCGAACTACTGGTGACAGACACCAACGCATTTGAGATAGCGTGCGCCATCGCTCTTTGTTTGTCGCCGGGGTATTTTTCCTTGTTTTCCCTGTAGCTCTCAAGCAAAAATATCGAGTAATCCATGGTCACGCCAAGCTGCAGCACCGCGGCCACAGCCTGAGTCAGATATGATATCTGCCCCATGAAAATGTTGGTACCCATATTGTAGACGACAGCCATTCCGATACCGCCCAAGAAAAGAAATCCCGTGAAAAATGAATCCATGGTTATCAAAAGGATAATGAGCGTAAGTATCACAGCTACGATCACATAGATCGGCATCTCAGAGAGTGCAATGCTTTTGATATCCGTAACTATCGCGGACATACCGCTGATAAACGCGTTTTCTTTGACCACCTCTCTCATCTTCGAGATAGCCTCCATGGTTGTCTCTTTTGATGTTGTATCGTCAAAAAGAGCAAGCATCATGGTTGCGTCACCGTTAAATAATGATTCCCTGAGCTTACCCGGGATCATTTCTGTCGGAAGTGATATGGAAACAACGTCATCAACCCAAAGAACGTCTTTTACGTGCTCAACTTTTTCAATCTCTTTCTCGAGTTTTTGGACATCCTTTTTTTCCATTCCCTCGACAACGACCATTGAGAAAGCACCCATTCCAAACTCATCAACCATCTCATCCTGGCCGTTGACCGTTTCAAGACTGTTTGGAAGATAGCTTAGAACGTCATAGTTTACTTTGGTCGAGATAAACCCTATCGCTGCAGGAATAAGCAACACAACAGAGATCAGAATTATAAGGATCCTGTGCTTCGCTATAAATCTGCCAAACTTTAAACCCACTGTTTTACGCCTCCTTTATACTGTCTAAGTGCAAAAATGAATAATGGTCATTTTTATGATATTGATAGAATACCACAAAAATGACCATCGGTCAACCTTATTTTGAAAAAATTTGCGATCATTCACACTAAATGCTGTCAATTCAAATGCCAGATATCGTCATTATACTGCTTTATCGTACGATCTGATGAAAAATACCCGGCCTTTGCGATGTTTACGATCATTTTTTTTGCCCATCCCCGTCTGTCTTCATAATCATCGTAAACCCTCTCTCTGGTCTGGCAATAATCATCAAAGTCCGGGAAGGTCATAAACCAATCCTTCGACAAAAGCTCATTGTAGAGACGACTCAAGTTTTTTTTGTCACCAATGTGGAGCATTTTTTTCGATACGATGAAGTCTACACACTCTTTGAGAACAGGATTTTTTTCATAATAATCCCTCGAACGGTAGTCACCTCTGGCATACCTGTCGATGACAGTCTGTGAATCCTCTCCAAAAATGTAGATATTGTCATCTCCTACGAGCTGGTGTATCTCAACATTGGCTCCGTCCTCTGTTCCAAGAGTCACGGCACCGTTTAGCATGAATTTCATATTGCCGGTTCCGGACGCCTCCTGAGAAGCAAGCGAGATCTGCTCTGATATGTCGCAGGCAGGTATCACGCGCTCAGCAAGTGTGACATTGTAGTTCTCAAGCATGATCACCTGGAGGTACGGTCTCACATCCTTGTCTTTTTCAATAAGCTTCTGCAGACACAGTATCAGATGAATGATGTCTTTTGCTATCGTATAAGCGGGTGCTGCCTTTGCTCCAAATATAACAGTGATCTTTCTTTTCGGTCTGACACCTCTTTTTATCTCAAAATACTTTTTGATCACATACAGGCAATTGAGCTGTTGTCTTTTGTACTCGTGCAGGCGCTTCACCTGGATGTCAAAAATGGAATTCGGATCGACATCGATATGCATCGTGTGCCTGAGATAGTACACAAGCTCAAGTTTTTTCTTTCTTTTGATCTCCAGTATCTTTTTGAGCGTTCTGTCTTCATCAGCGTGACTTAACAGCTTTTCAAGTTCGTTTGCGTTTTTCTTGTAGCCTGTTCCTATCACCTCATCAAGGAAATGAGTGAGCGGTCTGTTGCACTCAAGCAGCCATCTTCTGAAGGTGATCCCGTTTGTTTTATTATTAAACTTTTCAGGATAGATATCATAAAAATCTTTGAGCTCGGTGTTTTTGAGTATCTCTGTATGAAGTGCCGCAACACCGTTGATACTGTGGCCAAAATGCATGTCCATTTTTGCCATGTGTATGCGGTTTTCGTTATCTATGATATCGAGCTTTTCTTCATTGTATTTTTCATGAACCTGTTTATTTAACTTCTCTATGATAGGTATGAGCTTCGGTGCAACTTTTTTCACAAAGCTTACGGGCCATTTTTCCAAAGCTTCCGCAAGGATTGTATGATTTGTATACGCGCAGATGTCTGTAACTGTCTGTACAGCCTCATCCCACTCGATGCCTTCATTTGTAAGCAGCCTGATAAGCTCAGGAATGATCATTGAAGGATGGGTATCGTTTATCTGGACAGCTGCGTAATCCGCGAGATCGTGGAGATTGCTTCCTCTTTCTTTCGCCTCATCTATGATAAGCTGCGCGCCTGCGCTCACCATGAAATACTGCTGGTACACCCTCAGAAGCCTTCCTGCGTCATCACTGTCATCGGGATACAAAAACAGCGTGAGATTTTTGCGGATGTTTGCTTTGTTGAACTCGATACCTTTTTCTATGATCGACGGATCAACCGAATCAAGGTCAAACAGGTGAAGCCTGTTTGTGCGGTTGTTGTAGCCGGTCACAAGGATGTCATACATCACGGCATTTACTGTAAATCCACCAAAATGCACAGGATACTTTTTGACACTTCTGCCAAGCACGGAGCGTTTTTCACGCCAGGCATTGGGGTACTCCATCTGACGGTTGCGCTTGAATTTCTGATAAAACAGTCCCTCGTGATAGCAGATTCCGACTCCGTCTCCGTAGAGCCCGAGTGTTGCTATCGAGTCAAGAAAACAGGCCGCAAGCCTTCCCAAACCACCGTTTCCAAGAGACGGCTCAGGCTCTCTCTCAAGAATGTTCGCAAGCGATTTTCCTTTGATACGAAGCTCTTTTCGGATGTCATTGTACAGACCCAGATTTATCAAGTTGTTGCCCACCAAACGCCCGATCAAAAATTCAGCCGATACATAGTATAGCTTTTTCTTTTGTCCTTTAACCGTTTTTTCTTTTTTCTTGGCTTCTCTTTTCACCAAATGCAGCAGAGCTATATACACCTCTTCATCAGTACATTTTGAAATGTCTTTTCTAAAAAGTTTTTTGCAGATCTCACTAACCATGTTTTTTCATTCCCCTCCTTAAAACGAATCAAACAAATCATTTATTATTAATCAGTTTGTTTTCCAACTTCCCATTACTATACACAAAAATATATGACGTACCATCGTCAAACGAATATTTATCTGTGATTATTACCTGAGAATTAATTTCTCTATTAATACTTGATTCATCCGCTTTTCCAATTATTTTTTCAACGTTTTCTCTCTTCTCTCCTATTTTTATTCCAGCGACAATACTATCACTCTTAGTTGTACTGTTGCCAATGCTCACATCCGAAGACTTCGGGGCTTCATTACAACCAGCCAGAACAAAGCAACAAATAAACGCAATCACTAACACCACTTTATTCTTCATACTCTGTCTCCTTTCATTTCTTAGTAATAACATAGTATCCATAGTTACCATTATATTCAACAACATTTTTTACCGAGTACAGGATTCCATTATGCATCTCATAAGGAGGTCCTCCTGGAATGTATGGAAATAAACTCGTTTCATAATTCTTTTTCGCTTTTTGTGGATTGTTGATACTTTTGCCTTTTGAGTCAGTATTACACACCGCCCAAGTTCCTCTTTTGTGAGACCATTTACCATTACGGTCTTGTCTATACCAATGATAATCCGCATGATATTTTATTGCAGTTTTTGTCTTTTTATTATACACCATTTTATTTTTACTATTCTTTGTGACCTGCAAATAAACCAAATACTGTTTTTTACTATTTGTTTTTTTATAAAGATTGTTTTTTTTAATCCTTTTAATCTTATATCCTATGCACTTCATGTCAGTTTTTACTCTTTTAATAACACTTTTAACACTTATTCCTTCATCAATTATCTGATTGTTGTATGAAACACATGAAAAATACCCCGGCTGAATCCCATATATATTAACGGTATCATATGGAGCATTTGATAGCGGATTTAGAAAAAAATTAAATGCATATGCATAACAGTTATATAACATAATACTATATTCTTCATTCCACTTCTTTGGATTATACTTAGGTGCACCTGCCGCAATGGGGATTTTTTTACTCTTAGCAACTACAATCAAATCATTCACTGGGCATAGCATTCCAAATGTGAAATATAAACCAGCCAAAACAATGGCAAGTATTCTTTTCATTTTTATCTTTCTCCTGTTCTGCGAAAAATACATCTTTAGTCTTCAAGCTCCATCATTTCTACATCATATACTCTTTCTTTATATCATTATATCAAACCCCGCCTACCTTCGCAAGAGCTTTTTTTCTGGATGCACCTTTCCAAGTTACCATTCACGCCCTAAGGTAACGAAAGCCCGTGACATACTTCGCCACGGGCTTTCCCACGACCGATAGAGGTGACTGTGCCACCTCATATCGAACTCTGGTTGAATCTTTCTACCAGCGCTTCATACAGATTGTCTCCTCGAGCTCTTGCAGATTCGATGATTGTCTTCCCATCACAGAATGACTCAAATCCGTTTTCCGATCTAAACGATATCACCTGATGCGTTTTCCGTTTTATTTTCCTTGCATGCCGTTCCGCCAGATTGTTTGTTGGCGGGACAGATGGATCTCGCAGGAACAACACATAATCATCAAAGTCTTCCCTCATCCTTTTAAAACTGATTAAAATTGAACTGCTTAAGAATATAATAATTAATTCAGCGTATCCCTAAAACGTCTCCAGTTCCTCTTTATACACTCTGAATGTCATTTGCGTATGCTCACCCAGATACTCACCGTCAGCGTGCACAGTCATCGGCTGTTTCATTGTAACAGATATTTCGGAACCGTCGGCATTGTAGAATCCATCCTTTCCTACATGCTTTCCGCTTGTCAAAAGAGGTAAAAGCGAAAGTCCTTCAAACTTCGATATGTCATACGCAGCACATATAGAAAGCATCCCATCATCAAGCTTTGCATCCGGTGCCATCTTCACACCGCCGCCCTCTGCTCTCATATTCATCGCAGCCATAAAAATGCTGTTTTTTAAGTTTCTCACAACCGGTTCAGAATCCCCTTTTATAACTATTCTCATATCCGTGGTTCGCATGGTAAACAAGCTTTTTACCGTGACAAGTATGTAACTGAGTTGGCCCAGGCCTATGAAGTTTAAAAATGACTTAAACGTAGTTGAAGAAAGCTTTTTGCATACTATGGCATCAAGCCCCACTCCGGCGCTGATTCCGAATCTGTGAGGAATATCCTGTGCCTCGACATCAGCTATATAATCTCTTACTATTATCTCGCCGATATCCATGGATCTGGTTTCATTTTTTTGAATTCTGTCCCACGCCGATGAAACATCCTTTGATACTTTTAATCCTCTTGCAAAGTCGTTCCCGCTGCCGCTCGGTATGATTCCAAGTCTGATGTCAGACAGATGCTCGACACCATTTAACACTTCATTTATCGTACCGTCTCCGCCTACAACGATGAGATCAATCGGCTCACCATCGGAAGCTCCTTTGAATTTTTCTACGATGCGGTGAGCGATGTTTCCGGCATCTCCGACACTTTTTGTGCGATATGCCTTGTACTCCACAGCATCATTTTTCATAAGCACCTTGAGCTCTTTCCAGTTTATTGCAGCCTGGCCTCCGCCTCCTGCGGTATTTACTATAAAATAATACACTTGTCACACCTCCGATACTCCGGTACAGTTGTTGCTGCCTTTGCAACACTTGGTTGTGGGGCATCTTTATCGCCGGAAACACTTAATAACCGTTTCCTCAAAGTCTAATTGTACCAAAATCATTCCAGGTTTTCAAGCTATCAATCAAGATTTGTCATTTTTTATGCATCCTGATCGGTATTTTTCTCCAAAAGCTCCATGATCCTGTCGTAGAACCCGGGATACTCTTTTTTGAATCTGACCGGTTTTCCGTCAGTATGCAAAAAGCAATGCCTCGTATCTCCCTCAAAAACCTTTTTGTCATCTTTGAACATCTCGTAATGAAGTGTCAGCTTCACTGATTTAAACGCTTTCACGGACACTCGTATCGAAACCTCATCGGGAAAGGTTGTCGTGTCGATATACGACGCTTCCAATCCTATCACAGGAGATACGATCCCCTCCTCCTCAAATCTCTCATACGGCCAACCGTTTTGCTTCATGAAGTCAACTCTGGCTTCCTCCATCCACCTGATATAATTCGAATGGTGAGTTATCCCCATTTTGTCTGTTTCATAGTACGAAACCACGTGCTTATAATCCTTGATATCCACCGTTTTTCCTCTCCTTTACCACATTTTCAAACTCTCTTGCCGAATACAAATGCGCTCCCGCACCCCGGATTATGATCTGCTCCAATCCATCCGATGTAACCACTGTAACATTATATGAATCCGCTTTTTCGACGGAGAATTTTTCTATATATTGATCGGCTGTCTCTGCTGTTTTTGTAAACACTACATGGATATTGTGATAATCATACACCTCTGTTGGATGTCCCATAACTCTGTAGGCATCAAAAACAAGTATCACATCGCACCCTGTATAGCCCTGATAGTCACACAATACATCTGCAAGCTTCCCTCTCGCCTGCTCCATATCATCCTTTGCGAGCGCTCTCAGGCTATCCCATGCGTGTATCACATTGTAGCCGTCAACAAGCAGATAATCCCCTTTTTTCTCTTTCGGTTTTTTCGCTTTTGACGGTCCCGTGGGCTTGGCCGCTCGTCTGATGGTTTTCATCGCCGCTCGCCTTCTGGAGTTTTTCGGTGCCCGCCTGTTGTTTGCACCGGATCTCGCAAGTATATCGTCTATTTCTTCTGTTCCAAGAGCGGCATCCATCCTCGATACAAGTCCGGAAAAATGCCTCGACAAAAGATCACTTTCATTCTCTTTTGCTTCATCATTATCATCATATATAACGCGGATCTTTCCTGTTTCATCGATCTTAGTTGATACGGATCTGCTCCAGCCTGTACTGACATGGGCTTTTTCATCGACCTCATCCCACTCCACATAGTATCCCGCACCGTGTGAGCAAAAAACTGATCCCGGCGGATCGGTATCATTGCAGGGATCATAGTTTATCTCGCTTACGATCTCCTCTTCATCGTGCGCCGGCAGATACCCGAAAAACTCAAAAGCTATCTCTCCCTCACCGCCGGTGTACGAAACAAGCGTCTTTGGATACTCTCTGATCGTTGCTACAGGAGCAGTCCCCGTAAGCACAGATCTGTCTCCCGACTCAAGAGTAAACTTTCCTTTCATCATTTCGATATCAGTCATAGCGCGACCGACAAACTCTGTCGGGACACTTATCCTGAAGCTATAATACGGCTCAAGAAGCGTGCAGCCCGACTTCATCAGTCCCTGCCTGATAGCTCTGTAGGTAGCCTGACGAAAGTCTCCTCCCTCGGTATGCTTTAAGTGCGCTTTTCCACCCGTCACCGTAAATTTCACATCGGTTAGCGCCGCTCCTGTTTTTGTTCCGGGGTGCTCTCTCTCAAGGATATGAGTTATGATAAGCCTCTGCCAGTTAAGCGCAAGGTCATCCTCAGCCACATCGCTTTCGACTACTATACCGCTGCCCGTAGGCAAAGGCTCGATACCGACGTGCGCCTCTGCATAGTGCTTGAGCGGTTCATAGTGGCCTATCCCCTCTGCCGCTGACGACGGAGTCTCCCTGTAGACTATCTCTGCCGCCCCGAACGATATCTCTATACCATATCTCTCAAGGATGATATCGTGCAAAACCTCTGTCTGGACCTGCCCCATTACACTCGCCCTGATCAAGGAGTTTTTCTCATCAAAGCTTATATGAAGCTCTGGGTGCTCCTCCTCGAGTTCTTTTATCTTCGGCAAAAATGATATGACAGGCTCATCCTCCGGGAGCACTATGGAATAATTCAAAACCGGCTCTATAGTAGGCGGCTCAAGGTCGTCCTCTATCCCCAATCCCCGACCGGGGTAAGTTTCTTTTAATCCCGTGAGTGCACATATATCACCGGCTTTTGCTTCGTCCAAAAGCTCGTATTTGTCTCCGTTATAAAGCCTTATCTGATCGACTTTTTCACCTATCACCTGTTTTGGCTTCAAACTTCCGGATGTTACCCTGATATGAGTAAGCCTCGTGCCTTTTGAGTCCCTTGTAATTTTGTAAACTCTTGCTCCGAACTCGTTTTCCCGTTCAGCTGCCATATCATTTATTTCGTTTGTATTGTCATTTTTGTCGGGACATTTTTCCTCTTGATCTTCTGTCAGATACATATAGTTTGTCGTGTATTTTTTCAACGCTTCAAAAAGCTCTTTTACGCCTTCGTTTTTGAGCGCGGCGCCAAAAAAACAAGGAAACAATTTCCGCTCTATGATAAGTCTTTTGATATCATCATCAGGCACTTTTCCACTCTCGAGATACGCCTCCATCACAGCCTCATCGAGCATAGCGATGCTCTCGCCGTCCTCAAGGCTTACACAGGCGTCGTTAAACTCGCTTACAAGCTCATCCATAAGCTTAGCTCTGTCAGTGCCCTCCTGATCCATCTTGTTTACAAAAATAAAAACAGGAACACCGTACTCGTCGAGAAGTCTCATAAGAGTACGCGTATGTCCCTGAACGCCGTCAGCGGCGCTTATCACGAGCACACAATAATCAAGTATGCTCATAACTCTTTCCGCCTCCGGAGAAAAATCCACATGCCCCGGCGTATCTACCAGCACATATCTTGTATCATCTTCACAAAAGTATGCCTGCTTGGAAAACACTGTTATCCCGCGTTTTTTCTCAATATCAAATGTATCCAAAAACGCATCGCCTTTGTCGACTCTCCCGGTGGAATCGATGATCCCGGCCTGATATAGTATCGACTCGGAAAGGGTTGTTTTTCCCGCATCAACACTTGCAAATATCCCAAAAGTAACAGTGTTCATATCGAAATTCCTTATGATCTATTTATTTTTCCTTTTACCCTTCTGTTGCGCAGGTGTGATATGTCATCAAGCCATATCCTCGGATAAAACAGAAGCAATAACGGAAACAGTTCAAGCCTTCCGGCTATCATATCAAGTATCATAACAATCTTTGAAACAGGACTGAAAAAGTCGAAATTCTGTGTAGGGCCGACCCCCTTCATACCGGGGCCGATGTTGTTAAACGTCGCCGCGACCGCAGTGAAATTGGTCTCAAAATCAGGCCCGTCAAACGAAACGATAAATAATGACACTATAAATATCAATGTATAAATAACAAAATAAACCGATATGGAACGCATAGTCTCATGATCTACCGGTTGCGAATCGAAGTTGATCTTTTTGATATTTTTGGGATGTATGTACGCGGTTATCTCCCTTCCGACTGATTTGATAAGGATGATAGCTCTTGAAATCTTGAATCCACCTCCGGTACTGCCGGCGCACGCACCTATGAACATAAGCAGTATCAAAACACCTTTTGAGAGCTCAGGCCAGGTGTCAAAGTCCGCATTTGCAAACCCTGTTGTAGTGATGATCGAACCAACCTGGAAAGCCGCTTTTTGTATAGCGTCCCAGACGCCCTCGCACATAGAAAGAATGTTGATGGTTATGATCGAGATCGCACCTATTATTATCAATAAATAAGCGCGCACCTCTTCCATCTTGAACGCTTTTTTGAACTTCCTGTAAATGATATAATAATAAGCGTTAAAATTCACTCCGAACAGAATCATAAATACAGTAAGTACAACCTGCTGGAATGTAGTATAGTCTCCCATCCCGGCGCTTCTCACGGCAAATCCTCCGGTTCCGGCAGTTGCAAACGACATCGTAAACGCATCAAAAACAGGCATTCTTGATGCCAAAAGGATTATTATTTGAAGTACTGTAAGTCCTATGTAGATTCTGTACAGGATCCTCGCTGTCTCTTTGATATGAGGTGCCAGCTTGCCGACATCAGGTCCGGGAGACTCCGCCTTCATAAGGTTTATCGCAGATCCACCCGTCATCGGGATGATAGCCATCAGGAAAACAAGTACTCCCATACCGCCTATCCAGTGAGAGAAAGCACGCCAAAAATTAGCCGCATGAGAGAGCACTCCCACATCGGCTACTATAGATGCTCCGGTAGTCGTAAATCCCGAAACCATCTCAAATAATGCATTTAAAAATGATGGTATCTCGCCAGACATAAAAAGAGGAAGGCATCCGAAAAGACTTAAGCCTATCCAGCTAAGCGCCGTAGTCACGCATCCTTCCTTCAGATAAAAGACATTGTTTTTCGGTTTTCTGAAGCTCAATATAAGTCCAAATGTAAAGCAAATAACAGCGGATATCAGATACCACATCCACTGTCCTTCACCATAGATCAGGTCAATCGCACCCGGAAGCAAAAGCATCGCTCCCTCTATGCGAAGTATATATCCAACCGTATAAAAAATAACCGAATAGTTCATTTTTCTCATCCATCACGAATGCTGCGACCGGGGCATTTTTATATGGAACAATGCGCCACAGGTCACAACCATCCGTTGAAAATAGTGTTTATATGATTATGCAAGTATCTGGTTTATATTGTCAAATCCGAGATTGGTTGTGACGATCATCACGGTGTCACCGACCATTATCTTGTCACGTCCTGAAGGGATCATGATCACACCTTTTCTGACTATGGAAGCGATAAGCACTCCTTCTTTTAACCTCAGGTCACGCAGATACGCGCCGGTGATCTCGCTCTCCTCGGTAACAACAAACTCAACCGCCTCGACTCTATCATTGAACATACGATAAAGTCTTTCGATATTGCTTGACCCGTGCGAGTTCATCATCCCTCGCACATACGAAACAATTGCCTCCGCTATGATATAGCGCGGATATATGATGCTTCCTATCTCGAGTCCTTTGATGACATCTCTGTAGCCGACGCGGTTTATTTTTGTGACTACTTTGACATTTGGATTTACTCTTTTTGCGTAGAGCGCAAGCAGGACATTTTCCTCATCGACTCCCGTCAGAGGTATGAAGCTTTCGATATGAGGCAGGTCCTCTTCGTTCAAAAGGTCCTCACTCGTCCCGTCGCCGTTTATAATGAGTGCGTGCGGAAGCAGCCTTGAGAGCTCCTCGCACCTTTCTCTGTTTTGCTCTATAAGCCTAACGCTTATTCCCATGTCGCACAAAAGCTTTGCAAGACTGTATCCCGAGGTGCCGCCGCCTACTATAAGTGCGTCCTTGACCTGTCTTGAAACAAAGCCGATGTGATCAAAAAATCTCCTGACATTTTCCTTGGACGCCATGAAGGATATCTCGTCGCCTTCGAGTATCCTGTCATTACCGTTCGGTATGATAACCTCGTCCTCTCGCTCTATCGCGCATATCAGAAGCTCATGCGGTATCTCGCGTCCTATTTTTGCGATGGTTTTGTCGATCATGGGATTGTTTTTCTCGACCTTGAATTTCACAAGCTCCGCACGACCGTTTGCAAATGTGTTTACCTCGAGAGCATTTGGCTGGTATAGAAGCCTCGATGTCTCCTCTGCAGTCGAAAACTCAGGGTTGACGATCATTGTGATACCGAGATGATCTCTGAAATAATTTGTTTCCGAAGAGTACTCCGGTGTATGGACTCTGGCAAATGTCGCGCACTTGCTCACCTTGCTAGCCATAGCGCAGCACAAAAGGTTTAGCTCGTCGTGCCTTGCGACCGCGATAAAAACGTCCGCTTTTTGGATGCCTGCGTCCATCAATATCCCATATCTGGCACCGTTTCCCGTGATTCCCATCACATCGTAATAATTCGCAATCTCCAAAACACGATCTCTGTCCTTATCAATGACAGTTATATCGTGGCCTTCGTTCGAAAGTCTCTCGACAAGCGTTGCTCCGACATTTCCGCAGCCAACTATAATTATGTCAAGTCCTTTTTTTTCGGTTTGAGTAAATCTACTGAAAATGCCCATTTTTCTCCTCTTTCACATACAAGTATGAAAAACAAAAAGCAGCATGACAAACTTTCACAAAGAATATCATACTACTTTTTAAAAAAATTGCAAGTTTTTTTTATCCGTCGCTACTCGACATTTTTGAGTGCCTCGTCCATAGGTATCCTTCTGATCTTGAAAAATTGCAACAGCGCAACCACACCGTATGAGAACACTCCCATCAAAAACATCTCGATATACGTTTTTACGCTTATCCAGATAGTCAGCCAGCCTTTCATCTTCATCATGAAAATGTGATACAGCCATATGATGACAGGCGTAGCCACGAAAAATGTGACGATTATGGATAGTACAACCACTATCGTTGTGGCATTCAGGTAGAGGTTCGCTATCTCACCTGTTTTGTAGCCGAGTATTTTTACCATAGATATCGGCACTGTGTTTTTTTCTATCACAAGCTTCGTCAAAAGATATATCAAAAGTACGAAAAGTATGATAGCAAACACATTCCATATCTGGAAAAGCGTGCCCATAGACACATCAAGCTGCCTTGAAACCTTGGTAAGGTCTGTTTCGGTGATCACACTCTGGACGTATTTGTCCTCGATATCAGGGATCTTTTCATTCGAGAAATATCCGTTGTAATAATCATACTCGTGCGGGCTGGCCATTTTTTCAAAAAGCATCTCGACATCGCCCATCACATCTTCAAGCTCTTCTTTTGGGTTAAACACAGTCTTGAAGTTATCTCTGGTCATAAACACTGCCAATGCGCTCGGAAAGCTTTCGACCGCTGCTACTTCGAGCTTGTATTCTTTTTTGCCGTAGATCTCGTGAAGGACGATCTCATCCCCGACATCAATGCCGTATTTGTCGCGGATCCCGTCAGATATCACAACACCCTTGTCCGGTATCCGAAAATGTATATATTTACTGTTCTTCTCGATACCGTAGGCGCTTATGCCTTCTTCTGTTCCGTCTTTTTCGCCGTTCGGATAGTATTCGGTACTCTCGAGGGCGTATTTTTCGGCCTTCGGATAATCAGTCTTTATCTGAGTTTTTAATATATACTGATATTTGGCCGGCATAGTATCGAGTATTTCCTGCTGATAATGCGTCAACAGCGGTCCCATCATCATTCCGAATAGCAGAAAAATGTTTGCAAGCGTGATACCGATGAAAAGCATCACATAGTTCCCTGAATTCTGGATGATGATACGAAGCCTGAATCGCATAAAAAATCCGAATTTCGGAAGTCGCATAGCCTTTTTCTTTTTGTGCTTGCTCAGATCCCTTCGCAAAAACCTAAGCGGCGAAAGTCTCAGCGACCTGCTGATCGTGATGAAATTGATCAAAAACATGATCACGATAGGCACGACCGTAGTCAGCAAAAATGCCTCCGCGTTCCATATAGTTACAAACGTCGGCAGCGAGTAGCTTCCGTAGTACATGGATGCCGCGACATCTTTGAAAACCGTGTATCCGAGGATATTTCCAATGATGGCAGATACAAGTGTAACTATCATCGGAAGTGCCATGTAGTGGAGCAACACCTCTCTTTTGGTATATCCCGAGGCTCTGAGTGTACCGATCACGGACGCTTCTTTTGTGATCGTATGCTTGATGGTTATCGCAAACACAAACGCCATCACGACCATAAGTACATAGAGGATGACCTTGATCATCTCGGAGTCTCCGCCGAAATCCACCCTCGTAAATTTGATCGCCTGATTTGCGTATCTCGGGATGTAATCCTCTATGCTTACATATTTGACGCAGGTTTTCATCATGTCTTTTGCCATATCTATCTCTGCGTCTTCGTCAGCGGGGACATTTTTGTACATCCACGCGTAACAATAATGCATCTTCGATTTAGAGTACTCCTCAAATCCTTTAGGAGTAAGCACTCCAACGCCGAATTTCACAGCGTCAAACATCATATCCGACATATCCGAGAACAGCGCGGAATAATCCGGAAGTGCCACAAGTCCGGAGATCGTAAGCTGTCTGTCTCCCACCTGTATCGTGTCGCCCACGCTGAAGTGGTTGTTGTCAGCGTACATCCTGTCTATGGCTATCTCGTCATTTTTCTCGGGCAGCTTTCCCTCCATCAGGCACTCGAGGTTGATCTTTTCCCTGACCTCATAAAACCTCATCGTGCTCGTGTTTTTTGTACCCTCAGGGTCTTTTGTTGTGACCCCTTTTGCCTCCTCCTCGTGGTAGAAAAGCTCATCGATCTCGACATTTTCATCCTCGGCGATGCTGTCGATGGCAGCGATCCCCGGTTCGTCTTTTGTCAAAAAATGTCCCCATTCTGTCCTGTATTTTTCAAAGCCTTCATCGTACGCAGTGATCATAGAATTCGCCGATACCAAAAATCCGGATATAAACCCGATAACTATGATCATAAACAAAAATATAACGATGTATTTCCCCGGCTCCGACTTCAGTTCTCTGGGAATTCGTTTATACAGTGGATTTTTCATGTGTTCCTCCAAGATGTCTATCGTAGCTTATTTACGCTTTCATAGTGCGCTTTTTCAATTCATCACCAATCAAGGTCTTTTGCCTTTACCTTGGTTTCATTTACTGTGTTTTCACGGATCTTTCCGTCTCTGAACCTGATCACTCTGTCAGCCATATCTCGGATGGCTGCGTTATGTGTAACCATGATTATGGTGTTTCCGTATTTTTGATTGACCTCCTCGATGAGCTCGAGTATCTCTTTTGATGTCGTATAGTCAAGTGCTCCCGTCGGCTCATCACAAAGCAATATATCGGGGTTTTTGATGATAGCACGCCCGATCGAAGTACGCTGCTGCTGTCCTCCTGATAGCTGGTTGGGAAGCTTATGCCTATGCTCATACAAGCCAAGCGTCTTCAAAAGATCATCGATGTCAAGCGGGTTGTCACTAAGGTAAGCTCCTACCTCGATATTTTCTTTGACATTTAGATTCGGTATCAGATTGTACAACTGAAAAATGTACCCCAGGTGATTTCTGCGGTACAGCGTCAGCGCTTTTTCGGTCATTTCCTTTGTCTTTTCTCCATTTATCGACACATATCCCGAGTCGGCGTCATCGATTCCTCCGATGATGTTCAGAAGCGTTGATTTACCTGATCCCGACGGTCCAAGCAGCACGCAAAACTCGCCTTTTTCGATTTCAAATGATATGCCTTTGAGAACCTCGACTCTGCTGTCGCCGGTTCCAAAACTCTTTTTTAAGTCGTTGATTTCTATGAACATAATGCCTCTCCTTTTGGGTTAGTTTTTGCTAACTTTGATTATGATACACTATCTTCGGGCAAATGTCAAGCCACCTCGCGGGCAGCGCCACAACCTCCTCGTGGGCAGCGCCACTAAATAGCTTGTTTAGAAGCATTTATTGGCAAATCAATCGAAGAAGCCCCTAAAACTAATTCTGTGGCAGCACCGTTCGCACTTGTCCTCGCACATCGCGTTGCACGGCACCAAAATACGGTGCCTGCGCAACGATGGCTGCGGAGTACTCCACAGAATTGTTTTAGGGGCTTCTTCTTTATTTGCTTTCTTATAATCCTATCGCTGAATCTGCTTAGCTAAGTAACTAATTTCGATTTTGTGTTAACTGCTTTTGTACGAGGTCAAGAACTACGGCTTCACATCTT
>CAMVCQ010000028.1 GCA_947166015.1 uncultured Lachnospiraceae bacterium
CGCTACGTGCGAGCATGAGTGCAAACGACCCCGAGTAAAAGCAGTCAACTAAAATTGAACATACTACTTCTAAACATTACTCTAACAGTATAACAAAAGATGTCGAAAAACGGATAAGGAAACGCCCCATAGGTTTAACGACATCTTTAAATATACATATGAAATCAGATTCTCTTCAGGTACTCACCGGTTCTTGTATCGATCTGGATTTTGTCACCCTGGTTTACAAAAAGAGGAACTGCAACCTGCGCACCTGTCTCAACAGTAGCCGGTTTTGTAACGTTTGTAGCCGTATCACCTTTGATTCCCGGCTCTGTCTCAGTAACCTCAAGCTCTGCAAACATCGGCGGCTCGATAGCAAAAATGTTACCCTTGTATGAGAGCATTTTTACATTGTCATTTTCCTTGACAAACTTCATTGTATCGCCAACAGCATCAGTTGTAAGTGCGATCTGCTCGTATGTCTCATTGTCCATAAAGTTGTACATCTCACCGTCGTTGTACAGATACTGCATATCTTTTTTATCAATATGAGCCTGAGGGAATTTCTCTGTCGGGCGGAATGTCTTCTCTACGACACCTCCGTCAACTACATTACGAAGCTTAGTACGCACGAAAGCCGCACCTTTTCCCGGTTTTACATGCTGAAACTCAACTATCTGGTAAACAACTCCCTCGATCTCTACTGTAAGTCCGTTTCTGAAATCACCTGCTGAAATCATTTTTTTCCATCCATTCCGGAGCGTATGCGACGGATCTGCGACAGGAACACATTGATCACACCCTGTTCCTGATCTGTATCCGCAGCTGTCTGTGACGCTCCGACACAAACAGCCGTATGAAAATCGCCGTTTTTCGGGCATTTTCATACTAACCTACATATTTCCATTCAACACTCAACTATAATACACGATTATTCAGTTTTTTTCAAGTGTTTTTTCAAAAAGCTCAACCATTTTGTCTCGCAGGGTTACTATTCACGGGTGTATGTAATGTATATGTACACTTAGAGCTTGCTCTAAAGTGTGCATATACATTACATACAAACCGTGTACGGTAACCAAAGCACATGAGGAATGTGTGTCTGAAAGACACGATAGAGTTCTACGAGGCTTTGAATCTGCAAGCTTGCTTGCAAGATCAAAGCGAGAAGAACGGACATTCCGAATGGTTTGGTTACCCGTGAATAGTAACCTCGCAGGGGAGGATCACTCACCTTTGTTTACCTTGTCCCATATCTCGGCAGCTATCTCATCGACATCTCTGTCATCGGTATCAACAACTATATCCGCCGCTGACATATAAGCATCAATTCTTTTTTCCATCAGCTGTGCGATATATCCCACATTCATATGTCCGTCGAGAAGCGGTCTTGTGTTATCCTTGTGGATTCTTTTGTATACTGTCTCAGGCAATGCCGTCAGAAGGACTATTTTCCCGAAGTTTTTGAGCTTTTTGATGTTGATGTCCCTGAGCACCGTTCCGCCACCGCAGGAAACCACCGATCTTTCCATAGTTCCAAGCTCATCGAGGATATCCGTCTCAACCTTTCTGAACGCTTCCTCTCCGTCCTCGTCAAATATCTCCGATATTTGCTTGCCCGTTTTTGAAGTGATCATACCGTCAGTATCCGCCTCAGGAATCCCGTATTTGCGGGCAATAGCCTCTGATACGGTTGTTTTACCTGTCCCCATAAATCCTATGAGGATGATGTGTCCGGGGTTCGAAAACAGCTTATCAAAGGTCGTTACCACTTCCTCCACGCTCCTCTGTCCGGGCGCAGACGCTTTTCCAAGCGTGGCAAATGTGATCGACGAGCCGTAGAGTCCTCCGTACAATCTCGTCAGGTAGCCTGCCTTTCCCATCGCCATTGTAGCCACGGGATAATCAGGATTATCATCCTTGAAAAGCTGAGTTGCAGCCAGCATCATTCCCGCTTCATTTTGAGTCTCGGCCATGCAGGCTATTTTTCCGACCTCGCATCCGGCATCCTTTATCTGAGCAAGCTTATCTACGATGAATTTCTCTTCGGGCATTTTTTCAAAATCATGGTATGATCCGATGATCTTTATTTTTCTGTCCGAATACTTGTCAAAAATGTCCATATGGCCGTCTGCAAGCTTATCTATCTCAATATCGACATAGTCAGCTACATCCTGAGATATGATTCCTTCAACCACGGAAAAATAATCAAACTTATCGCCGTTATCCTCTCCGCCTTCATCGGTTGTTCTGAGCGTAACTATAAGCTTTTTGTCATCAAGCATACCTTTTAGTGTTTCGATCACTTTTGGTATCTGTTCCTCATCCCCTGCAAAATGGTCGACACGCCACTCGGCCATATCAACAGGCGCATCTGCTATTTCTCTTGCCTGGCTGATAATCGACGGCAAAACAAGTCCGGTTATTGGTACACAAATCAGTTCTCTTTCCATAAGTCCTCCATTCCGGTGCGTTCGCTGGACAGGACAACACCAAACCCTGTATATTTTACTGATATTTTGTGAATACTGCTATTTCGGAATGATAATGCCTCCGAAGTATTCGGGGTTTCCATCCTCGTCGCTCAGTATAAATGCTCTCGTTGTCAGCATCACGTATGAACCGTCAGCCGAGCGGGCACGATAATGAATCGGAGTGATCTTGGCATTGCCATTGATAGCGGCATCTACAGCTTGCCTGTACGCCTTTAGATCAGAGGGATGAATGTAATCCTGCCAGATTAGATCTGCCTGATACATATATTCCGATTCAAGATTAAAGTCAGTAATAAGTGAAACCGACCAACGCGAAAAATCAAATTTCAGATCATTGACATAAATATACCCTTCCCCTGCAACTGTGTACAACGCTCCAAACAAGCTATCCAGCCTACGCTTTCTTTCATCAGTGATAGTTTGTTCCCTCTTGTTCACATTTTCAAATCCATCTGATAACTGAACAGATTTCAACTCCTTTTTGACAACATACATCTGCTCATCTGCACGTTCATAAACGCTATCAAATCCCTCATCCATCTCCGGATCATAAATAGCTATTCCGCTTGCCACCACCGGTCCGGAAAGAGTTCTTTTATTTGCCAATGATTCTTCTTTTATTTTTGTCATCAGTCTTTCTCTCCGCTCATAATCATTGCCGATCAAAACTGCGACAAACTCATCACCTCCGACTCTGAACACCGGACTGTGACTGAAAACCCCACACACCATACGGCTTGCGCTCTGAATCACTTCATCGCCGAAGCTGTGTCCCCTCGTATCGTTTATCCGCTTCAGATCATTTACATCACACATGACAACAGCAAACGGTTCACACGCTCCCTGTTGCAGCTTTTCATTCATCGATGCCGAATAATCCAAAAACGCGTTTTTATTACGCACACCGGTGAGTTCATCAAGTCTTGCCATACGTTTTGCAGACTGCAGGTCCTGCTCACGTTCTTTTTTTGCTCGAAATTCATCCTCGGTATTTTCCAGACAACATATAACATGCTTTTTGTCTTCGCACTTTACAAATATCAATCTTACATGTTCTATATTTCCATCTATGATCATTCGATAGACCGATGAAAAAGTATTATCACGGGACAGTTTTTTTGTGAGTTCTTTTTTGCCAAGAATTCGCAATACGAGTTCCAGATCATCAGGATAAATACACTTTGGCGCATTCTCATGAAAATCCGCAAAAAAATCCTTGCCGCTTTCCGGTATTTCAAGCCTATCCATCCATTCCACATGTACATATTGATTATAATTTCCCGTTTCAATATCCACATAAAACACACAGTCGAAATGATTTGCCAGAGTAACTCCCATCTGACTTAATGCTTCACGGTTATCTACCATATCATCCCTCCCCACAGTTGTCTCAAAAAAGCAATACCAAATGTTTTTGTTTTTGCAAGCTGACAGATCAATCTCACCATCCCCATTATAACAAAAACCCATTGGGCAGGCAAGCTGTTTTTAATCAATAATTATCAGTTCTTTGACTGAGCCTGCGAGGTTTCTCACTCCGGTATCGGTGACAGCCACGAGGTCCTCGATCCTCACTCCACCGACTCCCTCGACATATATCCCCGGCTCAACTGATATGACCATCCCGGACTCTATAACGCTTTTTTCTTTTCTCGAGAACCCCGGAGACTCATGGATCTCAAGTCCCACGGAATGTCCGAGCGAGTGTCCGAAGTGATCACCGTAGCCTGCTTTTTCTATGACATCTCTGGCAAGCTTATCAGCCTCTGCACCGGTGATTCCCGCGTGTATTTTTTCTAGTGCTGTTTCCTGGGCTTTTTTTACGATATTGTATATCTTTTGGAGCTCATCGCTTACCTTTCCAACAGCAACAGTTCTTGTCATATCAGAACAATACCCATTATATACGCAACCGAAGTCAAGCGTCAAAAGCTCTCCCTTTTCCAAGAGTTTATCCTGTGGTACCGCATGTGGCATTGCTCCGTTCAGTCCACTTGCAGCTATTGTTTCAAAGCTTAACCCTTCAGCGCCCTCATCCTTCATATAGAATTCAAGCTTTGCGGCGATCTGCTTTTCCGTAGACTCTGTCGCCTTGATATATGTCGGGATGTGGTATTTGCTGACTTCTTTTCCTATACTTCCGAGCTTATCCACATCGACTCCCAGGTCTATCATAAGCCTTGCAAACGCCCTGTCGCCTATAGCCTCAGCTTCTGCTATTGTTTCTATTTCTTCTTCTGATTTTACACGTCTAAGCCTTGTAGCATTATCCTTGATCGGAACAAGCTTTGCATCTCGTAGTTTTTTCTCCCAGGTTTTATACGCAGACACTCTCATATAAGTGTCTTCAAAGCCTATTTTTTTGATCTTGGGATTTTGGGAAAGCAGCATCGCAGGTTTATATATGCCTATTTTGTCCCACTGCGTCACCTTGCATCCGGGGCACTCTTTTTTGGCTGCGATCGTATATCTCGAATCAGTCACGATCTGAGCACCCTCACTCGTTAATAGTACATATCCCTCTCCGGTAAACCCTGTTAAATATCTCATATTTGCAGGGTCTGTGATGAGTGCTGCATCAGCTTTTATTGTTTCCAACAATCCTATTATCAATTCAGTTTTCATTGCGTTTTGTCTGCCTTTTTAATACGTAGTATTTTTTCTCTCTCATTTGTTTTCTTTTTGTTCTGTACTCATCAAGAACAATTTTTTCAAGCTTTCTTTTCAATACAATCTGTATTTCTTCTCTACTGCTAATGGGCGAAACAAGGTAGTTTTTCATGCCTATTTTTTTCGCTCCAAAAATGTCCGTAAAGAGCTGATCACCTACAAAAACAGTATTATTTACATTTGTATGCATCAGCTCCATTGCATAATAATATCCCTTAGCGGCCGGTTTGTGCGCATTGAACACGGTATGTATACCGATGTCTTTGTTGAACAACAACACTCTCGCTTTTTTGTTATTTGAGATCACGCAGCATTCAAAGCCTATTTTTTTCAGCTTATCAAAAAGAGCTATTGCCTGCTTTGTCGCACCCTCGCCGTGCTTGACAAGAGTATTGTCTATATCAAAAAGCAATCCTCTGTATCCCTGCTTATACAACTTTGCATAGTCTATATCATAAGTGGATGGAACCGTATCATCCGGAAAAAATCTTTCAAACATTTTTTTGCTCCTAAATCAATTATAAAAATGTCCTGACAGTAGTGATATCAATTCATATACTGGTTTGTAAATCAATTTATAGTTAATAGTATCAGATCATTTTTCTGAAAGTAAATCTGTGATAAACTGACGAGCCACTCTACCCGAATACCCTCCGTTTCTGAGAGCCCAGACATTTGCTCTTTTGATGAGTTCTTCGTCTGTTAAGTCTATTTTTTCCTGTCTTGCTATGCCTATGACAATCTCATCAAAAAGCTTTTTCTGCGGTTTGTCAAAGTTGATCGACAAGCCAAATCTCGCCGAGAGTGACAGTTTCTCCTGCATGGTATCAGATCGATGCAGCTCATCATCGCTCATATCCGATCTGTCAGACCACATCTCCCGTATCAGATGCCTTCTGTTTGAAGTCGCATAGATAAGGACATTGTCCGGACGAACCTCCATGCCGCCCTCGATCACAGCTTTTAGGTATTTATACTCTATTTCAAATTCCTCAAAAGAAAGATCATCCATATAAATGATAAATCTGTAATTTCTGTTTTTGACATCCTGGACGATCTTTGGAAGCTCTTTTAATTGATGCTTATACAATTCTATAAGCCTTAGCCCCCTGTCATAATACATATTTAACACAGCTTTTATACAGGTTGACTTGCCCGTACCCGCATCGCCAAAAAGCAGACAATTGTTGGCAGGTCTGCCCTCAACAAAAGCTTCAGTATTGGCAACAAGAGTTTCTTTTTGCATCTCATATCCGATCAGATCATCGATCACTACATCACTGGTATGAGTGATGGCCTCAACCTTGCTTGAATCGCCTTCGCCCACTATACGAAAAGCTTTGTTTAAGCCGTATTTACCGACGCCGAATTTTTGATAAAACCCTGTTACTATATCAAAAAAATCATCCCCTGACGCGGCCCCGTCAAGCTCTTTCATCAGATAATAAACCTTGTCGCTGACGCTTTTATTAAAAGTATTTTCTTCCTTGTGCATTGATTTGTAATCGCAAAGTATGGAAAAATACTCCCTTGCAAAATCATCTTCAGTTGATGAAAAATCATAGTTATAAATGTGGTAAAAACAGTCCATGTCTTTTTTTACTATCACATTTGCTCCGGCATTTTTGGCCGCTCCGACCATCTCACACAAGACGGAAAAAGGGTTCTCATCTGTAGCCAGCAGATACGCTATATACGATTTCCAAAGGTTATCCTTGAACCCATATCTCGTCGCCACTTCAAGCAGTGTGTGTATCTCACCTGTAAGCTTTTTTTCATCTCTGCTTGCAAGACTCTCCGCCACTCCGGCAAGTATCGTCCCACTTGCCGCGCCGTTATACATGACAAGTTTTTCTGTTAATTCTGATAAGTCTTTCATAGTAATCCTACACCTGAATCTCAATCAAAGGTCATCCAAATCGATACAAACGATATTATCCATGTTCTGTGCCATAGCAGCGAGATCCGTTGTGAATCCCTCTTTTGAGAACAGATAATAAAAATCTGCCTCTCTGCCAAGCTGTGAAGTATTGTCAAGAAGTTCCTCAAAGTCCTTCATAGTCATCGGCTTCTGCGACCATTTGCAGCTACCGACAACGATCTTGCCATCTTCACTTCTGGCAACGAGCGGGATAAATCCTGTCTTTCCGTAAAGACTTCCGAAATTTCCGAACTTCGCAGGAAGCTTGCCGTACTTGCTCATCAGATCCATAAACTCTCTGCAGACTTTGATATAAGCACGCTCCATGATACCGTTTATCTCGTCTTTTATATGCTTGTTGTAGAACTCTTCCGGAGTAAGTATCTCAAGGTCCGAAAGGTTCGGATAGATCAGCTTAAAGTAAAATTTCAGGCTTGAGTCAGTGATGCCGTAGAGACCTTTTTGAACGGCGTCTGATTTATCAGGCTCAAAAGAAAAGATCTTTGTAGCCACATCGAGCTGGATCAGGTTTTTGATATAAACCGATATCTTCGCTCTTGAAAACCCTGTTCTGTTGTACAGATAATTAAGCTTCGGAACATCCTCCGCAAGCACCGACAGGATCGTATTGTAGTAAGGAAGCTCTCTAAGCACAGTCTTTAGAAATCTCGCAGGCTCTTTTCTGAAAGGCGCACCTTTTTCAAGGAAAAGCCTGATGATATTTTTCCTTGCGGTCTCTTTGGGATTCCAAAGGTTCAGATACTCCGGAACACCGCCGAGAATTCCATAGATAGAGATACACTCCTGAGTAGTTGAATTCGGAAAACGGTCAACCATCTCCATAAAAGAAAACTCTCTGAGCTTGATAAGCGCAGATACCTCTGAAATAAGCTCCGGTGCCTCATCAGCCATTTTGTTCTCAACCCACTGAACCGATGAGCTTACCAAAAGCACCATCACCTGACCAATCGGCAGAGTACCCAGATAAGCCAAAAAGTCCTGGAAAAATGTTTTGTAGCCTTTGAGCATGAGATCAAACTCGTCAATCACAAAGACAGCCTTATCCCCGGACGGTTTGAGCAGGAATTTGGACATCTCGTCTTTTTTTCTGTCAAAATGCAGGTTTTGCTCTTTCTCAGAATACTCTCTCGCCTGATAATAAATACAGTATTTCCCTTTTATGAATTCCCTGACAAGCGAAGTTTTACCAACGCCCTCTCTGCCATACAAAATCACAATATCGTTTTCATTCTTACGATAGTTCGCCTCAAGTTGTTTTTTCTCAAGATCCCTTCCAATAAACATATTAATCCTCCATAAAACATTAATAATAATTTAAATATAATTACATTTTCTCCGGCGCTTCGAAGCCGAGCAACCAAACACTCTTCTCAAGCACTCTCTTCACAACCGTGATCAGTCGTAAATAAGAATTCTTCCTGTCCTTATCCTCTTCCTTGAGAATGACCGTATCGTGATAAAAATGATTAAACGCCTCACAAAGCGAATACACATACGAGCACACCCTATGCGGTGCAAGCTCCTCGTACGCACCCTGTATCATCTGTGAAAACTCCGTGAGTGCCAGATACAGGTCCATCTCGCTTTTTTTCTCAGGTGGAAGAATCTCATCATCCTCGTCTATTTCACCGCCTTCTTCGGCGAATTTTTTCAGCATAGAGTTGATACGGACTATTGTGTAGAGGATGTACGGTCCTGTATTTCCTTCGAACGAAGCAAACCTCTCTATATCAAAAACATAGTCTTTGGACGCCTGATTTGACAGATCTCCGTATTTAAGTGCCGCAAGACCGACTTTTTGTGATATCTCGTCAAGCTCAGCATCATCATAGTCCCTGTTTTCGCGCATTTTTTCTTTTACTTCATCTACTATCTGCTGCTGAAGCGCTTCCAGACGAAGTATGCCGCCATCCCTTGTTTTGAAAGGCTTTCCGTCGGGACCGTTCATCGTTCCGAATCCGATATGCTTAAGCTCGGTATCTTCACCGGTAAGTCCGGCTTTTTTTGCAACCCTGAAAACCTGTGTGAAATGAAGCGACTGTCTTTTGTCTGCAACATATATTATCTGATCGGGATCATACAGCTTTTCTCTCTCAACTATAGTGGCAAGGTCTGTCGTCGCATACAGAGTCGCACCATTTGACTTTACGATGATGCACGGCGGAAGCTCTTTTGAGTCACCCGGCTCGCTCACATCCACGACCAGCGCTCCCTCGCTCTCATAGGCGAGTCCTTTTTCTTTCAGGTCTTTTACCATATCAGGGATATAGCTCTCGACATCACTCTCGCCCTTCCACAACTCGAAGTGTACATCAAGCTTGTCGTAGTTTTTCTTTAGGTCAGCTACCGAAACATCCATTATATGTCTCCAGATAGCCATAAACGGTGCATACCCCTCCTGAAGTCGTCTGGTATTGTCCTCAGCTTTTTTTCTGAACTCATCGTCCTCTTTCGACCTTGCGCTGGCTCTCGGGTATATCTCCTCAAGGTCGCTTATATCAAACGGCGCCTCCTTGGGATACTCTCCCGCAAAGCTCTCGTCAAAGTACGGCAGCTCCGGGTGCATCCTTTCGAGCTCCGCTATGATAAGTCCCATCTGAAGTCCCCAGTCTCCGAGGTGGACATCACCGGTCACATTGTGACCTGCAAAAGCACAGATCCTTTTGATACTCTCTCCAATTATGGCCGGTCTCAGGTGGCCGACATGAAGCGGCTTTGCAACATTAGCTCCGCCGTAATCAACTATGATATTTTTTTTGTGCTCCGCATCCGGTACGCCGAGTCTGTCATCCTTACTTATCTGCTCTACGATCTCAGCGACAAACTCAGGATTGAGATTCATATTTATAAATCCGGGATTTACGGCCGTCACATCCTCAAATGCATCGTAGACACTTAACTGTTCCACGACATCCTCAGCAATCTGAATTGGGGCTTTGTGATACTCTTTTGCGGCAGCCATCGCGCCGTTACACTGAAACTGACACAAATCCGGTCTGTTTGACTGATTTACACGACCGTACTTAGGTGCATATCCGGCCTTCTCAAAGGCGGATTCTGCGATATCATTTAGTCTTTCCAATATGCTTTTCATAAATGTCTCCTACTTCTTTGTCTCTGTAAAGAAAAATATTACCGACGCAATTAAGTGTCGGTAATATTTATGATAAAACTTAAATCTACATTTGTCAAGAGCAAATTCACCTATATGTCACATATTTTCTTGAAATACAATAACAATGTCCGGTGTGCAAATGTCATCCGGCATTTACATCCCTGCTCTTTAGCATATCCATATCAAGTGTACCATTGTGCTTGGCTATGATTGCCAGCTCCATATGCACAGTCATAACCCTCGTTGATGTCATCGCAAAATCAGTTAGCATGATGAGCGTAACGGCTATTCCCATACAATCAACCGGCAGATGAAACGCCGCAAACATAACCTTCAGACACACAAGCGGTCCGCCCGCAACAGGCGGCATCGCAAACGACAATATCGTCGTCACAAGCCACACTCCGAAAAACCATCCTACACTGACATCCGTTCCGCTGAACTCCGCAACATAGTAAATAATCCCGACAAAAATCCCACCCACAGCGCTGTTGCAGATAAGGCTGCCGAGAGGTACCCCGAACTGACTGAGCGATATGGGGATCCCGAGCCTTTTTTCATTGACTTCAAACATCGTTCCCATTGTGGCTGACGCCGAGGCAGTAGTAAATCCGACTATATACGATGAGAGCATTTTTTTCATAAGCAAAAACGGACTTACTTTGCACCTGATAGAAGCACTTGCCACCGCTGCAAAAGCAACTATATGGCACAGCACCATACATATGATAAATGGCTTCCAGATTGTGGCAAAAATGCCCATTCCTTTGGACCAAAAAAGCTTTGTAAGTGAGGCGATGATGTATATCGGAAGAAGACCGCAGATCAGTTCAACTATATATACGATCACTTTTTTTGCCTGGATGATCACCTCTCCGAGCCTGTTCAGCTCCGATCCGAAAACAAGCAGAGCCACGCCGACAAGCATTCCCATGAAAACGATCTGAAGCATATTTCCATTCATAAACGGAGTTATCGGGTCTTTTGGGATGATGTTCAGTACCATCTCAAAAATGGCCTTACCTCGAAAATCAGCACTTCTCTCAACTATAGTAAGCGAATAAAACGGCAACGCCAAAAGCACACATACACCGCAGCCGAGAAAAGATGTAATGATATATCTTGAAGTCATTGTGCGGCCTATTTTTGAAAACTCTCGCACGCTTCCAAGTCCGCAGACTCCGGTGACCACACACAAAAATACAAGAATTCCCGCAAATGTCATAAGCATATTCATAAAAATGTCCGCAGCAGGAACAAGACCGTATTCCGTCACGGAAGATACGATATTGTCGGGAATGTATTCGCCGGCAAACCCAAGACTTATCGCGATCACGAAAGCCATCACCAAATAGAACTCTTCCCTAAACTTGTTTCTTGGAAGCCTGATCGAAACCTTGTTTCTTTTTTTCCTGTGTCTGTAGGTCGGCGCCATCGCTATTTCAGACAGGATCGTAGCCGTCCACTCGTCAACATCATCACCGACGGTAGGATTGTACTTTTCGCCACTCCAGGTGATATCGAGTGTTTTTACTCCAAACCGTTTGGTAAACGATATACCTATCTCTATTTCTTCATCATAGTGCCTTGAAATATTCTCCAACAGAGTTTCAAGAACAAGACGAGTTCTGGTAGCAATGCTTCTTTCAACATTTGACTGCTCCAGTAATTCGCCTGCCATCTCAGAAAGCCTGTCTATCCCTTCCGAATTGATCTTTTGATTTTCAAGCTTTTTTTTCATCGCAGTTTTGCCTCCGTAAATATGCTTTTTCGGTTCTGCTTATTTTTGATACAATGAATCAAGTACATCAAAGAAATCTTCAAACGTTTTTGCACAACATCCCGGATTATCGATCACAACTCCGTCTATACTGGTTCCAAGCGTCGCAAATGACATAGCCATACGGTGATCGTTATATGTCAGTGTGGCGCCGTAGTCAGAATTTGATACTCTGTCAGACTCGTACGGCCAAACCTTAAATCCATCCTCGTACTCCTCTACGCGTACGCCAATTCTGTTTAATTCAGTCACTATCGCACTTATCCTGTCTGACTCCTGCCCTCTGATATGCGAAACTCCGGTCACCTTTACAGGCGACTCCGCAAACGGAGCGATAGCGGCAATCGTCATTGTCTGATCCGAAAAATCGCTCATATTTATTTCTATTCCATGTAGCTTATTTTCAGGTTCTTTTTCAACGATCATTCCGGCTTTTTCATCATATACTTTGCATCCCATTTTTTCAAGGATATCCAAAAACTTCAGGTCTCCCTGCGTGGAGTCCGGATGCACGCCCTCTACACAGGCTTTGCCACCGTTTATCGCAGCTAAAGCATAAAAATAACACGCCGCCGATACATCCGGCTCAACATCATACTCTCTGCCCTCATAGCCTCTGTCAGGCAGTATCTCGTATACATCCTCATCACCGGTTTTTATGCCGGTCTCATCCGCTTTGTATCCGAACTCCGTCATCATTTTTTCGGTGATCTCAACATACGATCTCGCCTGCCTTTTACCGGTAAGCTTAACCCTAAATCCCTCTTCGACCATCGGTCCGCATAGAAGCAATGCGCTCAGAAATTGCGAGCTTCTGTCTATATTTAATGGTATTATCCCGGTATTGTTTTCATTTGTTATTGATTTATTCGGAGCATCTGACTTTTCATCTGAGGATGATTCGTTTTGTCTGTCACGATTTTTTTGGGGATTATCAGGATATTTTTTTCCATATACCGTAAATGGAAAAGCATAGCTTTCTTCCGTAAACTCAAAAAATGCTCCCATCGTCTCAAGCGCTTCGATAAGCTCTCGTATCGGTCTTTTTTTCATCTGCTCTGCAGCATCAACGACATAGCATCCGTCTGATAGTGCAAGCATAGCTGTCAGAAACCTTGCAGCAGTCCCCGCAGCCCCCACATAAACGCGGGCACTTTTGACCGGGATATCACCGCCGGTTCCTGATATTTTCACACTGACGGCACCGTTATTTTTGTGGCTTGTCACTATATCAAAGCCAAGCTCTGTGAGCGCCTCCATAAAGACTTTTGAATCATCGCTCATCCCGACACCGTTTAGCACGCTCTCACCGCGGGCAAGCGCTCCCAAAAGCAGTGCCCTGTTTGTGATGCTTTTCGAACCCGGAACAGTGACCTGAATATCTATTGGCCCGTCAAACGGACGAACCGCATAAGTATTTTTCATAATTTCTCCAATCGTACCCCTCTGTGCCTATAAAAAAATATCCCGACCCTAAACTGCAAGGATCGGGATAAGTATCACCTGATCAGCAAAAATCTTTGATCTTTGCGTATATGCTCTTTGCATCAAGACCATACTTAGCGATAAGCTCAAGCGCAGGTCCCGACTCTCCGAACACATCATTTATACCGATTTTTCTAACCTGTACGGGATGTTTTTCGCTGAGAACATCACATACGGCACTTCCAAGACCGCCAATCACGGAGTGCTCCTCAACAGTCACAACCTTTCCTGTTTTTGAAGCGGACTTGATGATAATATCCTCATCGATAGGCTTGATAGTATGGATATTGATGATCTCTGCTGAGATTCCGTCCTTTTCAAGCTCTTTTGCAGCCTCAAGGCACTCGCATACCGGAAGTCCCGTAGCTATAACGGTGACATCCTTGCCCTCTTTCAAAAGAACACCTTTGCCAAGCTCGAATTTGTAATCCGGATTGTCATTTATCACAGGCACTGCCAAGCGACCCAGTCTCATATAACTCGGTCCTTTGTGCTCATACAATGCACGAGTTGCAGCCTTAACCTCTACATCATCACTGGGAACAACAACCATCATTCCCGGAATAGTACGCATCAGAGCTATATCCTCATTACACTGATGAGTCGCACCGTCCTCACCTACTGAGATTCCCGCGTGGGAAGCACATACCTTGACATTGAGCTCAGGATATCCTATGGAGTTTCTCACCTGCTCATACGCACGGCCTGCTGCAAACATCGCAAATGAGCTTGCAAAAGGAACCTTTCCGGTACTTGCAAGTCCTGCTGCTATTCCCATCATGTTTGCTTCTGCAATACCGCAGTCAAAAAATCTGTCCGGAAACTCTTTTTTAAACATCGCTGTTTTGGTAGCAGCTGCAAGATCTGCGTCAAGCACAACTATATCATCATGCTCTTTTCCCAGCTCAACCAATGTCTGACCGTAGCCATCTCTGGTAGCAATCCTTACTTCACTCATCAGATCTCACCTCCTGCTTTTTCAAGTTCAGCCATAGCTTTTTCGAACTCTTCATCGTTTGGTCCTTTTCCATGCCAGGAGACTTCATCCTCCATAAACGAAACACCTTTTCCTTTGATCGTTTTTGCAAGGATAAGTGTCGGCTTGCCTTTGACGGTCTTTGCCTTGTCAAAAGCTTCCTTGATCTGATTGAAGTCGTTTCCGTCGATGCAGATCACCTCAAAACCGAATGCTTTGAATTTTTCATCGATAGGATAAGGTGAGCAAACCTGCTCAAGGCTTCCGTCTATCTGAAGATTGTTGTTGTCAACTATCACTACAAGGTTGTCAAGATTTCTCGAAGAAGCAAACATAGCTGCCTCCCAAACCTGACCTTCCTGTATCTCACCGTCACCGACAAGTGTGTAAACTCTGTACGAATCCCCACTTATCTTGGCTGAAAGTGCCATACCAACGGCAGCTGAGATTCCCTGTCCCAGAGATCCACTCGACATATCAACACCGGGGATATGCTTCATATCCGGATGTCCCTGAAGGTAGAAGCCCGTGTGACGGAGCTGTTTCAGATCCTCAAATGGGAAAAATCCCCTCTCAGCCAATGCGGCATAGTACCCGGGTGCCGTATGACCTTTGCTGAGGACAAATCTGTCTCTGTCCGGCTTGTCCGGATTTTTCGGGTCGATGTTCAACTCTTCAAAAAACAGATATGTAAAAATGTCCGCAGCGGAAAGCGAACCGCCCGGATGTCCTGATTTTGCGGCGTGTGTACCGATAATGACACCCTGACGAACCTTATTTGCTATTTTTTTCAGTTCATTGATATCCAACTTTTTTATCTCCATTTCTTAGAGGATCACTCACCGAATACGGCAATGTAATCCTGCTTGAATTTTTCTATTCCCTGATCGGTAAGCGGATGCTTTGTCATCTGCTCGATAACAGCATAAGGAACTGTAGCGATATCAGCACCGGCCAACGCGCAATCAGTAACATGTATCGGATTGCGGACACTTGCTGCGATTATCTCTGTATCTATATCGGGATAATTTGCAAAAATAGCACTGATCTGCTCGATAAGCTCTATTCCCGGCATTGAGATATCATCAAGTCTGCCAAGGAAAGGTGAAACATATGCTGCACCTGCTTTTGCTGCAAGAAGTGCCTGGTTTGCTGAGAAAATAAGTGTAACGTTGCAACGGATCCCCTCTGCTGACAATACCTTTGTAGCCTTGAGTCCTTCTACTGTCATAGGGATTTTCACAACCATATTTGGGTGAAGCTTAGCTATCTCGCGTCCCTCAGCAATCATACCCTCAGCATCTGTGGTAGTAGCCTTAACCTCGCCACTTATAGGGCCGTCAACTATTGATGCGATCTCCTTAAGCACATCCTCCTGACTTCTTCCGCCCTCTTTTGCGATAAGAGACGGATTGGTCGTCACACCACAGATAACTCCCATTGCCTCAGCTTTTTTGATGTCCTCGATCTTCGCAGTATCCACGAAAAGTTTCATTTTTTTCCTCCTTAAATAGGTATATGTTGATAATTACATTTGAGTATTATACATCATGTTGCGATGTAAAACAAGAAAAATCTAAAAAAACTTTTTTATAAGTTCGAAAAGCCTTTTAAATCGAGCTTCCAGACGCCATCGAACTCCCTGATAAACCCGTATTGACGGATTGTTTTGAACAGATCATCCCTCTCCTCATATGCGCCCTGAGCACATCCGACAACACTGCAATGGTCTCCCATATACTGGACACACACTCTTCCTGATGTTTCGGCCGGCTTTTCGTCTATGATCTCGAGCGATGGCTTTTTCACTGAAAGTCTGATCTTTTCGATCTGAGTCACTCCCGCTTTTTCAACCGCAAACGACAGCGTATCCGAGCTTCCGTTTGATTCCTCGGGTATCAGATAGAGTGTCACTTCCTTCATATCCCAGCCTACAAAAGCCTTTGCTTCGGGTTTTTCGGTTTTGTCCTCAGACACTGCCTCTCCTGAAGCCGCCTGTTCATCCTCTTCTGAGGATTTTTTCTTTTTCCCGGGGTCACAAACCTTTTTCTTGAGCTTTGTTTTTTTCCAATCGCTTTTTTTGCCAAACACCGCACCCGGTCTTGGCTTAGAGCTCAGAAGTCCATCTATCCTTATGATCCCGGCAGGCGCACTTGTAGAAACATAGAGATTTCCCGCAGACGGCTCCGTGATCGACGTCGGCGTGATCCCTTTGTCAAATGTGTATATTTTTTTGGTTTTGTTGGATTCAAAAGAAGTCCGATAAAGACTGTAGCTTTTTTTATCCTTCGCGAGCGAAAACACATTTTCATATCCGTCATACGACATATCGAGGATATTTTTCACACCCGAAACAGATACCGCGCCGGTCACCATTCCGAGCTTATCAGTCCTCACCACACGGCTTTTTGATATTTGGTAAACAAGCTGTCCTGACTTGCAATATATCCTTTTTCCGTGATCGGACTCAGTGGCGAGCATGCCTCTCATTATGCCGTTGTTGTCGTACTTATAGATATTTTTATCTTTTTTAGGCATCATGAAAAATAACCCGCTTTTGAGTTTTTCTTCACTTCTGCCAACGACATACGATATGTCCGAAGGAACACCTATAGATGTCAGCGAAACCTTGTATGTTTTGTCCTCTCTGTGCGCACCGTTCTCATCGACAAGCTCAAGATTGATATAGTTTGTCACTCCCGGAACAAGCCCTGTCACGAGGAATTCATGTTCTGTTGTGATGTTGTTGTCTGTTCCGTTATTTACATATCTGATGTAATCATGTATATCTTCATCCGGAACTGCAACCGTATATCTTACCATGCAATTGCTCGGTGTCACAAAATAAAAATAATACGAATCAGGCACCGTGCCGAACGGATTGTAAGCAATGATGGGCTTCTCAAAGTCAGCATCCATTCTTTTGATCAGTCTGTCAAGTCTGTCCCTGGCTGTTTTGGAATTCGCCTTGGTAAATACCCCGGTCTGGTTGAAGTTCAGGACATTTTTTTCGTCCCCCAAACGGACAAGCTCAACAGCCGTCGAATCGGTGTCGAATTTGTACATATGCTCGTCGTGCTGATCACTTTGCTCGTCAACCACGCGACTGTCAAAAGAATTCTCATCTCCCTTTGACTTTGTCAAAAGAAAATAAGCAGCTGCAGTCAGTGCTGACAAAAATATGATTGTTATGATCGCGGTTTTCAGTATCTTTTTCATTTTAATCCTTTATCATCTGTCCCACTTATCACAGAGCGAATTGATCTGATCACAGAATTTCGCCGTGTCTTTGTTTGACAGTCCTTCATTTTTGCGTATAACACTAAGCAAGCGCTGTCCTGCTGTAAGCAGCCTTGAGAACATATCTCCGGCACGCTTTGATGCAGCGCGTTTTTTCTCGATAACAACAGGCTCCGCCTCACGTATAAACTCACCTTTTATCAGGTCAAATTCTGTTCCGCTGTACGGTGCAGATGCGATAAATGCATGCTCCTCAAGAGTTTTTGCAAACTGCGTTGTCACAGCGTCATCACCGTGCACGACAAACACCCTTTTCGGCGGTTTTTCGGTGAAGGATTCCACCCATTTGAGCAGGCCGTTTTTGTCAGCGTGTCCGCTTATACCTGACAGCCTTGTGATAGTGGCTTTGACCTCGATAAGTTCTCCGAAAAGCTTGACCTCTTTTAATCCGTCAAGGAGAACTCTTCCGAGTGTCCCCGCCGTCTGATATCCGACAAAAACAACCGTCGAATCAGCCCTCCACAGGTTGTGCTTCAAGTGATGTCTGATACGACCTGCATCGCACATTCCGGATGCGGAAAGTATAACCTTTGGATTTGGATCGATATTTATCTCTTTACTGTCATCGCTCGTGATCGAAAGCTTGAGTCCCGGGAAGCCTATAGGATTTATGCCTTTTTTCAAAAGCTCTTTTGCTTCCTCTGAAAAACACTCCTCGGCATTTCTCGTAAATACATGTGTCGCCTCCACCGCAAGCGGCGAATCCAGATACACCTCGAATTCCGGATAGGATTTGATGAGATTTTTTTCTTTTATCTGTCTTAAAAAATACAAAAGCTCCTGAGTCCTACCGACTGCAAATGCAGGGATAACCACATTTCCCCCTCGCCTGAAGGTCTCCTCTATGATATCAGCGAGATCACCTACATAATCAGGCACTCCGTCGCTGTGAAGTCTGTCGCCGTAGGTCGACTCCATCACGACATAGTCGGCAGCTTTGGTATACTTCGGATCTCTGAGTATCGGGGTATTGATATTTCCCAGGTCTCCGGAAAAAACCACTGTCCTGGTCTGGTCTTCCTCGCGTGCAAACACCTCTATCGAGGACGATCCCAAAAGGTGTCCCACATCGGTAAATCGTATGGACAGCTCCTCGCATATCTCAACTATAGTATCGTATTCGCAGGGAACCAAAAGGTGGATCGCTCCCAGCGCATCCTCCATAGTATAGATCGGTTTATATATCTCACCGCCTGATCTCGACGCTTTTCTGTTTCGCCACTCAGCCTCGAACTGCTGGATATGAGCGGAGTCTCGAAGCATTATCTGAGCAAGATCGCAAGTCGCTTTGGTCGCATAAACCTGACCTCTGAATCCCCTTGCGTACAGAAGCGGAAGAAGTCCGGTATGGTCGATATGGGCGTGAGTCAAAAGTACATAATCAAGCTCGGAAGCATTGACAGGGATCTCCTGATTTTCAAACATGTGCTGCCCCTGCTCCATACCGATATCGACAACAAGCTTTTTATCGCCAACCTCCATATAGTGGCAGCTTCCGGTAACCTCATGATCAGCTCCAATAAATACAAGTCTCATATCGCGCCGCTCTCCTTTCTGTTTATACTCAGTTTGCGTTATTTCATATTTACGTCATCAGACATTTTTATTTGTGGTACGGTTCATTTTTGATTATCTTGTATGCTCTGTAAACCTGCTCAAGAAGTATCACTCTCATCAATTGATGAGGGAATGTCATATCCGAAAAGCTAAGCTTCATATCCGCTGTTTGCAGCACCTCGGGCGAAAGTCCTATCGACCCTCCGATGATAAACGCTATGTGCGAAACTCCGGATATCATAAGGTTATCTATCTTTTCGGAAAAATGTTCCGACGAAAGCTTTTTTCCATCTATTGCAAGTGCTATTTTGTAGGCGTCTTTGGGCATTTTTTCAAGTAATCTTTTGCCTTCTTTTTCGCGTATTTTTTCCTCTGTCGCAGCACTTGCACCATCAGGTGTTTTTTCATCGGCGACCTCTATGATATCAACCGTTGCCTGCGAACTGAGTCTGGTTTTATAATCATTTACCGCCTCGGTCAAAAACTTTTTTTTGATCTTGCCGACGCAAAGAATTGTTATTTTCATTGTTGTTTCGGTTCAGCCTCAGGAAGCCTGAGCAGCTTTCTTATCTTTTCTTTTTTTGACAATTTATTTACTACAAATACTACTATTCCTCCAATCACAACTCCTATCAGCGCTCCGGCGAGTATGTCTGTCGGATAGTGTACATAAAAATACATCCTCGAACCGACTATGATAAGTGCAAAAACAGTTGCCGGTATGGCGAGCCATTTTTTCCGATAGAACCAGCACGGTACAAGCGCCGCAAAGCAAGCACCCGTATGCCCCGACGGAAAACTGAAATCAGTCGGTCGTTTCACCAGAGTATCTATAAGCGAATTGCGCCAGCACGGTCTCGGCCTCTGAACGATATTTTTGATCACACCGTTGCATATAAGTACCTCTGCAGCCAGTGCGATAAGTATCATTATTCCTATAATGCGTGTTTCTTTTTTAAACAAAAGAATAAGTCCAAGAATTATCCAGATGATCCCAACCTCTCCCAATAATGTGATAACCTTCAGGATCGGTGTCAGTATTTCGTTTCTCAGTGATAGAAAGAAATCAAGTATAGCAGAATCAAACGCCTGTATCACTGTGTAGTCCTCCTGTTTTACAACGCAAACGTTGAATTAGACGAGCAAAACCCATACATAGACATTATACCCCTTTGGAGTGATTTTGTCTACAAAAAAATGCCTTGATCTGTTGTTCTGTTGTTCATCTCAAAAATGTCCCCCAAAAAAAGCGGTCCCCGATCTATCAATCGAGAACCACAGTACAGTTTTTCTTTTTATCTCCATAGTACGCCTGGATCTTGACACTGCCCTCTTTTGCAAGTGCTGTGATCACACCGTATTTATTCACCGTTGCAAGCTCAGGATTTAGTGACTTGAACTTTATCGTTGCACCCGAGTACGCATTTGGGAACCATTTGGCTGTAAGCGTGAAGTTTTCTCCTTTTTTCAGCGTGACCTTTGTTTTGTTAAGCTTTATCCACGCAAGCTCCTTGTAGAAATTTTTCAATTCTTTTTTTGCATGCGAGGAAGTCAGATCACCGTATGTAAAAAGCGAGTACCCCTCGGTGTTGCCCGCCTTGATCATTTGTAGCTGGCTTTTGAGATTTGTATTTTTTTTCTTCCATCCCTTGTCATAGGCATCGGGTTTGATTCCTGCTCTATATAGTCCAAGTCCTATATACATCGGCAGGTCTATCTTGTTCATCTCAGTCCAGAGCTTATATCTGTTTGTGAACATTTTTACATATCCGGAGGATGTCTTGTACTTGTCAGACCAGTATATCTGCGGTACGATATAGTCGATATATCCTTTTTTTGACAGCCAGGTTTTCACATCTCCGCCTATCGACATGCTGTACTCATAGTTTCCCGCCGGGCTTATCCCAAATAGCAGCTTGCTGCTTTTTTTCTTGACTGTTTTGTATACTTTTTTTATGAGTTTATTTACATATTTTTTTCTTTTTGTTTCTGTTGTTTTTTTGTAGTATGACGATGATGTCGAATAAAAATAATCATCAAAATGTATGCCGTCTACTTTGTTATTATTTATTATTTCTTTTACCTGTTTTACTACTCTGTTTATGGTCTTTGTTTTTGCAGGATTTAGTATCTTGTTGGGAGTCACTCTGTATGGGTTCATCCATGCGTGTATCTTCAGCCCTTTTGCGTGTGCTTTTTTTACTAGTATTTTGAGCGGATCGTATCCGAGCTTGCTTCCGTTGGTTGCTATATACGAGCTCCACCCCACTACCTTTGACGGATATATGGCATCGTCAAACATCCTTGTGTGCATATAAACCGTGTTGCAGCCGCTGTCCTTGATGTTTTTGAATATCGTCTCCGCGTTTTTTTCGAACGCAGCCTGGGTCTGGTTTTTCAAGCCGTATGTGGAATACTCATAGAACGAAAACCACACAGCGCGGGTGCTTACGCTTCCCGCTGACGCTACGCGGCTCTCACCGGGTGCTGCTATGACACCGAGTGCGACAACTGCCGCTGCTATGATCGTTCTTTTCAAAATGCTTATTACTCTCAAAACTGTTCTCCTATTTCAATTAAGTTCTATTTTTTCTTGGGAGTTTGAGTCTGAAAAATCCAACGCAACTCTATGGATGTTTCTCACTCAAACTCCTATCTAATAATTTATTTTATAGTATCTTAATCGATTTTAGTTGACTACTTTTACTCGGAACCGCTTCCGCTACTGCACTCACGGCAGCAAAGTCACCGCAAGCGGTGACTTGCAAGGTTCACTTTGTGAAACTTTGGTATCCGACTCGATAAATCTCGCCGCATACCGGCGGAGCGCGAGTTTCCTCGTA
>CAMVCQ010000029.1 GCA_947166015.1 uncultured Lachnospiraceae bacterium
AAAACAGCATATATCACATCAGCAATAAACAGACTTCCGGATGACGAACTGAAAGAAAAGCTCTTGAAGGAAGAGGAGCTCGTTTGAAAGGAAATAAACACGATGTTTGAAAAAAATGTCCGTAAAGATTTTGAGTTTTTCAGAGCTATTGATGAGAAAAAGGGAGAACCGGGAACGGCTTACCTTGATAATGCTGCCACGACACAGAGGCCGGATGTTGTCCTAAAAGCAGTTGAGGATTTCTACAAAACGATAAACTCAAATCCGCTCAGGGGATTGTACAAGATAAGCCTGGAGGCAACCGAAAGCTACGAAAATGCGAGAAAAAAAGTTGCCGGGTTTATAGGAGCCGCTCGTCCCGAGGAGATCATTTTTACAAAAAATGCCACGGAGAGCTTGAACCTTGCGGCATACAGCCTGTGTGAAAAATTCGTCGGAGAGGGAGATGAGATCGTTGTAACCATTGCAGAGCATCACTCAAACATGCTCCCTTGGAGAATGCAGGCAAAACGCAAGGGCGCCAAGGTTTTATATTTAGAGCCCGATGAAACAGGACATTTTTCTGAAGAATCTGTTATAAATATCATCTCGGATAAAACAAAAATACTCGCAATGACACATATCTCCAATGTGTTTGGAAGAAAAAATGACTTGAAAGCCATCGCAAAGCTATGCCACGAAAGAGGGATAATCATAGTTGCCGACGGATCGCAGTCAGTACCCCACGCAAAGGTTGATGTGCTTGATCTGGATGTTGACTTTTTGGCTTTTTCAGGACACAAGATGCTTGCTCCGTTTGGGATAGGTGTTTTGTATGGAAAATATGACATTTTGAGTGTGATCCCTCCGTTTCTCGGCGGTGGTGAGATGATAGAGACTGTCACGCTTGACAGGATCACTTATGCGGAGATACCGCACAGGTTTGAAGCAGGTACCGTAAATGCGGGAGGTGCGATAGGTCTTGCAGCGGCAATCGACTATATCGAGTCCATCGGCATGGATAATGTAGTTAAACGCGAAGAAGAGCTTACCGAGTATGCATTTGAAAAAATGACATCGGTTGAAGGACTAAAGATCATCGGATCAACGGATCCGAAGGAGCATCATGGGATATTGACATTCACTCTTGACGGAGTACACCCACACGACATAGCGTATATCCTTGATTCCAAGGCAAATGTCGCGATCCGCGCCGGACATCACTGCGCGCAACCGTTGCTTAAATATCTCGGAACGATGTCAACTGCGAGAGTAAGCCTTGCTTTCTACAATACTGAGGATGAGATAGACAGACTTGTTTCGTGTCTGTCGGAGATGCGATCATCACTTGGTATGGTATGATTTAATAAAAATGAATTGATAGCTGCATCGGCGTCTGAGGCGTCGGTGCATTTTTTTTAAAAAGCATAAAAAAGCATAAAAATAACCAAGAAAGGTTTGACTTTTCGGGCAAAATAGGATAATATAAAAACATCTATTTTTCATGGCTGTTTGTGAAGGAGCGTCACAGACAGCCAATGGTATATTGTTCGGGCTTTGAAGTGCACGGAAACTGATGCTTACGCTCCGGAACAGGAGGATGAAACTATGGCAAAATGGGTATGTAGTGTTTGTGGATATGTACATGAGGGAGATACACCGCCGGAGCAGTGCCCTGTTTGTAAAGCACCTGCAGAGAAATTCAAAAAGCAGGAAGGCGAGATGACTTGGGCTGCAGAGCACGTTGTAGGTGTTGCAAAAGGCGCTCCTGAGGACATCATCAAGGATCTTCGTTCAAACTTCGAGGGTGAGTGCTCTGAGGTTGGAATGTATCTTGCTATGGCAAGGGTTGCATTCCGTGAGGGATATCCTGAAGTTGGAATGTACTATGAAAAGGCTGCTTTTGAAGAGGCTGAGCACGCTGCTAAGTTTGCAGAGCTTCTCGGAGAGGTTGTGACTGACTCAACCAAGAAAAACCTCGAGATGCGTGTAGACGCTGAAAACGGTGCAACAGCCGGAAAAACAGATCTTGCAAAAAGAGCAAAAGAGCTCAATCTCGACGCTATCCACGATACTGTACACGAGATGGCAAGAGATGAGGCTCGTCATGGAAAAGCTTTCAAAGGACTGCTTGACAGATACTTTGGTTAAGCTTGATCAGAGCAGATCATTTTTGAACATAGACAGGGAAATGCCGGTGATATCGACATTTCTCTGTTTTTCAGTGAGTAGTTGAGAGGAGAAATGATGGAACAGCGTAGTTTTTATAATGAAATCCTGACAGATCACAACCTTCATCCGGAGTTCAAACACGATATGGAGGGGGCCACGGTGACTCTGGAGGGAGTGAATCCTTCCTGCGGAGATGACATTATCCTGAGTCTCAAGGTTGAAGACGGCGTGATAAAAGACGGAGCATTTACCGGGGACGGATGTGCGATATCCCAGGCTTCGGCTGATATGATGCTTGGGCTCGTGATCGGCAAAACGGAGGAAGAGGCTCTCAAGCTCGGGGACATTTTTATGAGGATGATCAGAGGAGAGGCTTCTGATGAGGAGATAGATTCGCTTGAGGAATCACAGGCACTTCGCGATATCGCGCATATGCCTGCGAGAGTCAAATGTGCTGTGCTCGGCTGGCACACGATGGAGGAGATGCTTCGTGGTGCAGGCGTAGAGGATTCGGTCACTACAGAGGACCTTTGAAAAAAGTAATATCAAGACAAAAAAAGACGGACAGGCAATGAGATTGCTTGTCCGTTTTTTGATATTTTTCAGTTTTTTCTTATTATATGCAAAAAAAACTTGATAAGGCGTCTGGCTTGTGCTATAATGTGTTTTCGGGTGTCGAATTGCGCCCAAAAGAGACATAAAGAAGTAAAGGAGAAAAGACGATGAACAGCAAATTGAGAGGGTTTTTGCAGATACTTCTCGTACTGATCCTGATCGGTGGCTTCGGTTTCGTAGCCTGGAAGGGAGTAGGGCAGTATCACAGAGGAAGCGTCGAAAACATCCGTCTGGGGCTTGACCTCAAGGGTGGTGTCAGCGTGACCTATCAGGCAAAAAAAGACAATCCAACAGCAACAGAGATGGATGACACGGTTTACAAGATGCAAAAGCGTGTTGAGAATTATTCAACAGAGGCTTCTGTATACAAAGAGGGAGATAACCGTATAACCATCGATATCCCGGGTGTTACAAACTCGAAAGAGATCCTTGATAAGCTCGGAAAAGCAGGAGCACTGTATTTCATTCTGTATGACAACCTCAAGATTGCACCGGGATCGGATGACAAAAAAGCCGTTGCGGCAGGAACTGTAACGGGAGGAGCCGTATCCGGCTCTGTGGCTGATCTTTCGACCGGATCACCTGAAGAGGGAGACACGGTGGTATTTGATGAAGCAAATATCGAGATGGACGGTTCTACCATCAAAGATGCGACAGCTACTACAGATGCTGAGACATCCGGAAAGGTTGAAAATGTCGTTAAGATCAAATTCAACGGCAAAGGAACCAAAAAATTCGGAGACCTTACATCAGCTCATGTAAATGAAAGACTTGCCATCGTATATGATGATAAATTGGTTTCAGCACCAAATATCTCAGAGCCTATCACAGGTGGTGAGTGTCGTATAAGTGGTGGATTTGATGAGTTCTCTGAGGCAGAGGAGCTTGCATCTACACTTCGTATCGGTGCGCTTCCGCTCGAGCTTGAAAACATCCACGACAACGTGGTTGGAGCTACACTTGGAAGCACAGCGCTTGAGACTTCACTCATTGCGGGACTTATCGGTTTCATACTTGTCGTACTCTTTATGATAGTTATGTATCGTCTGCCGGGTGTTGCAGCTTCTATCGCGCTTATATTCTATGTGCTGATGATGCTCGTAGTGCTCAACCTGTTGAATGTAACACTTACATTGCCGGGTATCGCAGGTATCATCCTGAGTATCGGTATGGCCGTTGATGCAAACTGTATTATATTTACGCGTATCAGAGAAGAGCTTGCTACAGGAAAGACCATAAACTCGGCGATCAAAAATGGTTTCTCAAACGCCCTTTCAGCTATCATCGATGGAAATATAACAACACTTATCGCAGCATTCGTGCTGTACTTAAGAGGTTCAGGTACTGTCAAAGGATTTGCAGAGACACTTGCAATCGGTATTATTCTTTCAATGATCACCGCTATCTTCGTTACCAGATGGCTTATGTATGCGTTCGCAGCATTTGCACCGGAAAGCGTAAAACTTTACGGAGTACAGAAGAAGCGTGAGACTATAAACTTCCTCGGACATTGGAAGAAGTTCCTCATCATATCAGGCGTTATCGTCCTCGCTTGTGTTGGTGGAATCATCTTCAACATCAGCACCAAGGGTGAGATGCTCAACTACAGCCTTGATTTCGTAGGTGGAACATCAACATCTGTCGGTATCGATCAGAATACTGAGATCACCGATCAGCTCAAAGACGAGGTTGTGGATACTGTTAAGTCTGTTACGGGACTTTCCGGAGAGGTTTCATCCTCAGATGATCAGGGAGTCAAAAAGATCACTGTTCGTACAACAACAATGACTGAGCAGCAGGCAGCTGACGTAAGAACAGAGCTTGCCAAGAAGTTCAATACTACAGAGGATAAGGTAGAATCAGAGACCATATCGGCTTCAGTATCAAAAGAGATGCAGATAGATGCTATCATAGCAACGCTCATAGCTATTGCTTGTATGCTGATATACATCTGGATCAGATTCCGTCATATCGCAACAGGTGGAGCTGCAGTACTCGCACTTGTTCACGATGTGATCGTGGTATTTACGGTATATGTACTTGCAAGTCAGTTTATCCAGGTTGGTTCGACGTTTATAGCGGTTATGCTTACGATCGTCGGTTACTCTATCAACGATACGATCGTCGTATTTGACCGTATCAGAGAGAACCGCAACAAGGCAAACAGCCGCGATGACCTCAAAGAGATCATCAACAGATCGATCACAGAGACACTTTCAAGATCGATCAATACATCTGTTACAACATTTATAATGGTATTTATGCTCGCGATACTCGGTGTGGCATCAGTTAGACAGTTCGCTATTCCGCTTATCGTCGGCGTGATCGCAGGTTGCTACTCATCAATCTGTGTTGCTTCACCGCTCTGGTATCTGCTTAGCGGAAGAGGAAAGCAGGCGACTAAGAAAACTGAGACTTATGCCAAAAATAACAAAAAAGGTGTAAGTGGTGGAAGCCGCCAGCGTAAAAAGGAAAATGGTCAGAACAAAAAATAATCAATAATGATCATATCGGAAAAGCCGCTCTTTATAAGGGCGGCTTTTTTGGATGAATGGTATATTTCTTACGATTTTTGTGCAGGTTATACATTTCGACCTGCACATTTTTTTATCTATGGCGGGGTTGTTGTTTTCTTTTGACATATACCCGCGTGGCGTGTATAATATAAATATGATTAAATCGTTTGCAGATAAAGAAACTGAAAAAGTAACCAATGATAATTAAATGGAGTGATTACATGGACAAAATGATTGATATACCCAGCGTAGGGGAAATACTTGTGGAGGAGTTTATGCAGCCCAAAGGGTTGTCGGCTTATAAGCTTGCAAAGGATATCCTTGTCCCGGTATCGCGAATCCAGGATATAATAAAAGGTAGAAGAAAAGTGACTGTAGATACATCTATTCGACTTGGAGTTTATTTTGGAATATCGGAGCGATATTTTTATAACATACAAAACGATATAGATTTCAGGAAACAAAAGGCGGAAATGAAAGATGATCTGAAAAGAATAACAAGCATGGAATCACAGTCTGCGTGATATTATCGGAATTCAATTTATCACAAAAACATTGCAATCAAAAGAGTAAATGATGCGTTTATCCTACTTCCCCTACTCGAATGCTTGACAAATAGCAAAAAAGTGATAAAATAGATAAAAAGAATAAAATTAGCTAAAAAGAATAAAAACAGCTAAAAAGAATAAAAAAGTGGAGGGAGGACATATATGGTTGATGAGATTTTTGTTCCATCTTTTGGGAATAGGCCGCAGAATCTGGTTGGTCGAGAAGATATAATCAGCAAGTTCAACGATAGTTTGAACAGTGTTCCGGGAAGCAGAGAGAGAGCTATGCTTTTGCTTGGGCAAAGAGGGACAGGGAAAACGGTTCTTTTGCTTGAGTTTGCGGAAATTGCGAAAAAAAAAGGAATTATCACTGCGTCACCAACAATTGTGTCAAATGAAATGACTGATCGCATCATCGAAAAACTGCTTTTATCGGCGAATTCAGTGATAGGCAAAAAGAAAAAGAAGGTTTCCGGCGGAAGTGTAAGTGTCCTGGGATTTGGTGCGGGTTTACAATTACAGGATGACTCAAAAAATGATAAAAGCTTTGCCCAAAAATTGTCGGAAATATGCAATGAGGCAAATGAAAAAAAACATCCGGTTTTGATTCTGGTAGATGAAACCCAGGCAAATAATAATGAACTCAAAAAACTGATTGTTGCATATCAGGAACTTGTTGGAAGTGGAGTGGATGTTTATATTGTTTTGGCGGGCTTGCCGGAAACTATTTCATCTGTTTTGAACGATCATGTATTGACATTTTTAAACAGAGCGACAAAAATTGAGCTTCCGCCTTTGAAAAAAAATGATATCAGTGCATACTACCGAAATGCGTTTGACAAGTTGAAAATTGAAATCTCTGAAGAAGATATTGAGAATGCTGCACTTGAGACATCCGGATCTCCATACCTTATGCAGCTTATTGGGCATTATATTACCGTGAATGCAGATGAGGACTGCAGGATTTCAAAAGAACGCATCGAAAAAGCGATAGATAGTGCAAAGGAAGATTACAAAAATGACATTTGCAGGACAGCGATTGCGTCATTATCCGAGAAGGATTACGAATTTTTAGTGGCTATGTCAGAAGACGAAGGAGATAGTTCGATAAACGATATAGCCACTCGCTTGGGGAAGAATTCATCATATGCGCAAACATATAAAAGAAGATTGACGCACTCCGGCATAATTGTCAAGTCAGAAAGAGGCAGATACAGAATTGCAGTGCCTCAACTAAAAGAGTATTTAAAAGAGCAATAGGAGAACAACCATGGACGCAATTATCCTAATATTAAAAATAGTCATCGGAACTCTTCTGGGTACAGAAGTACTGATAATGCTTGGCTATCTGCTTACAGTGATATATGAAGCGACATTAAAAAGTAGCGACATCAAAACTGCAGAGCAGATGGCAGAGGGTGAAGTGTTTGACAAGAAAAACAAAGCACTTACGGAAGCCTGCGGTTACGTAGAGGATATATTCAAATGGATCGAAAACGGCGGTGAAAAAAGCTTCAGATACAAAACAGGATATATCCTTGACAAAAGACTTGATGCCACGGCTGAGGTTTTGAAGCGAAACGGTATCACCAGAAGCCTGAGATTTGTAAGCATGAAGATCAAACAAACGGACAGCGGAAAAAACTGTCGCAAATGGGACCAATTCGGAAAAGAATGGATGGGTTTTGAGATACACGGTGCCGTGATCGAGGAATACAAAAAAAGATCAAACGGAGAGGTTGTTTTTCATAAATACTATCCGAGAGTGGACTTGTTTTTTTCACTTTCAAGAAGGCTTCAAACAAAAGAAAAAAACAAATCGCATGAGAAGGATAAATGGGGAAGAAAAATTGACAAAAAAGACGAGTATTATTCTGATAAGAAATTGAAATACTGTCCTTCATGCGGCGCGGAATTACCGCAAAATCTAAAGGATGCGACTTGCCCTTTTTGCGAGTCGACTATTTTTTCTGATTACTATGACTGGCAGGTAGAGTCACTTGAAATAGTTCCATTTAAAAGAAAGGTAAGAGGTACGATCTGGTGGATCATCTATGCGTTTAACAAAAGAAAAACGGGTCAGCTTGTCATCAATAAAATCAAAGAAAAAATAGTGAGATTTTCCGAAAATGATTTCAGACAAGACATGTATGAAAGCTGCCTTGATGAAGCCGGGACGGGTGAAACTATAGATATGTTTTTCGGCCCGGTAAAGGTAACATCTGTGAAAAATACGGATACAGACACTATTATTGAAACAAAGTTTCCCGTCACATCGATCAGCATTATAAATGTGTCATCCGCGCTGCAGGTAGTGACCGATACAAAAAATGTCAGCCGAACCTACAAAAGAGTCCGTTATCCCGACCGATTTCACAAGGATGATGCTGTTATTTCTGCTGAGAAAAAATGTCCATCCTGCGGAGGTGCATTTGCGCCGGATGATAACGGAAACTGTACTTATTGCGGAACATATCTTTTTAGGGATAATGTCAAGTGGATACAAGTCCATACCGATCACCTCGCAAAATGAATCGATATCAATATTTTTATGTTTTTATCTGTCGCTTGACAAAAACCAAAAAAGTGATAAGTCCTTGACAAGTTCCGCCTTAAGTGTATAATTAAGGCTATATCATTTTATTATATTTATCAAAAGGAGGCATATCATGAAACAGAGCAAAAAACTGGTTACAAAGATTGTTGCTGTAGCAGTAGCTTTTTCAATGACTGTTGCTTTTGTTCCCGCAAAAGCAGACGCTGCGTCAAAAAAGCCTACACTCAGCAAGACAAAGGCTACTATTGAACTTGGTTCAAAAGTAACTCTCAAGGTTAAGAAAAACAAAACCACTATCAAATCAACAAAGTGGACAACCTCTGACAAAGAGGTTGCAACAGTTTCCAAAAAAGGTGTTGTTAAAGCAGCAGGCTCACTTGGAAAAGCAACTATCAAGGCAACTGTTAAGTACAAATCAGGTAAAAAAACAAAGACAGCTAAGCTTTCATGCAAGGTTACAGTGAAGGATTGGGCACAGGAAGCTAATCCTACTGTAAGCGCTGAACTCAAAGCAAGTATTGATAAGTACTTTTCTACGATTAGTGGAATAAATGTTGTTCCTTTTGCTGTGCTCGCAAATTCAAAGAGCCAAAATGCTTATCGTGTATTCTGCAAATGCAATAAGGTTGTTAAAGATCCGGTAGAATACTATGCAATTTACAATTTTTATCGTGACAAGAATAACAATGTAAAATCTTACACTAAATTTGCAGATGCTGAGGGTGTGATCGATGTTTATCCGACAGAGTCTACAGAAGGATTTGCTGAGGTAAAAGACCAGTCAATCATTACAACTTTTGCGGATCAGATAAAAGCTGCTGTTAAAGCAAAAGAAATTCCGTATACTCCTGTTGCTCTGTTGGCACAGCAGGGTTCTCCTGATGAAGGTAATTTTGTAGCAATATGCAAACGCGAGGTTACCGGTGGAAACAAATCTACCACAAAGTCAGGGTATTTCCTGGTAGGGATCAGTTTGGATGTTGCAGGCATATTAACAGGAAACATTGATGTAAAAATTAATTTTGCTACACCTATCACACTTGCCGATGAGGATTATTCGATAGCAACCGCTAAAAATCCAAAAGAAGTTGAATTATTTGCAACTCAGGTTAAGAAAGCGTTTATTAAAGATGATCGTGAATTCATAGCAAATAATATTGACTATCCTATTGATATTTTAAACGGTAAATCTAAAATCCATGTTGAATCTCCGGAGGAGTTCCTTGCGCTTGATTTAGCATTCCCGTCGGAATTTATCGAAAAAATCAAGAAATTGCCGTGTATGCATATGTTTGTAAGAGATACCGGAATCTCTCTTGGTGGAGAAGGGCTGGTTTGGATCGGAGAAGAAGACGGAGAAGGAGAATTAAAGATCTACAACATTAACATTATCTAATAACAATTTGATCACATTTAAAAAATGCTCCGACTGATTCGGTCGGGGCATTTTTTTGTACTGCCTCTATTTGTTTGTTTTTATTCTTTTTATCTATTTTATCACTTTTCAATTTATGACTCGGGTATGTGATAGATCACAGCTAATGAGCCTTTTGTAACACTTATGATAGCGCGTTTGCCGGTGAATTCGTTGCTGACACCGAGCGGATCATGATTGTACAGATCGGCACCGCTTAACTCGTATTTAAGCCCTGATATAGAGACATTGTGGCAATGTCTGTCGAGAGCAAAAACAGAGATATAGTTACCTGCAATGTTGAAAGAAGAATCTTTTCCAAGAACAATGCTTCCGTTATTTACGGCGCGTATAGCGGTATCCTTTCCATAGAGGATACCGCTTGCGTTATTTTTTGACAGATAAACAAGAGCCTGGATATTTGCTATAGTGTGATCGACTCTTCCGCCGAGCCCGCCGTAGATGACGAATTCATGATAGCCTTTTTCAAGTCCGAGCTTGATGGCGAGCATCATATCCGTATCGTCCTTGTCGCGCGGATATCTGATGGCATCGGACGGCAGGTCGTATGATATGACCGAGTCAAAGTCCCCGAGCACGAAATCAGCTCGCAGACCTACCTCTTCAAGATAGTCAAAACCTCCGTCAGCTGCGATCACAAGATCGTCGGATGAAAGAGAAATATCGATATCACATCGTTCTCCTGCCCCGAAGATATAGCAAATTGGTTCCATTGATAACTCCTATATTATTTAAGTACCGGCAGACAATTTGATATTGCCTCTATCACTGCGTCATCATCGAAATCCTCTATGGTTCCTGCGTCGCAAGCCTTTGCAAGTTCCGATGTGATCGGAAGCTGTGCAAGCACAGGAACGCTGTATTCGCCGGCTACATCAGCGATCTTGCTCTCGCCGAAGATGTGTATTTTTTTGCCACAATCAGGACAAAGAGCGTAGCTCATATTTTCAACGATTCCAAGAACAGGTATATTCATAAGTCCTGCCATATGTATCGCCTTGCCGACGATCATTGAAACCAGATCCTGAGGAGTTGTCACGACAACTATTCCGTCAAGCGGTATGCTCTGGAAAACAGTCAATGCAACATCGCCTGTTCCCGGCGGCATATCAACAAAAAGATAGTCGATATCCTTCCACAAAACATCGGTGTAAAACTGTTTAACCGTACCACCGATCACCGGACCTCTCCATACAACCGGATCAGTATCGTTTTCAAGAAGCAGGTTTATAGACATCACATCTATGCCAAGTTTTTTTGAAGTAACGGGAAAAATAGTCGTCTCGTTACCTGTAGCGCGCTCCTTCATTCCGAAAGCCTTTGGGATGGAAGGACCTGTTATATCAGCATCAAGGATTCCGACTTTTTTTCCTGCTTTTGCAAAGGTTACTGCCAGAAGCTCGGTAACGGCTGATTTTCCGACGCCTCCCTTTCCGCTTACAACGCCTATCACATGACTTATTTTTGATTCAGGGTGTGGGCTTGCGATCAGATCAGCAGGGTCTTTTCTTGAACTGCAATCCATTCCGCAGGAGGAACAGCTTCCTCCGCAGCCTTCAGGTGCGCCCTCGGGTATATTGTTTTCGTTTGTTTCGCTCATTTTTATATCCTCCGTTTATTACATATAGACAATACCTTACAATTTTATGCGAAAAAGGCTGTATTGTCAAATCTTTTTTATTTATGATTGCGAAAAAAGCAATTATGTGCTATTATGTATTCATGCGTGCCTGCGCAAGAATAAGCTGTTTATGTATATGGAGGTAATAATGGAAAACTCAGTTTCTCTTCGCAAATTCGTCGAGGTCCAAAAAATCAAGCCACTGTCCTGCCAGGACAAGATCGACGAGATCGGGATCACTCTATATGATATCAACAGACCGGCGTTGCAGCTTGCGGGATTTTTTGATTATTTTGATCATCACCGCGTGCAGATAATAGGCCAGGTCGAGTACACATACATGGAAAAACAGGGCTTTGAAAAAAGCACCGAAAATATCAAAAAAATTATGTCCTACAAGGTTCCCTGTATAGTATTTTGCAGAGACCTTGCGGTGCCACAGATATTTTTGGACATTTCAGAGGAGTACGGTGTGCCCATTTTTACAACATCAGAGGAAACATCAGCTTTCTCCGCAGAGGTCACAAGGTGGCTTCGTGTCGAGCTTGCTCCATGCATCAGTATCCACGGAGTGCTGGTTGACATTTTCGGCGAGGGTGTGCTTATCACCGGTGAGAGCGGAATAGGAAAGTCAGAGGTTGCATTGGAGCTTATCCACAGAGGACACCGACTGGTATCGGATGATGTCGTTGAGATCAGAAAGGTAAGCGATGCGACGCTTCTCGGACAGGCGCCCGATATCACAAGGCATTTTATCGAGCTGAGGGGAATAGGGATCATCGATGCAAAATCACTTTTCGGAGTCGAGTGCGTAAAAAATACCCAGGCTATAGACCTTGTTATCCAGCTTGAGGAGTACAACAAAAACCAGGATTATGACAGAATGGGACTCACTGAGAATTACATCGAGTACCTCGGAAATCGCGTCCCCTGTCACAAAATCCCGATCAGATCGGGACGAAACCTGGCTATCATATGTGAGTCCGCAGCGGTTAATTTCAGGCAGAAAAAAATGGGCTACAATGCAGCAGAGGAGCTGTACAAGAGAGTAACTTCAAACCTCGGCGACACTATGGCGCCTGATTATCTTGAATAAACGCGGGAGGATACAAAAATGAGCAATTACTATGTTGGAGTAGACCTTGGAGGAACAACGGTTAAACTCGGACTTTTTTCCGATGAAGGAGATCTGCTTGAGAAATGGGAGATCCCTACAAGAAAAGAGGATAACGGAAGTCATATATTGCCTGATATCGTTGAGAGCATAGAAGGAAAAATGGCCTCATACGACGGACATATAAAAGGTATCGGAATGGGAGTCCCGGGACCTGTTACGGATGATGGCGTTGTCAGAGGGTGTGTAAACCTCGGATGGGGAAACATAGAGGCAAAAGACGAGCTTGCATCACTAACGGGAGTAGGCAATGTCAAAGTAGGAAATGATGCCAATGTCGCTGCACTCGGAGAGATATGGAAGGGCGGCGGAAGAGGCTTTGATTCGATAGTTATGGTGACGCTCGGAACAGGTGTAGGAGGCGGCATCATCCAGCACGGAAAAATAGTAAATGGCTCAACCGGAGCAGCCGGAGAAATCGGTCATATCAAGATCAAACCGGGTGCAAAAGAGGTCTGCGGCTGTAAAGGTCATGGATGCCTGGAGTGCTATACATCTGCAACCGGTGTTGCAAATATGGCAAAAGGCGGAGTGATAGAAACAAAAAATACACTCGAGGGCTCATACCTTGAGGGCAAAGACATCACCGCAAAGGATGTGTTTGACGGTGCAAAAGAAGGTGATGCATACTGCCTTGAAATAGTTGAGAATTTCGGATTTCTTTTGGGAGTAGGACTTGCAAATGTCGCATCTGTTGCTGACCCCGAGGCGTTCGTGATCGGAGGCGGGGTTTCAAAAGCCGGAAATATCGTTATAGAAGCTGTTGAAAAGAATTACAATGACAATTGTATGGAAGCGCTCAAAGGAAAACAGTTCAGACTTGCAGAGCTTGGAAACGACGCAGGAATCTATGGTGCGGTAAGGCAGGTTATCAAATGATAAAAGAAAACGAACCTATGCGGCTTCATACAACATTTAAAGTCGGAGGAAATGCGAGATACTATCTTGTTCCCGAAAGCTTTGATGATGTAAAAAAAGCACTTGAATTTGCCCAAGAAAAAAAACTGCCGCATTACATCATAGGAAAAGGAAGCAACCTTTTGTTTTCGGATGATCCATATGATGGAGTTGTTATCGAGATCGGCAGCGGACTAAATGATATCAGGATAAGCGGCACGACTATAGAGGCTTACGCGGGAGTGTCACTTGTAACTCTGTCAAAAAAAGCCGCAGATGAGTCTCTTGCAGGGCTTGAGTTTGCATCAGGTATCCCGGGGACTGTCGGAGGCGCTGTAGTTATGAATGCCGGAGCCTACGACGGCGAGATAAAAAATGTACTAAAAGAAGTAAAAATCCTCACAAATAATAACGAAATAATAACAAAAAAAACAGACGAGCTTGACCTGTCATACAGACACAGTATTTTTCAAAACAATTCAGATATAGTTCTGTCTGCAACATTTGAATTACAACAGGGAAACAAAGAAGAAATAATATCAAAAATAAAAGAGTTAAACGCAAAAAGAAAAGAAAAACAACCGTTAGAATTCCCGAGTGCAGGCTCGACATTCAAAAGACCTGAAGGATACTTTGCAGGTAAGCTCATACAGGATTCGGGACTTAGAGGTTATAGTGTCGGCGGTGCTCAGGTAAGCGAAAAACATTGCGGTTTTGTCGTAAATACCGGAGATGCAACAGCAACTGATATATATGAGCTTATCACCAAGGTCAGACAGATAGTGCTCGAAAAACAGGGTGTGGAGCTTGAGCCTGAGGTTCGTTTGGTTGGGTTTTCAGATCAATGAAAGAAGTGGAGAAAAAATGAGATTACTTATTGTAAGCGGTATGAGCGGAGCAGGCAAAAGCTCTGTCATGAAAATACTCGAGGACGACGGATTCTACTGCGTCGACAATCTTCCTGTAGCCCTTCTTTCTGATTTTCTGAATATAGCCCAAAAAGAAGATGAAAAAGAAGACGGACCGAAAAAAATAGCAGTAGGTCTTGATATACGAATGATGGAAACCGGCGGAGCTTCATCGATAGAAAAAACCCTTGATGTGATAAACAGCTTCAAAAAAGAAAATGAAATAGAAATCCTTTTTTTGGAGAGCTCAACAAGCACTCTTGTCAGACGATACAAGGAGACAAGAAGGATACACCCGCTTTTTTCGATGAGCAGGGATGCAGAGCGCGTGGGCGAGAGAGTGGAGCTTGCGATAGAAGAGGAAAAAGAACTCCTTTTGGGCATCAGAAAAAGAGCGGATGTCATACTCGATACTTCGTCTATGCTGATCAGAGATCTGAAAGCTGAGATAGACAGACTGTATTGTACAGATGAGGATAATATCAATTTTTATCTCACATTTATTTCTTTTGGATACAAATACGGAATCCCGACGGATGCCGATCTGGTGTTTGATGTGAGGTTTTTGCCAAACCCATACTATGTTGAGGAGCTCAAAAAGCTTACCGGTGACAACAAAGAGGTAGTGGACTATGTGATGCAGGGAGAAGAAGGCGGAACATTTTTGCGACTGACAAAAGACCTTTTCGACTTTCTGATCCCAAACTACAGGATAGAGGGGAAAACAGGAATTGTTGTAGCTATCGGATGCACAGGCGGCAAACACAGGTCGGTCACACTTACCAATGCCCTATATGACATCTACAAAGACAGCGGCTACGGTTGCAAAAAATTCCACAGAGACATAGATAAAGACAAAAAAAGAGGGAAATAAATGTCGTTTGCAGGAGAGGTTAGAAAAGAGCTTTCTTTGAGCATGGGCAAGGCGGCACACTGCGCTGTATATGAATTAAAAGGCATATATGAGGCCTGCCAAAAAAACACCCCCGACGGATTTGTAGCAGACAAAAAAAACATATACATTTTTTCCGAAAGCTTGACAATTCGAACAAAATGTATTAGCCTTGTAAAGAAAGCCTATCGGATCGAAGCAAAAGAATCAACTGTCAATAACGCCGGATGCGTGGTATTTTCGGCACTTGGCGGGGCATATTCGGATATGATATCAAAAAAAATGCCCGAAAAGCAGTGCTGCAAAAAAGCGTATCTGCGAGGATGGTTTTTGGCGGCGGGGACTGTTACCGATCCCGAGGGTCAGTACGATCTGGAGATGGTATTCAAGGAAAAGGACAGATCAGATACTATTGCATCGCTTTTGAAAGAATACGATATAGAGCCCGGAGAGTCAAAAAGAAAAGATACATATGTTTTGTATATAAAAGAAGGCCAAAAGGTTGTCGACTTTTTGGGGATAGTCGGAGCGCATTCAAGCCTTATGAAATTTGAAAACGCCCGCATCGTAAAAGAAGTCAGAGAACGGGTGAACCGTCGGGTCAATTGCGAGACAGCAAATATCAAAAAAACGATATCAGCATCTGCAAGGCAGATCAAAGATATAGAGTATCTCGAGCAAAACGGGGTACTTGATTCACTCCCGGAAGGATTAAAAAAAGTAGCACAGGCAAGACTTGCAAACCCTGATGTTTCACTTGCGGAGCTTGGGGAGCTCATTGATCCTCCGGTTGGGAAATCAGGCGTCAATCACAGACTCAGAAAGCTGTGTGAGATAGCCGCAGAAAAAAGAGAAGAGAAAAAAGGGGACGAAAGATGATCACCAAAGAAATCACCATTGCACAGAAAAAAGACAGTGGGAAAATCATACCGCTTCTTGTGCAAAAAGCGAGTCAGTACAAAAGCACCATTCATTTTACTGCAGACTCAAAAACAGTTAACGCAAAAAGTATCATGGGTATGCTTAATTTCGGAGTCGTATCCGGAGTAAACATCACCGCGGAAATTGATGGAGAGGATGAAGAAGAAGCGATGAATGGCATAGTTGAATTTTTGTCATAGAAAGGAACTCGCGGAATAAACAATATGGATTTTGCACACCTACATGTACATACGGAATACAGTCTGCTTGATGGAGCAGCGAGGATTCCCGAGCTTGTTGCAAGAGCAAAAGAGCTTGGGATGACTCACCTTGCTATCACGGACCATGGCAACATGTACGGTGTGATCAATTTTTACCGTGAATGCAAAAAACAAGGGGTCCATCCTATCATAGGATGTGAAGTCTATGTAGCTCCCGGTTCGAGGTTTGAAAAGGAAGTAAACCAGGACGAAAAACGCTACAATCACCTTATCTTACTTGCCGAAAACAATACCGGTTATCAAAACCTCATGAAGCTGGTCTCCAAAGGATTTACCGAGGGGTTTTATTATAAACCCAGGATCGACTACGAGCTTATGGAAAAATATCATGAGGGTATCATCTGCTGCAGCGCCTGTATCGCCGGCATTATTCCGATGTATCTGAACAAAGGGCTCTATGAAGAGGCAAAAAAAGAAGCTCAGAGATTTGAAAAAATATTTGGCAAAGGAAACTTTTTCCTGGAATTACAAGACCATGGTTTGCCCGAGCAAAAAGGTGTAAACCAGGGTTTGATGCGCCTTCACAAGGACTTAGGTATAGACCTTATCGCGACCAATGATGTTCATTATGTAATGGATACCGATGTTGAGGCGCACGATATACTGCTTTGTATACAGACCGGAAAAAAAGTAGCCGATACCGACAGGATGAGATACGAGGGCGGACAATTTTTCCTAAAAAGTCCCGAGCAGATGGCAGAGCTTTTTCCGTATGCACCGGAGGCACTTGCAAATACCGTAAAAATAGCCGAAAGATGCGATGTAGAAATAGAATTCGGAAACTACAAGCTTCCTCATTTTGATGTGCCGGAGGGATATACATCCGAAGAATACCTTGTAAAGCTTTGCAAAGAAGGACTGAAAAAACGCTATGGAGACAAGGCCGATCAGTACGAAGACAGGCTTGAGTATGAATTAAAAACGATCTCAGATATGGGATTTGTTGATTACTTTTTGATCGTTTGGGATTTCATTCGCTTTGCAAAGGATCACGACATACCTGTAGGCCCCGGAAGGGGTTCGGCAGCGGGAAGTATTGTTGCGTACACGCTTGAAATCACGGATATAGTCGATCCCATCAGGTATCAGCTCATTTTTGAGAGATTCTTAAATCCCGAGCGCGTGACGATGCCCGATATAGATATAGATTTTTGCTACGAAAGAAGACACGAGGTCATAGAATACGTCAAGGAAAAATACGGAGAGGATCATGTTTCGCAGATAGTCACATTTGGTACGCTCGGTGCCCGCATGGTCATCCGTGATGTCGGTCGAGTGCTTGATATGCCGTATGCGTATGTTGATTCCGTGGCAAAAGCAATCCCTGAAGAATTAAAAATGACCATAGACAAGGCATTGAAGGTTAACCCTGAGCTCAAACAGATGTATGACGGCGATGAGCAGATCAAAAAACTTATCGACATGTCCATGCGTCTTGAAAATCTCCCGCGACATACATCGGTACACGCAGCGGGAGTTGTCATAAGCCCTAAGCCGGTTGATGAATTTGTACCGCTTGCAACCTCCTCTGACGGTGGCGTAGTGACGGAGTACACCATGGTCACACTCGAGGAGCTTGGTCTGTTAAAAATGGACTTTTTGGGACTTAGAACTCTGACGGTCATAAAAGATGCCGCAGAGGGTAACTGCAAGCTCGAAGATATAGACTATGAAGACAAAGAAGTCTACGAAATGATCTCCAAAGGTCATACTGACGGAGTGTTCCAGCTTGAGAGCGAGGGCATGACAAATTTCATGAAAGAGCTCAAACCATCCTGCATGGAGGATATCATAGCAGGGATATCGCTCTATCGTCCCGGACCTATGGACTTCATACCGAAGTATCTCGAGGGCAAAAGAGATCCCGAGCATATAGATTACGACACGGAAGAACTCATACCGATCCTTCAGAACACCTACGGCTGTATGGTCTACCAGGAGCAGGTTATGCAGATAGTGCGAGACTTAGCAGGCTACAGCTTCGGCAGAAGTGACCTGGTACGCCGTGCCATGTCCAAGAAAAAAATGGATGTGATGCAGCGCGAGAGGGAGATTTTTGTACACGGAGACGAGGAGAGCGGCATTGTCGGTTGTGAGAAAAATGGTATAAGCGAGGCGATCGCAAACAAGATATTTGACGAGATGATAAGCTTCGCCCAATATGCATTCAACAAATCACACGCTGCTGCATACGCGGTTGTTTCATACCAGACGGCATACTTAAAATGTCATTATCCCGTTGCTTTCATGGCGGCTATGATGACATCATTTATGGAAAACACGACAAAGGTTATCCGCTATGTCGCCGCCTGCAAAAAAGAAAACATAGAAATCCTTCCACCGGATATCAATACCGGAGAGTACAGATTTTCCGCAGTAAATGAGGCGTACGACGAAAACGGCGAGCACATAAAAGGAAAGCTCCGATATGGCCTTGCAGCGATCAAAGGTATAGGAAAGCCGGTTATAGATGAGCTTGTAAATGAAAGAAAAGCGCACGGTCCATACACGAGCCTCAAGGATTTCTGTATGAGACTTTCATCAAAAAGCGTAAACAAAAGGACCATAGAGAGCTTCATAAAATCAGGTGCGCTTGACTGCCTGCCGGGTACGAGGCTTCAAAAAATGCACGTTTGTATGCAGGTGCTTGACTCTGTTGCATCGGAAAAAAAGAACAGGATTTCCGGCCAGATGTCCCTGTTTGATATGATGGAGCCCGAGGAAAAACAGGAGCTTGAGGAAAGCTTTCCAAATGTCGGAGAGTATATCGAGGAGGATCTGCTTGCGCTTGAAAAAGAGGTGCTCGGTTTCTATGTCAGCGGACATCCGTTAAAGAAGGATGAAAAATACATAAAAAAACATGTAACCGCATACTCGGTTGATTTTGAGCCTGAGACCGACGCGGAGACGGGTACTTCCAAGGTTAATGTCTGTGATGGCCAAAACGCCGTGCTTGCCGGCATCCTCGAATCAAAGTCCGTCAAGACTACCAGAAACGGGACACTCATGGCGTTTTTGCAGCTCGAAGACATATATGGGGTAGTAGAGATCATAGTTTTCCCGAGAGAGTACGACAAGTTCAGAGGTACACTCGAGGAGGGCGAAAAACTCATCATACGCGGAAGGGTTACGGTGGAGGAGGACAAGCCTGCCAAGCTGATAGCCTCGGATATCTCGAAATTCGGTGACGAGCCGAAAGAACTGTGGATCAAATTTCCCACAAGAGATGGGTACATGGAAAGGAAAAATGCCCTCGATGAGATGCTGGAGTCATCCAAAGGCAATGACACCGTACACATCTACATCGTGGATGAGAAAAAAGCAAAGGTTTTGAGCGGCGTCAGTGTCAGTTGCACGGATGAATTTGTTGAGAAGATCAAGTCAGGATTCGGCGAGGAATCCGTCATGGTCAGGTGATGAAGGTGTTTGCGTGTACAAAACCCTGAATCTGTGTAAAAAAATGCTTGCAAAACGAACGGAAAAATAGTATAATTTTTAAGGTTAATGGCAAAAAAGCCACTGACAGTGCGTATATACCGGGCTTTCGGTATACAAAAAGAAAAAATCAAAGGGAAGGGTACAGGAGTAAAAAAGCCTCGAGCGGGGCATTTTTACCCGAAATGGTAATCGAAATGGCAGATATCAAAACAATAGGAGTGCTTACAAGCGGTGGTGATGCACCGGGAATGAACGCGGCTATTCGTGCCGTTGTTCGAGCAGGGATCAATGACGGACTCAAGGTGAAGGGAATTCACAGAGGATATATGGGTCTGATTGAGGAAGAGATCACAGATATGGATACAATGAGCGTATCCGATATCATCCACAGAGGCGGAACGATACTAAATACATCCAGATGTAAGGAAATGATGACTCCGGAGGGACAGCAGCTCGCTGCCGATAACTGCAGAAAAGCAGGGATTGACGGTATAGTCGTGATCGGCGGAGACGGATCGTTTAGAGGAGCGCAGAGACTTTCCGAGCACGGTATCAATACTATCGCGGTTCCGGGAACGATCGACCTTGACATCGCGTGTACAGAGTACACGATAGGATTTGACACGGCAGTAAATACTGCTATGGAAGCTATCGACAAGATCCGTGATACTTCAGCTTCACACGAGAGATGCTCGATCATCGAGGTTATGGGTCGTACAGCAGGACATATCGCTCTTTGGTGCGGTATTTCAAACGGATCAGAGTATGTGATGATCCCGGAGAGATACAGCGGTGAAGAGGACAAGATCATCGACAAGATCATGATGAAAAGAAAAATAGGTAAAAAACATCATATCATCGTAAATGCTGAGGGAATCGGTGATTCGATGGGGCTTGCCGAAAGAATAGAAAAAGCAACCGGTGTAGAGACCAGAGCTACAGTCATCGGACATATGCAAAGAGGTGGAAACCCGACCTGTCACGACCGTGTTTACGCTTCTGCTATGGGTGCAAAAGCAGTTGACCTTTTGGCGGCGGGACAGACAAATCGTGTCGTAGCATTCAAAGACGGTGAGTTTGTTGACTACGATATCGATCAGGCGCTCAACATGACAAAGGATGTTGATGAGCATCTGTATGATCTGGTACGCAGATTGTCAAGATGATTTTCGATACTAATAAAAGCGGGGCAGATGAACTGCTCCGCTTTTTTTGACTCAAATGTACATCGAGTGGTGATGAACCTCACCTGCTCGATGTCGAATATTATTCAGCTTCGTCGTCAGCTTTTTTTGTTTCTGCAGACGACTCCTCCGAAGCTTCGGTTTCATCTTCCTTGTGAAGTGTGACATAGTCGCGATCTTCATCGTCCTCGTCATCGAAAAGATCATTGTCGAAATCATCATCGTAGTCATCAAGATAATCCTTCATGAGGATATTTTTGATGAAGTACAAAGCGCCGGCTATCGCAGCGGCTATGATCGAAAGTGTAAAAACAACTTTCAGAAACTTTTTCATCGGTATAAAACCTCCTTTCGTTCCGGCGTCCGGTCAGTTAAAACTATTTTGTGATCTGCCGGATGCTCACATATACGATTTTACCGCAAAATGGACAAAATGTAAAGAGAAAATTTTTGTAAGAGGAGGCGGAGTGGTTTGGTTTTGTAAGCTGAGGCAGAGGATTTCGTGAAAAATTTGAGAAGGTAGAGTAATTTTTTTGTAGGATTGAGCACAGCCTTACGCAGGTTGTAGAA
>CAMVCQ010000030.1 GCA_947166015.1 uncultured Lachnospiraceae bacterium
GTTGCTCGCGACACTTCCCGCAACCCGGGGATGTCGTCGTGTTTTTCTACGACACGCGCATCTGATGGATTTTTCACACTCACACTCCCTGTGATAAACGCTTCAAAAAACACGCAGTGAACAACCAACGGAAACGAGGACCAACAGTGGCGGAAATAGAAATCAAAAGCTATAGATACACCTATGCGGGGGCGGAAAAGCCGAGCCTTGACATAGAAAATCTGAGCATCAGCCGGGGAGAAACCGTACTGCTCATCGGTGCCTCGGGCAGCGGAAAAACGACGCTTCTCAGAAGACTCGCAGATCAGAAAGGACTTCGAGGAGAAGCGAGCGGCGAACTGAAAAACACCTTGAAAAGCTACGGTTACGTGTGGCAGGAGCCGGGCGCGCAGATGGTCTGTGACAGAGTTGAACACGAGATAGTATTTGGTATGGAAAACCACGGATTCTCACCGGAAATGATGTATCGCAGATTGGCTGAGATGACAGTATTTTTCGGGCTGGAACCGATCATAAAAAAAGACGTGATCAAGTTGAGCGCCGGGCAACAGCAAAAGGTGAGCATCGCGGGAGAGCTTGCAATGGATCCCGAGCTTTTGCTTCTCGACGAGCCGACTGGTCTCCTTGACCCTGTTGCAGCCGAGGACCTCGCAGGCTTGATAAAAAAAATCCGTGATGAGCTCGGCACAACTATAATAATAGCGGAGCAAAGAGCGCAGTTATTTATGCGGTCAGCCGACAGGATCATATATATGGATGGCGGCAAAGTATTGTGCGATACGACACCAAAAGAAATAGAGACTCTGCCCGATGACAAAAAAGAACTTCTCTACCCATATATGCCGGTCCCGGTAAAAATAGCGATCCAAAACGGCGTGCCGGCTGAAGTATATCTCGACGACAGAAGCCTGAGAAGCTGGTTCCGGGAATTCATATCAGGTGAGGAAATATCAAAGAATAATGAGAATATACAGTCAGATATCCTCATATCTGCAAAAGGCATATACTTCCGCTATGAAAAAAATGCCCCCTACGCTGTGTCTGACTGTGAGTTCTCGCTCGAAAAAGGATTGGCGACTTTTTTGGTCGGGGGAAATGGCAGCGGCAAAACAACGCTTTCGCAGATCGTTGCAGGCCTGCTAAAAGAAACACACGGCAGGGTAAGATATAACGGCATAAAAAAAAGCGACATAGCATATCTGCCATCTGACCCGCGGTTCATTTTTGATGAGATCATAGATGTAAGTGTCGGTGAGAGAAAGTGGCTTGCCATAGAAAAAATATTTGAAAAAAATGCCCTGATTTATATCCTTGATGAGCCAACGGCTGCGCTTGACCCGAGCCGAAAAAATGCACTGAAAAACATGATCCGGGAGAAGACCGCAGCAGGCAAGACATTATTGATAATAACTCACGATATGGAGTTTTGCGCGGGCACCGCAGATCGTATGGCGATGATGTACGACGGAAGGGTCGTCGCATACGATGAAAAAAGAAGATTTTTCGAGGATAATATTTTTTATACAACAGCGCTTCATCGGTTGACAAGAGCCACCAATAATAATATACTTATAGAGACAGATATCTGACAGTTTTTGACTGAATGGGAGGGGACAGATGAGCAATTCTACGATGCTTGCAATATGGCTTGGAATTGTGATCGTGACGCTTGTGATCGAGATCATTACGCAGGGGCTGACTACGATATGGTTTTCGATAGGCGCGGCGGTAGCTGCCGTGTCCACGCTTTGGGATCCGCCGATATGGGTTCAGATCGTTATTTTTTGTGTCTTGTCGGTACTCATCATGCTACTTGCGAGACCGATTGCAAAAAGGATGATGCAGTCAAATATAACACCGACAAATATTGACAGATTGATAAGTGAAAAAGCGGTTGTTATAAAAGAAATAAACAACAAAAAAGGCTCCGGTCAGGTATCGGTTCGAGATCTTGAGTGGCTCGCCAGAAGCGAGGACGACAGTGTGATAGAAAAAGGCGAAACAGTGACTATCCTTCGCATAGAGGGAGTGAAGCTGATCGTCAAAAAATAAGGATAACGGAGGGCAAAAAAATGGGTAACGAAAGTGTTTCATTTGCAATGATAGCGATCATAGCCATTATAGTTTTGGTTCTGATCATTCTTGCGTCTTGTATCAGGATCGTGCCACAGGCGTATGCATATGTGGTTGAGCGACTCGGTGGATATCAGGCAACCTGGGGAGTAGGACTTCACTTGAAGGTACCCATCATCGACAAGGTTGCAAAAAAAGTCCTTTTGAAAGAACAGGTTATCGACTTCAAACCGCAGCCTGTGATCACCAAAGATAACGTTACGATGCATATCGACACGGTGGTATTTTTCCAGATCACAGACCCGAAACTCTACGCTTACGGAGTTGAAAACCCGATGAGTGCTATCGAGAACCTGACTGCTACCACACTTAGAAATATAATTGGTGATATGGAGCTCGACCAGACACTTACATCCAGAGAGACCATAAACACACAGATGAGAGCGAGCCTTGACATAGCGACAGATCCTTGGGGAATCAAGGTCAATCGTGTCGAGCTCAAAAATATTATTCCGCCGGCTGAGATCCAGGAAGCGATGGAAAAACAGATGAAGGCCGAGCGTGAACGAAGAGAAGCCATCCTTCGTGCTGAGGGTGAGAAAAAATCAACAGTGCTTGTTGCCGAGGGTAAAAAAGAGTCTGCAATCCTTGAAGCAGAGGCTGAAAAAGAAGCAGCCATACTTCGTGCGGATGCCGTGAAAGAGGCTACTATCCGTGAGGCAGAGGGTAAGGCACAGGCGATCGAGGCCGTGCAGAAGGCAAATGCCCAGGGTATCGCCTATCTAAATGCAGCAAATCCATCCGAGCAGGTGCTCACTATCAAAAGCCTCGAAGCGTTTGAAAAAGCTGCCGACGGACAGGCTACCAAGATCATTATTCCGTCAGACCTTCAGGGGATCGCGGGGCTTGTGGCCGGGATAAGCGAGTTGGCAAAAAAATAATGCAATAACAAAACTGATATGAGGAAACATTGATAACATCGGTGTTTCCTCATTAGCGTAATATTCGGTATATTTTTATATAATAAAAAATACCAACTATACTTTTTTTTGGGAGTAAACTATGCAGTGGGAACGCAAGTCGTTATACAGGCAGATCGTGCAGGTCACTGGAATCAGTGGAAAGCAGATCCCTCTTCTTCGTGAACTCAAAGGAGAGATCGTGCCGGAAAGTATGCCCGCTGTTTTGTCGAAGCTTCGCAAAAGGGCGAGAAGCGGCAATGCAAAAGCTCAGTGTGTCATGGGATTTTTTTGCTCTGTCGGATATGCCGAAAAAAGAGGCAAAAAATGCCTAAACGGCCAAGCGGTCGGAAGGCTTGATGCTCCGCGCGGAGTGAAAGGGCAGCTTTTTTATGCGATAGGAGATGATTATTATCCCGTGACGGGTGAGCATCAGGACTTAGAGGAGGCTGCATACTGGTACAGAAGGGCAGCGGCGCACGGGATCGCCAGCGCGCAGATGTTGTACGGCGACTGTCTGTTTTCCGGAGAGGGCGTGGAGCCTGATATCGGGATGGCGGTTTCATATTATTTCAAAGCGTATCAGCAGGGAAATGCCTATGCCTGTCGCAGACTCGGGGATTGTCTGTATCTTGGGATAGGGTTGGCGCAGGACTATGAAAGGGCGGTGGCTTTTTTCAGAAAGGCGGCGCAGTTGGGCTGCAGGGACGCGCTGTGGAGGCTGGGTGACATATACTATCAGGGCGAGGGTGTCGAGAGAAATGCCATGATAGCAGAGTCATTTTACGAGGATGCGGCAGAAGCGGGAGTGGCGTCCGCTATGTGTATGATCGGAGATATGTATTATTACGGAGTTCACTCGCTGCTTGAGAAGGAAAAAACAGAGGACTACGAGCAGGCTGTCAAATGGTACAAAAAATCAGCCAGGCGAGAGGACGAGTGGGGCATTTTTGCTCTCGGTATGTGTTATTATCAGGGGAAGGGAGTTGAGCAGTCCTACAAAAAAGCCGTGAAGCTTTTCCTGAGATCGGGTGCTTACGGTTGTCCGGACGCGCTGTGGAGATTGGCATCGTGTTATTATAACGGGATAGGCACAAAAAAGGACAAAAAAAAGGCGTATAAGTACTATCGTGCTGCGGTCAAGATGTTTGGAATATACAATTAAGATACGATGATCAAAGTTCGACCGCTTGCAAAAACGATAGCACAAGTTGCCATCAAACACGATAAAACCGTTAAATGTCCACATGTGGTTTTCAAAGCGACATCATACAGTAATCCTTGACAATAACGCATATAAAGTTTATAATGATAGGGATATGGGATTATCCGTTTTTCCGTTTGGAAAAGCGGATAAACGACTTTGAAATATAGGGTATTAGCAGAAACTCAGGAATGGAGGAACAAAAATGAAATTACTTACGGTTGCCATACCTTGCTATAACTCCGAGGGGTATATGAATCACGCGATAGAAACTGCATTGGTTGGGGGAGAGGATGTCGAGATCATCATCGTTGACGACGGCTCGACCGATGGGACCAAGCAGATAGCTGACAAGTATGCGCTCGACTATCCGGGCATAGTTCGCGTTATACACCAGCAGAACAAAGGACACGGAGGTGCCGTAAATACAGGACTCAAAAACGCCACCGGCAAGTATTTCAAGGTGCTTGACAGTGATGACTGGTTCGATGAGGATTCATTTTTGACTGCGCTCGGTGTCATCAGAAATATCACTTATGCGGGTAAAAAAGTTGATATGCTGATCACAAATTATGTATATGAAAAGGTGTATCTGAACAAAAGAAAGGTCATCAGATATACCAATGTTCTTCCGATAAATACAGTGTTCCGCTGGGATGATGTTGGGAGGTTTTCACCGAGTCAGAATATACTTATGCACTCTGTTATCTACAGAACGCAGCTCCTCAGGGACAGCGGCATCGAGCTGCCGGAGCATACATTCTATGTGGACAACCTTTTTGTCTATGAGCCGCTGCCGACGGTAAAGACTATGTTCTATCTCAATGTCGATATGTACAGATACTACATCGGACGAGAAAATCAGTCCGTGAACGAAGCTGTGATGATAAAAAATATCGACCAGCAGATAGCCGTAAACAAAAGAATGATCGATGCGCAGGATCTCACCGCGCTTGAGAGCAAAGGACTCAAAAGATATATGGCCAAGTATCTCGCGATGATACTGATAGTGAGTTCGGCGCTTCTTCTCAGGGACGGTAGTGAGGAGAGTGTGAAAAAACGCGATGAGTTGTGGGATTATCTGAAGACGAAAAACCCGGGCATGTATGACATGATCAACAAAGGATTTTTGAATAAATCCATGCAAAACACCAGCTGGCTCGGCAAAAAGATTGTGGTCGGAGGTTATGCTATTGCAAGAAAGATCTATGGATTCAGCTAAAAAGCGAATTGCGATTTTAGTTGGTCAGGCAGATGAAGAGTACCAGAAGCGATTTATCAAGGGATGCCTTGAACAAGCGTTTTCGGATGGTTTTGATGTCTGCGTTTTTTCTATGTACAGAAAGTATCAAAATACTCCTGTCAGGGAGGCCGGCGAGGCGAACATTTTTCGGCTGATGAATTGTCAGCTTTTTGATGGAATAATAATGCTTAAGGATTCTATACAGACTGCGGGAACAGCGGAGTGGCTTGAGGAGCATATCCACGACGCTTTTCACGGGCCTGTTTTTGTTTTTGAGAAGGACAGCAAGTATTTCAAGTATGTGATCACGGACGGATATACGCCTATAGTCAAGCTTGTATCGCATCTGATAGAGGAGCACGGATGCAGGGACATCGCATTTTTGACGGGTAAAAGGTGGCACCCTCACTCCAAACAGAGAATGCAGGCTTACGAGGATGCGATGAAAGCTCACGGGCTTGAGGTCAGAGAGGACAGAAAGCTGTACGGGGACTTTTGGTATACGAGCGGTGAGATGTGTGTTGAGAGTCTTTTCAAGGAGGGAGAGAGACTACCTGAGGCTATCGCCTGTGCCAATGACTGTATGGCGATAGGTGTCTGTGAGGCGCTTGAGAACAGAGGGATCCGGGTACCTGAGGATATAAAGGTTGTCGGGTTTGACTCAAGTATAGAGGGGCGTCAGAGTCCGAAGCCACTCACATCTGCTCTTGCACCCGCAAAAGAGTGCGGTATCTATGCGGTCAAATACATAGCAGCGACTCTTGAGGGAAAAGACATCGGTGAGTTTGACGGCGAAGCAAAGGTTGTTACCGGATACAGCTGTGGCTGCACCAATCCCGACATAAAGCCTGAGTATAATCTCAGGAAGCACTGGAAAACAGATATTTCCGTAGATGGATTTATGTCTGTCAACAACACTTTTGCAGTTGACATAATGGCGCAGACAACGCTCAAGGCATTTTTGAATACGGTACACGAGTACGCTTATCAGCTTGAGGGGGCTACTGAGTTTCATCTTTGCCTGCAGACACCGTGGATCATGCTTTCGAAGGACGAAGTAGTGGCGTGCATAAACCGTGGATACAATGAAAGAATGTATCACGCTGTGGCGTACACAAGAGAAGACGAGGATTATGTCGGACTAAACGAGGAGTTTGATACTGACATCATCCTTCCGGAGTTAAATGAAAAACATGATAAACCGAGGGCTTACTTTATAACACCTGTTTGCTATGAAGAGGATTGCTTTGGTTATGGTGTGATAAGCTATGGTGATGAGATAAGGGTTTACGATGAGATATATCGTCAGTGGATAGAGCTTGTAGCAAGAGGATTTGAGTGTCTCAGAAGGATCGTGGAGATCCGCGCTATCGAGAAAAAAATAAACGGAAAATTTTTGGATCAAAAGGTAGGCCTGGCAAACCTTACGGATGAGGAAAGACTTGACTTAGAGACCGTGGAATTGATCCTTGATAAAAATATGTTCACTTACAATTTCCAGCCTATAGTGAAAGCTGAGGACGGAGAGATCTACGCTTATGAAGCGCTGATGAGATCAAATACGGAGAGGTTTGTATCACCGCTTGATATCATCAAATACGCCAATTTCCTGAACAGGATAACAGAAGTCGAAAGGGCAACATTTATAAACACGATCACCCTGTTCGAGGAAAACAAAGAAAAAATAGCCGGGAAAAAAATGTTTATAAACAGTATCCCCGGAACTGTGGTCGACAAAAAGGACTACGATACAATAAGGAATCTGCTTGAGAGAAACAACGAGAACCTGGTTGTTGAGATAACAGAGGAGTCAGAGCTTTCTGATGAGGTTTTGGATGAAATGAAAAACAGCCTTCGTGAGCTTGGCATCCAGACGGCTGTAGATGACTATGGGACGGGATACTCCAATATCACAAACCTCCTCAGATACACGCCCGACTATGTAAAAATAGACCGTTCGCTGATCACGGACATACAAAACAAACCGCAAAAACAGTATTTTGTCAGAAGCACCATAGAGTTCTGCCATGAGAATTCCATGTTTGCGCTGGCTGAGGGTGTAGAGACAAGCGAAGAATTGAGGATGCTCATCCACTTTGGTGTTGACCTGATACAGGGATACTATACGGGGCGTCCGACAAAAGATATGATCGACTCGATAGATGCTGAGATAAAGCGTGAGATAGTTCAGTACTACGGCGAGCACAGAGATGGTGTTGTCAGACGCAAATACAAGGCCGGCAGGACCAACAGAGTCTCGCTCAACAACCTTGCAAGAGATGGGTATACGGATATTTTTATCGGTGAGGATACACCGGTTTACAATGACATAACATTTGTCGGAGCGCCGGGACTTACAACAGGTATCAGGATGCAGGTATGCTCCGGCTATGAAGGAAGGATCACCCTTGAGAGCATTTATTTCTCCGGAGATGTAAACAATGCCTGCATCAGTTTGGATGATGATACAAATGTAACACTGGTGCTTCAGGGAGATTCCACGCTAAACGGAGCGGGTGTCTCGGTGCCGGAAAAAGCAAAGCTTACGCTTGAGGGCGAAGGCTCGCTTGAGATTGTGACAAACGAGATTCCGGTGTATGCAGCCGTACATATCCAAAGCAATATCAGTGCGACAGGAAATGCAATGCTTTTGTACAACGGTGAAGAAGTATCGCTTAATTCGTAAAATATCACAGCTGATATGAACAAAATAGAATTTTTTTGATCGCGTTTTTATAGAAAAATGAAACAGCGTGTGAGGGAGGCCGGGAAAATGATCGATCTGAATGAGCGTTTCGGAGGAAAAAAAATACTTATCTGGGGGTATGGTCGCGAAGGAATGTCGACCGAGACATTTTTTAAAAAGCACCCGGTGTTGGACGCGTTTGATATCTCCGAAGCAAAGCCCGATGAGATTGATTATGATAAATATGACTATATCTTCAAAAGCCCGGGGATCCGTCTGAGTCAGCCGACAGCAGAGGGGTTTTCGCACGGCAGAGTGTCAGAAGCAAGCGCTCGTGATTTCAAAAAAATAACCTCTCAGACGGAGCTTTTTATTGAGGCTTTTTCCGATAGGATCATAGGTATCACGGGAACGAAGGGAAAAAGCACAACTACAAGTCTGATGCACCATGTCCTGGAAAAATGCTTCGAGGGCACGGATAGGACTGCGCATTTGGTCGGAAATATAGGTGTACCTTGTCTTGATTATTTTGACCGTATGGCTGAGTCTGACGACATAGCTGTTTTTGAGTTGTCTTGTCATCAGCTCGCGTATACGGATGTATCGCCGCATGTGGCGATTTTTTTGAATCTGTATGAGGATCATCTGGATTTCTACGGCAACCGTGAGACATACTATCAGGCGAAAAAACACATAACTGATTTTCAAAAGGAAAACGACCTTTTGTTTGTGGGAACCGATGTGCCAAAGATCGATACAATGGCGAAGGTAACAACCGTAACTGACAGATATGTAAGTGATGAGATGAAGATACTCGGAGAGCACAATCACTACAATGCGCAGTTTGTAATGCAGGTTGCAAAGGATGTTTACGGGTTGGATGAGGCAGCGGTGAAATCTGCGATAGATGAGTTCAAAGGGCTTCCGCACAGGCTCGAATTTGTAACCGAAAAAGATGGCGTCAGGTACTATGATGACTCGATTTCTACTATCCCCGAGGCTACGATCCAGGCGATCAAAAGCATCCCCGATGTAGGGACCGTGCTTGTCGGCGGGATGGATAGGGAGATTGACTACACTCCGCTCCTTGAGTACATACCGACAAGAAAAGATATACATTTTATCCTGATGTATGCGTCGGGAAAAAGGATATACGAGGAGTTGAAATCAGGTTGTGATTTGAATAATAATGCCGGCAGTGACGCGGATAACATTATAGTTGTTGATGACTTAAAGCAGGCGGTAGCAAAAGCCAAGGAAATAACCGAGAAGGGTAAGGCGTGTGTGCTGTCTCCGGCAGCAGCGTCGTATGGGTATTTCAAAAACTTCGAGGAGAGGGGCGACGCGTTTAAGTCGCTTGTTTAAGTCCTCGTACAAAAGCAGTGAACACAAAATCGATTAATATACTAATAAATTGTTTAATAGAATTAACACACGAGGTAAAAGCATGCAAACAGAAAGATTTGTTGATATTATTCACAAGAAAAGAGAAGGTGGCGAGCTTTCAGACGATGAGATAAAAGGGATGATCACCGACTATGTGTCCGGAAACATCCCGGATTACCAGATGTCTGCGATGCTGATGGCCATTTTTTTTCAAGGGATGAGTGACAGAGAAATGACGACTCTTACCCTGGTTATGCGTGATTCGGGTGAGTGCGTGGACCTGTCCGTGATAGACGGTGTCAAGGTCGACAAGCATTCCACGGGAGGTGTAGGAGACAAAACGACTCTGATCGTGGGACCGATAGTAGCAGCCTGCGGGATCCCGGTAGCAAAAATGAGCGGCAGGGGGCTCGGGTTTACGGGCGGAACCTACGATAAGCTTGAGTCTATCCCGGGTTACAGGGTAGAGCTGACGGATGAAGAATTTTTCGCGGCTGTCAAAGAATGCGGTATTTCTCTGGTGGGACAGTCGGGTGAGATGGCTCCCGCTGACAAATTGATCTACGCGCTTCGCGATGTGACTGCTACTGTTGAGAGCATACCGCTTATCGCATCGTCGATCATGAGCAAAAAGCTTGCGGCCGGAGCAGACAAGATCGTACTTGATGTGACAGTCGGAAACGGCGCATTTATGAAGGATATCGAGACTGCGACGGAGCTTGCAAAAAGGATGGTAGCGATTGGAAACGGCGCCGGTAGGGAAACTGTTGCCATGATCACCGATATGAATGAGCCTTTGGGCTATGCTATAGGAAACAATATAGAAGTGATCGAGGCCGTAGATGTTCTCAAAGGAAGAGGACCTGAGGATCTGAAGGAGGTCTGCTTTGCGCTTGCCGGAATGATGATATCTCTCGGCAGCGGAGAAGGAAGCTCATCGGAAGAACTGAAAAACAAACTGAGCTACGATGAGGGTGTCGCTCTTGCAAAAGAAAAAATATCCTCAGGCGAAGCTTATGAAAAGTTCCTGCAGCTTGTGAAAAACCAGGGCGGAGACACAACTTATATCGAGGATACCGATAAGTTTGAAAAAGCAAAACACAGCCTTGAACTAAAGGCTGAAAGTGCGGGATATCTGTCCTTCATAGATACTGAGGGCTTCGGTATGGGTGCCGGAATGCTTGGTGCCGGCAGAGCAAAAAAAGAAGACTCCATAGACTATAGTGCAGGTATGATCATGCGCAAAAAAATAGGTGACAAAGTAGAGGTCGGCGATGTCATAGCGACTATGTATGCGGCCGATGAAAGTAAGCTTGCTTTGGCAAAAGAATTTCTGTCCGACAAGTACCGCATCACAACCGAAAAGCCTGAAAAGATCAAGCTGATATATGATGTTATCAGACAGAGCTAAGTAGATCGCGCACCTCGCAACCAAGCTCATCTGAAAGCGATAAAACTGTAGCAGCGCCGGCTTTGGCCAAATCTTTGCTGCCTATTTCGTATTGCTGGAGCGTTCTTATATTTACACCTGATCTATCAGCGAGAAGGCGCTGGGTATACCCGAGAAGCCTTCTCCTTCTTTGTAGTTCGTTTACTTTTTTGATTTCGGACATTTTTTCATCAAACCAAGCGCAGGCTCGTTCTTCTGACGCCTCGTGAAGTGGATGATATGCATGACAAATAGTCTCAATAGGAATATGATTTAGTATCAGTCGAAAGCTGTATCCGCGACTCCATTGATAGTAAGCGGAAATCCAGCCGGACCAATACTCGGCCGAATAATCATATTCGATCTGAGCTGGTGGAAATTCTTTGGAATTATCATAGCCGAAGGTGCGCCTGAACACTTCTCTGGCAAGCTCGGTTCCTGACATCCCGATGACTATTTTTGGTGAGCCGTGTCCGAACTCATCAGCAAGTCCACATGTGACAAAATAATTTGTGAAGTCAGTCAATGAAGTACCGCAGCTTTTGCTGGCATAATCAAAGGCTTCGCCGAGGTTGTCCATTGCGTCATCTAAATACAATTCGTTATATGCGTGCATAATGATTCCTCCCATAAAATGTATCGTGCGGGTTATTTTTCATGTCGGTATAGTTTTCATTTTTTTTCACTCTATACAATACAAAAGGATTATTTCAAAAGGTCGCGTATGTAGATACCATCAGTGTCTGCTTCATCCATCATTTGTAAAAATGCTCCGCTTGCGTCGTCGTTCCTTTTTTTCCTTTTGGGATAGTACACTTTGTGATCAACCGGAACTGATTTCAAGTAATGAATCAGCGAGTAAGCTTTTTTGCTCTTTATGACAAACTGTTCTCCCCATCCTCCCAGATGCAGGGCTTGTGTAAGCTGTTCCAGAGAAATAGAGTTCATGACAAAAGCCCTTACTATTGAAAAATAAGAATCGTCAGCTCGATAACCAACAACAATATCGAATTTGTCAACGTCAACCAGATATTCATTTTTGAGCCATTCGATAGCACGACGCTGAAGTGGAGTGCGCACACGGACAGCGCGGTTATTGACAAGTAATGCCAACCAATTCAGAGGGGAATATATTTCATCGTGAAGGTCAAGGATACGAAGATTGGATGTATCAATTGTATAGGAGTTTATATAACCTGAACGACGCTCGTCACAAGCCCATTCTTTTGCTAATTCCGCGTCGCAGGTGCAGTAGAACCCACGGCCAAAATCCGTATCATAGCGTGATTTGGAAATGTCCGGAGTCTTCACTATATATGGTGATCCATGATAGATAGTTATATCAGCCATTGTAGCTCCTTTCTGAAGTGCGTCTGTAGAAGTAGTTACATTATACTTCTGTAGAAGTAGTATGTCAAGAGGGTTATCGATATAATGTGAAAAAACTTGCATAAAAACAATTCATTTTGTATAATTAGAACAAAGGCCGAATCAATCGTTATAATTGTATCAAGGTGCGGCGTATCATAGTCCTTAACAAACAAATGTAAACGAGCAGTCAACATGAAGTAAGGAGAAAAGGATGCCAAATATATTTAGACGAAGTAAACTTGCATATACTGTACAGGGATTTTGTATCCTCTTTTCCGCGTGGAGCCTTTTTGCGTATCTGAATTTCGATTGGCTTCAGAGCACGGATGGCGTTATCGCGTCATTATTTCTTGCGTTCGGGTATACATTTCCACTGATATTTATAGATGGTCTGTACGGGGTCAGGTCGGCGATTCTATCGTATACGCTGATCTTGATACCGACTATTTTTATATCTCCGGGCGAGGCATTTTTGCTGACATTTCACCTGATACTTATATTTGTGGTGGAGTTTTGGATCAGCAGGGGATTTTTGAAAACGCTTCCCAAAACGATCGTAAGCGGCGTGATCTCGGGAGTATCACTGAACATAGTGTTTTTCATCGTAAACCATCTGGTCGCGGAGGGACAGTTTACCGCGGAATTCAGCGAGATCGATTTCACGGGGATGACCGATATCGGACTGCAGGTTGTGGTTGGATTTCTGATACTTCATATCGGATTTAGATTTTTGCCGGCGGGGTATACAAAAATATTCCCGGTCGGGAGATTTAAAAAACATGTTAAAAATGAAGAGTATGAAAAATACAATAGAGTAAAACCCAAAAAAGCACTTGGAAAAAAGATCATACAGATACTTGTTTTTGAGGCGTTGGTTTTGGGATTTTTTGCGGCACTCGTTGCCAATGCTCTGATACCGGACCTGGGCGATGTGATAGAGGTCAGAAGCGGAGCGGTAAGCGGTGGCGCTGCGATGTATCGGCCGTCGAGGAAGCCGGATATGGAGTCGGCGACAACGACCACCAACACGGAGACCAAGGAAGGGGTTAGCACGGAGCAGACATCAGGTGAAACAAATGCGGCACAATCGACGACGGAGAATCCAAGTCCACAGCAGTCATATAAACCGGATCATACACCTAAGCCGGGAGAAGAACCGGAGTTATCTGAGGAAGAAAAAGAAAAAAGAAGGCGGCATATCGAGGAGAGGACTCAGTGGTACTTGAGCAGGACGCGACTTGCGGCTTTTGGAAGCGATGATGACGAGTCGACTATATTTGTGCTTAACGGTGAGGGGCTGGCATTTGACTTGAAGCTCATACTGTTTTTGTTTGATATAGTTATGCCTATAGTTATACTTTTTCACTATCTGCTTGAGCGAAGAACTGTCAGGCCGATAGCGGGAATGGCGCTTGCGATGAACGAGTTTGCGACGGAATCGCTTGAGGACAGGCAGGCAGCGGCAGAAAAAATAAACAACTACAAAGTAAAGACCAAAGACGAGGTCGAACAGCTCCACGAGAGTCTGGCGGCTACGGTAAATGAGGTCGTTGACTACATCATCAGGCTTCAAGAGGAGCAAAAGCTGAAAGAAGACCTGCGTGTGGCGCAACGGGCCAGCGAGGCGAAGTCGACATTTTTGTCAAATATCTCGCACGAGATCAGGACACCGATCAACTCGGTTCTCGGTATGGATGAGATGATACTGCGAGAGTCGACAGATCCGCGGATCAGAAAGTATGCGACCGATATCAAAAATTCAGGAAGGACGCTTGTGAGCCTGATCAATGACCTGCTTGATTTCTCAAGGATAGAGGCCGGCAAGCTCGATATCCTGCCCGTCGAATACGAGATGAGCTCGACTCTCAATGATCTTGTAAACATGATCTCGGTCAAAGCCGATGAAAAAGAGCTTGAGTTTACGGTCGATGTGGATGAAACGATCCCGCACCTTTTGATCGGCGACGAAATCAGGGTAAAGCAGTGCGTGATAAACATGCTGAATAACGCTGTGAAGTACACGGAAAAAGGATCTGTAAAGCTTACTGTTTCATATGAAAAAGAAGACGATACGCATATACTGGTGAGGTTCGATGTGGCCGATACCGGCATCGGTATGAAACAGGAGGATCTCAACAGGCTGTTTACGCCGTTTGAGCGAATCGAGGAAAACAGAAACCGCAACATCGAGGGCGCGGGGCTCGGGATGAGCATAGTCAAAAACCTGCTTGATATGATGGACTCCGAGCTTGAGGTAAAGAGCGAATACGGCAAAGGCTCCGAGTTTGGATTTGTGCTCAGACAGGAGGTCATTTCCTGGGAGCCGATGGGTGACTTTGCAAAAATGTACCAAAAGTCGATCGAGTCCGCCAAGGAGTATTCATCATACTTTGAAGCGCCTGACGCTCACATACTTGTAGTCGATGATACAAAAATGAACCTTACGGTGATAAAAGGACTTCTCGAGCCGACTAAGGTAAATGTAACCACTGCAACAAGTGGTATGCAGGCTATGGAAAAGGTAAAGCAGGAGCAGTTTGATCTGATATTTTTGGATCAGAGGATGCCCGGACTTGACGGCATAGAAACGCTGCAGGAAATGAAAAAAACCATGCCCGAGAGGATAGAAAATACTCCGATAATAGCGCTTACCGCGAACGCTATTTCCGGCGCCAGGGAGAGGTTTATAAAAGCCGGATTTGATGACTATCTGACGAAGCCGATAGACAGCATGAAGCTTGAAAGAACTATCGCGGCATTTTTGCCTGAGGAAAAAGTGGTGCGGATGGAAGCAGATGATTTGGGCAACGGCGGTGGCAGTGTTGTAAACGAAACTCTTAAGTCATATGCTGAATTTGAAGAGGTCGATTTTTCCGCTGCGATGGAAAACTGTATGCGCGAGAACATTCTTTTGGAAGCGTTAAACGATTTTTCCGTTGCTGCCAAAACAGGACCAGAAGAAATAGAAGATTTTTTGAATAATAATGATATAAAGAATTATACCATAAAAGTCCACGCGCTCAAAAGCTCGTCAAGACTTATCGGTGCGCTTGATATATCCAAGCAGGCGGCTTATCTCGAGAGCTGTGGTGATGATGAAAATGTCGATGAGATAAATAAACTCACGCCGAAGCTTTTGCAGGATTACAGGGCATTTAGTGCGAAGCTTGAGACGCTGCTTGCAGGGCCTGATGAGGAAGCGGACGACCGACCGGAGATCGACGAGAGCGCGTTAAATGAGGCATATGCCGGAATCCGCGAGTATGTCGACGCGTTTGATTTTGACAGTGCTGACTCGATCATGGAAATGCTTGCCGGATATCGTGTACCGGATGCTCAAAAAGAGCGTTATGAAAAAATAAAGGATATGGTTACGAAGCTCGATCACGATGGATTGATGGAAGAGCTCGGGTGATTAGAATAGTATTAGATGTTTTAAACTGTATGTATTTTGGCTACCGTACACGGTATGTACATTAGATGATGTAACTTTATAGCAAGCTTTGAGTGTAAATATAACTAATATACACCCGTGAATAGTAACATTTTTAACAAGCATCGAATGGGAGGAAACAATGGAAAAGAAATTAATGATGATAGGTAACGAGAAAGGATTTATGGTTCATGCGACAGTGACTGCACTTGAAAAAGCGGGATACGAAGTAATGTGCGTAAATCCCGATATTGATGAGATACACCGTGAGAAATACTTCCCCGATATATGGATCCTGTATGTCGAGGAGCTCGATGAGGAGCTGCACAAAGTGATCACTTATTGTAAGGATACTGTAGGTGGCAGGGGGGCATTTTTCTATCTGATAGGAAATCCCGAGGACCTCAAGGAAGTGCAAAAGGTAGTGCCCGAATCGCTCATCAAAAGGGCGTTTGAGAGGCCGCTTAATAATGCCGATCTGATCAAGGAGCTCGACCGACTTGTGCAGCGCGACGAACTCGGCGAGATCCAGAGGTCGATACTTATCGTTGACGACGACCCGACGATGGTCAGAATGATCAAAAATCTCCTCTCCGAAAAGTACAAAATCTATATGGCAAACTCAGGAATGAATGCGATCACGCTGCTTGTGAAAAACAAAGTCGATCTGATCCTGCTTGATTATGAAATGCCTGTCGTTGACGGATCGCAGGTACTCGAGATGATCCGCTCCGAACCGACAACAAAGGATACGCCCGTAATAATGCTCACCGCCAAGGATGACAAAGAGAGCGTGATGAAAGTGCTCGAGCTAAAGCCCGAAAAGTATCTGTTGAAAAGTATGCCACCGAATATGTGGGTAAAAGAAATAGATGATTATTTCAGATCACTGATGTGAGAGCTCCAATTATCTCGCAATTTTTGCTTATATTTGGAGAAAATCGCCCAAAAATGAAGAATTTCTCCAAATAAACGAAAAAACTTGCTTTTATTTGGAGGTTGGTATTATTTGATATATTCCCGTGGTTTGCGACATCAAGAACATTCCTGCTAAGATTTCATTATTATAATCAGGCAGGAGTGGCCTCAAATATGGGAATGACTGAGGACGAGGCGCGACTTATTGTCAAAAAGTATTGGTAAATCCTGCGTCGATTATTGCTTTGAAAAAAGAAATGGATGTATCATAATCGGTGTATTTTTCGGCATCTTCGCTATGATTTACAACCTTGGCAACGGATATTTCCGGATGAAATTGTAACCCAAGGCAGAAGTTTAGTTTCTTATCCTCCACCGCCTCTATCATAGTTACACCATTGGTATCATAGGTTCCCACAACAGTAAGGGGTGTTCCTTCTACGCTGATCACTGCTTGATGATGCCACGAAGGGACACGCTCAATGCTCTCTTTTCCGACAATCTTATAAAACAGGGAATCTTTAGATACGTTAACAGGATGAGAAACAAAATTCTTTTTTTCGGGGTCTCTATGTTCGTTATGGTATTCCGCTCCGATTTGATCAAAATACTTTGAAATATCCTGTGTAATCTCTCCGCCTGATACGACTGACAGCATCTGCATTCCTCGGCAAATTGCCAATAATGGAATATTATTATCCAAGCAATAATCAACCAAAAGATAGTCAGAGACATCTCGTTCGGGAGAGAAATCACTGTCTTCTTTTATTCCGTGCCACCCTTGAGGATTGCGATAAAGCGTTGGAGAAATATCCCATCCGCCCGGAATCACTACGCACTTGTTGTCGCCTAACACTTCTTTTACATTGGAGTGATGCCAGCTGTTTTTCTTTATCAGTTCGGCGGATTTTTCATCGAGAAAACCGTGTTCATCAGTGGCATTTATGAGCTTTCCATCCTCTGTATAATCAAGGTCTTCGGACTTGACAAGATCAAGTTTATTCACTTTTCCGCCGGCTTTTTCCAAAGCGGTAACGGTACTTGTATAGCTCTGGGAATCCGTTACATTACTCCATGAAAGGGCAACATTTTTTTCCTGTTTAGAAACATTCGGCGAATTTGGTGCAGTTTGATCGGAACAACCCGAAATTGCGAGCGTTATAAAAACAGTAAGTAAAAAGAAAAATGATTTAGATTTAAAAGCTCTCATATTTAAAGCCTACCTCCCCCGGACTTCCGGTAAAACAACCCAAAAAACTCTACGCTAACATTATACTCTCACACCGGAGTGCACGCAAGTATATATTTAAGCTGTCCGCCAGCGGACGAATGTAGGCTAATTGTGGATAAACGACAGTTGACAAACCAATCTTGCTGTGTTAGCATGTTTACATAGCAGATTGGTTCTATTTTTTGTTATCTATTAACTATTCTTATAAAATGGTATATCGCTGTCATTTCTATACTGATCAGTTCGCAAATGACAGTACTCAAGAACATTCCTGCTAAGATTTCATTATTATAATCAGGCAGGAGTGGTCTCAAATATGGGAATGACTGAGGACGAGGCGCGACTTATTGTCAAAAAATATTGGTAAATCCTGCCGTATGCGGCGCGAATTGAAAAGGACAAAGAATTACGGGGAGCGTATGCTCTCCGTTTTTGATAAAAGATAAAATTCCCATCACTCGATCGTACTGTACGGAAACACCGCAATTACAAGAGTCAGAATAATGATCGCAACATAGATGAGTATGCTCAGTAGCACTCGAACCCCTCGCCTTTTTGCAGGCACCAGTTTTTGTCGGATTCCCAGATAGTCTCCCCAGTAGCCGATGGTGAGCACTGTCAAAATAACCCAGTATACGGTGAAAAATGTCCGTTCCTCGGCGGTTTTTGCATTCTCGGTCAAAACTCCGGAGGTAAGGATACTAAAAATGATCGAATACGATAGCACAGCCGCGATCATGTTTTTTATGATACCTGTGCGAAAGCCCACGGGCAGATAAGGAATATGATATAAAGACCTTGAAAAAACAGACTGCTTCTTGGGAGCATTTGTTTTGTAGGTTAAAGAGTCATTGTCATAATTAGGTGCATTTTTAACAAACGGCAGCAGGGCATTTTTAAGCTCAGTTGCATCCGAATACCTGTCGCTTGGATCCAATCGCATGCATTTTTCTATGATGGATGCAAGCTTTCCATGATACTCGTTTTTGTCGCGTTCAGAGCCTGTGAGCAGGGCGAGCATCAGCGCACCGACGCCGTAAATGTCGGTCTGCGGAGATGATTGTCCAAATCCGTACTGCTCGGGCGCAGCGTATCCTCTTGTTCCTAGAAGTACGGTGTCTTCGTTGTTTCCCTCCGCGTATAGCTTAGCCGAGTCAAAATCGATCAAATACAATTCACCGTGAGTATCGATTATGAGATTTGATGGCTTGATATCTCTGTGTATGATAGGCGGAGTGAGACTGTGGAGTTCGGACAGGATAGTACACAGTTTTGTGCCAAGCAGTGCAACCTCATCGTCGGTCATCGTTTGTTCATCCATTATCTGAAGAAGGGTCTTTCCCTCTATATATTCCTCGATCACATAGAGATTTTCATCATCGGAAAACATATCTATGATCGCCGGGATATGCAGCTCCGGGTGAGTGGTAGTGTATGAATTAAGCAGATCGTAAGTGTCCTTGCTATACAGCGGAAGATTTTTTCTGACAGACATCCTCCCGGTTTCGATATGTCTTGAGAGGAAGACATCGCCGTTTGAGTCAAGCTGGAGGATCTTTTTGTAGCAGGACAGTTCGTATTCTCTTTCAACTGTCATATGAAACCTCTGTATCGTGGAGTAGTCGGCAATCATGCGCATACAGGTCTTCGTTAATGGTGGCTATGCTGAAATCTTCGTTATTTATATGGGTTGCAATGATGATATCTCTGGTGTCTTTTAAATACAGTTCTCTGTGCCCGTAATTCTCTAAAACTCTTCTGGTTTCCTTCCTGCTTAAATGAGCTGCAAGGCAAATGATCAAAACCACATCTCTCGAAGGAGCATTTTTGGTCCCGTTTACCACATCATAAAAATAAGATTTGGATATGTAGCCGGCACAGTTGGCGTACACTTTTGACAGCGGAATGTCGGTTTGCCTGATATATGTTGAAAAGAGCATTTTTTGTGGGATGTCTTTCGCGTGCTCAAAAATAAAGCTGTCCATGCGGTCAGCTGGTGTTTTGTCAAAAATGTTCAGAAGATCGGTAGTGCTCTCCTCCATGATGTCCTCCTTGCAAAAAAAGTCGGTAGGATTTCGCTGTTCTATCGTTTTTCCAATCTGCGGATCGATAAAACTCAATAGTGTTTCCACGTTAACATTATACTCTCTCACCGGTTTGCACGCAAGCATTTATTGAAACTGTCCGCTCTATAGCGGACGACAATCAAGCTCGATTCTGCTATAGTTTAGTTCGTTATGAGCGAGGTGCAGTTATTTCCGAAGAAATAACCCTGCATTGTACCGAACTATTTGACACGACAACGTAGGAGTCGTGTAGTCAATATTTATATGAGGAGGGAAAAATGAGAAAAATACTATTAATCATACTTGCTGTTCTTTTGGGAATTATCGCTCTGGCGGCGATCGCAGGCAGTATAACAGGCGGAAGTTCGTCAAATAACAATAATACAAATGTGCAAAACGCAGAAATAAATGATGCTGAAAGCGAAGCGGATACAGATGAGGAGGAATCCAATAGTTCCGAGTCGTCGGAAGAAGAGTCCGGCAATACTGTCAAAAAAGGCGGGTCATTTGAAAAAGACGGATTGAAATTTACCTACAAAAAATTCAAAGACAACTACAAACCGTCTGATGATAAATACGGCCTCAGCAAGCCGTCAAAAGGAAAAAAATTCATAGCCTGCACATTTAAATTCGAGAACAAAAGCGACTCCGACAAGTATGTGAGCATATATGATTTTGCGTGCTATGCTGACAATGAAAGCTGCGAGCAGGAGTATATCTCAACAGATGATTTCAAAAACAACGACTTTATAAATGAGAACCTCTCGCCCGGTAGAAATGTCACGTTTACGACTTTTTATCAGGTTCCGAAAAAAGCGAAAAATGTCCAGCTTGAGTATGAATCGGATGTTTGGACAAACGAAAAAATAATCATCGAAGTAAAATAAATCCCTTATAATAGATAAACACGATCCAGCGCGTGGGGATCATTCTCCCATACACGTTGGATCGTATTTTTATGGGAGTAAAGTCAGGAAACAATTCAACTAACTACATGAAACACAAACTTAGGT
>CAMVCQ010000031.1 GCA_947166015.1 uncultured Lachnospiraceae bacterium
CGACCACCGAGATCTACACTCTTTCCCTACACGACGCTCTTCCGATCTGAAAACAAGTAAAAATCCGCTTATTTGCAAATAAAAGCACCTGTTTCAATATGTATCCAAAAAATTGTGTCTGTCATTGTCTTTTTTGTATTCGATGATCGTGTTGAGATTGACATTTTCAACACTTCTAAATATATTTGCCTCGACAAACGGGTTTGTTTTTTTCATCAATGCGATGAGCCTTTTTGTCTCAAGCCGCTTTGATTCGCTCTCCATCCTGTTCTCATCATCGTTATCAAACCCGACTGACTCTGTAAACTTGCACGCACAACGCAAAAACTCAAGTCCATGAAAATCTCTCCAAGCCTTGATGTCGTCCTCTCTGATCAGATACATCGGACGGATCAACTCCATCCCTTCGAAATTCGTACTGTGAAGCTTTGGCATCATTGTCTGCACCTGCCCGGAATACAGCATCCCCATAAGGATCGTTTCGATCACATCATCATAATGATGCCCGAGCGCTATCTTGTTGCAGCCAAGCTCTTTCGCCTTTGCGTACAGATGTCCGCGCCTCATCCTCGCACACAGATAACAGGGATTTTTCTCGACGCTTACTGTTATATCAAAAATGTCCGACTCGAAAATCTCTATCGGTATATCAAGCTTTTTTGCATTATTTTCTATCAGCTCTCTGTTTGCAGGCAGATACCCCGGATCCATAACTATGAATTTGAGCTCAAAAGGGATCAGGTTGTGATGCTTGAGCTCCTGAAAAAGCTTTGCCATAAGCATCGAATCCTTGCCGCCCGATATGCAGACAGCGATACTGTCTCCTTCTTTTACAAGCTCGTATGTATTTATCGCCTTTGTGAATTTACACCATATTTTTTTCCTGTATTTTTTTCGGATGTTTTGCTCAACCTCTCTTGCAAAATCGTTATCGTTCATTATTTCTTCGTTCCCTCCGATCCTTTGGTTTCATAAATGATACGGATTTCATAAACCATAGAGTAGATTAAAGTGTTTAGGTTAATTTGTCAAGAAAAAAATCACAATATGTTGTTTGACTGATTGACAAAACTTCAGATATGTAGTAAAATCTTTTTGTAGTGTTTTAGAAAAGCGTTTTATTTTTCTAAAATAAAAAAATAATCTAATTGGCGATGTGATACATAGCACATACGCCCAAAAAAGGAGGATTCTATGTACTCTTACAACATTAATGCTGCCCCGGCAGGATTTTTTGCCATTCTCGGGGGAATGCTCATCGTTATTGCAATTTTCGGTATTGCCGTATATGTAGTTCAGGCAATCGGAATGTGGAAAATGTTCGAAAAAGCCGGCAAACCGGGCTGGAGAGCAATCATCCCGTTCCTCAACGTTTATGATCTTTATGAGCTCGCTTGGAATCAGACAATGGCGATCACTGCAGTTTGTATCCTTGCAGGTTCTATCGTGATCAACGTTATTCCTATCATTGGACAGCTTATCGGAAGTCTTGGTTATATCGCATTTTTCGTATTGCACATCCTCAACTCTATCAAGGTTGCAAAGGCATACGGAAAAGACGGAGCTTACGCAGTTGGCATCATTTTCCTTCCTGTCATCTTCTACTGCATCCTCGGATTCGGTCAGTCAGAGTATCAGGGACAGCAGGGTTGATTCTTCGGCGTTGGTCGTTTGAGAATAATACTGCAAATAAATAAGACGGAGGCGAAACTGCTTCCGTCTTATTTTATTCTCAAAAACCTTACATCAGTTTTCCAGATCCTTTGTATTGAAATACCTTCTGACCTCTGACAGATCAGGGAATTTTTTCCAGCATAGTCTCTCTGTATCCTCATCAGGCAAAACCACATCGGGTACAAGGATAACTTTCAGTCCTGCCATCGCCGCAGCGCGCACTCCGTTTTTTGAATCCTCGACTGCATAAGTCTCCTCAGGCTTACTTCCCATCATCTCGCACGCTTTGAAAAATATCTCCGGATGCGGTTTGCTCTCTCTGACCATCTCTCCGCTAACTATGTGATCAAAGAATTTGTACATGCCCAAAAACTCAAGCTCCGCCTGTATCGTTTCATGCAGTGTCGAGCTTGCAAGTCCTATCTGCCATCCATTTGTTTTCAAATACTGGATAAACTCTCTTGCTCCGGTTTTAACGGGAACTCCATCTTTTTTTGTTCTGTCTTTGAACTGCTGCGATGCTTCTTTCCTAAGCTCCTCATACGGGAAATCTGGTCCGTAGGTCTCAAGCATGATCTCTCTTGTTTTATCCTTTGTAACACCGATGCACTTGTACATAGTGTCACGAAGTGTAGGTATCCCGTGCTCGTGACCGATAAACTCCCATATAGTAAGTATCAGCCTTTCCGAATCAAGGATCACACCGTCCATATCAAATACAATATTTTTGCTCATATTTCCTCCCATCCGGAGCATTTTTATCCAACCGTGAAAACTTCAAAAATCGTGTTCACAGTTGTTTCAGTGCCCCTGTGCAAGCAGTATTTTTTGTGCCTTTTTAACATCAGTTTCAATTTGCTTTTTTAATGTCACTATATCATCAAACCTTTTTTCCGGTCTGATAAAGTCAACAAACTCGACTATGATCTTTCTGTCATATATATCGCCTTCAAAATCAAAAATGTTCACCTCGAGGCCGATGGGATTGTCTCCTCCGACAGTCGGCTTCACTCCGAGATTTGCAACACCGGTGTAAGCGTTTTTCCCCTCGCCGATAACCCTCACTGCATATACTCCAAACGGAGGTAGTAGCTTATCGTTCTGCGGAATAATGTTTGCCGTAGGGACTTCTATCTTTCTTCCAAGTTTCATCCCTCCGGTCACCGTCCCTGATATGGAGTAATTCCTTCCCAGAAGTTTATTTGCTTTTTTGATTTCACCGTCAGCTATATATTTTCTGATACCTGTGCTGCTTATGATCTCGCCTTCATCTGATTTTAGTTTATCTACTACAGTCAGTTTATACCCATAGTTTTCGGAGAATTTTTCAAGTGTTTCCACATCTCCGGTCCTGTCCTTGCCGAACCTAAAATCAGTTCCCACCACAACCTGCTTTGCTCCGAGTTTTTTGCACAATATCTCTTTTATAAACGTCTCGGGCTCCATCGAGAAAAATTCTTTTGTCGCCGGCACCTCGACATAGTGCTCGATTCCAAGCTCGGATGCTGTTTTTTCTTTTTCGGCATCGGTATAGATGCTTTTTTGTCCTTCGAATCTAAATGTCAGCATCAGTGCGGGATACGGCGATCTGACGGTTTCGTTTACAAGCAATCTGTGCCCCAGATGGATTCCGTCAAATTTGCCGATGCACACGGCTGAGTCGGTTATGTTTTCGAAATCTGTTCCTACATATTTTTCCATTGGTTAGTTCCCGGTTATAAATAGTTTTCTATACATATCAGTATCTAAATTGCCTGTTTCAAGATGTATATTTCTAGTGTTTATTAGCAGATACTTCTAGGAGCTTGAGTGTGAAAAATCCAACGCGACTCTATGGAACCGCTTATGGAAGTTTCACACTCGTCGCTCCTCTAACGTAATCAGCCTATATAATAATCATAGTCAAGCAACTGATATCGATTTTAGGTTGACTGCTTTTGTACGAGGGGGTTCGGTCGCCGTCGGTATGAGGATTTAGCTTGCTAAATCCCATACCGCTACGTGCGAGCATGAGTGCAAACGACCCCGAGTAAAAGCAGTCAACTAAAATCGATTTAGATACCACTATATTGCTATCTTGGAGGAGCGTCGCATGAAACTTACCTTAGGCGAAAAACTTATATACCTTTAAGCGATTTTTCTCACATTTATATAACGCATAAAAGCTGTCGGCATCGTCATATACCCTTACAATCTCTTCGTCCAAAATATATCCTTGTCTCTTTTGCGCGAACTCTTTTTCTGTCGCATTTGACTGGCTTTCAGCAGTTCCCAACTGTTCCGTTGTAGTTGAAACAATCTCTATATCCTTAAACAATAGAGGGTTGCCGTTTATCAGCAGTTTTTTTGCGGCCGGTTTTATTTTTACTGCTCTGTATGCAATAAATACTTCGTCTACTGCGATAAGCTTGTCTGACAGTTTTTCGGGGTCATTAGTTCCATCCGAGGTGACTGTTTTTTCTATTTCATCAAGCGTTATCGCATCTGTTATTTTGAACCTTCCGACTGCTGTTCGCACCAGGCTTTTCATCGTTGCCGTAGTGCCAAGCTTTTTTCCTATATCTTCGCATAGTGTCCTGATATATGTGCCTTTTGAGCAGGTCACTCTGATCTTAAACGACGGAAACGCTTCTATATCATCGTGTGATAGAGTTTTTCCGATCATATCCTGTCCGTCGGGTATCTCATATACGGTACCTACATAATCCAAAAGCTCAATAGAATCGATCCTTATATACCTCGGTTTTCTTTCTATTTCTTTCCCTTGTCTTGCGTACTCGTACAGCTTTTTTCCGTTTATTTTTATCGCGGAGTACATAGGCGGTATCTGCTCGGTCTCTCCGATAAACGTCAAAAGGACGGCTTTTAGCTCGTCCCCGGTTACAGATACATTTTTCAGATCGACAACTGTACCGGATACATCGAGCGTGTCTGTTGCAACTCCCAGTACAACCTCAGCCTCATATGTTTTGTCGCGATCGGTAATGATATCGCAAACCTTGGTTGCTTTTCCGATGCACACCGGCAATACTCCTGTTGCATCCGGATCCAGAGTTCCCGTGTGGCCTATTTTTTTGATGTGAAGTATCCCTCTAAGCCTTGCAACTACATCGTGAGATGTGTATCCGGCTTCTTTACAGACATTTATTATCCCGTCCATCAGCCCTCGTCTTCATCGATACATAACTGCTCTCGTATCCTGTCTACTATCTCTTTTATTACATAGTCAGGCTCGCCTTTTATCGTACATCCGCTCGCCTTGATGTGGCCGCCCCCGCCATAATACTTGCCTATGGAAGCGACATTTACTACCTGATTTGATCTCATGCTGACCTTGAACTCGCCCGGCGCTCTCTCGCTTATAAGTATAGCAACCTCAACTCCCTCAGTAGTCCTCAGCTCATCTATGACACCGTCAAGGTCCGAAGGCTTCGCTTCGAAGTCCTCCATATCCTTTGCGCGCATAACAGAGTAGATCACGAGTCCGTCAAGCTCTAATTGGCTGTTTGTGACGCAATACCCCATTATTTTCAGCTGCTTGTAGGTTTTGTTGTAAAAGCTGCTGTCTATGATCTCACCAAACGCGATGCCTTTGCCCATCAGCTTTCCTGCTATGCTCATCGTCTGATATGTCGTATTGCTGTGTTTAAAAACTCCGGTATCATGTATGATCCCGGTATAGAGTGCCATAGCGGTAAGCTTTTTGATCTTTTCCTCTTCCATCAGTGTGAAAAGAATCTGACAGGTTGAGCTCGCATTGGCATCAACTATATTTTCATTTCCAAAAAGAGTATTGGTGATATGATGATCGATGTTTAATACAAAATCAGACCTGTCGATCACAGATTTCACATCGCCAAGTCTCTCCACATCACCGCAATCCAGGATCACAAAAAGGTCGTATTTATCAGATTTTACGGTCATTGCCACATCGTCACGGATATGCGCAAAGCTGTCCGGAACCTCCTCGAGATAAACATCAACTGTTTTTCCCGTATAATTGTCACAAATATAATAATACAACCCCATAGAGGAGCCGATCGCATCCCCATCGGGTCGCACATGACCGCTTATGGCTATTGTTTTTGCTTTTTCTACAGCATCGATAAGTTTATTCATACAATCAACAGCTACTCAGCTTCTCCCCTCTTGCTTCTGGCCATATCATCATGGGTTATAACTTCTTCAATCCTTTTTGACATCGAAGCTCCGTACTCGATAGAATTATCAAGTACATAGATAAGCTCCGGTGTATTTCTCAGATTCAGTCTCATCGCCAGCTGGTGTCTCGCGTAGGAGGCACTTTTTTTGAGCCCGAGCATGGTGTCTTCTTTTGCCTGCTCATCACCCATTACAGATACAAATATCTTTGCCTGTTTAAGGTCTGTCGTGACCTCTACAGCCATCACACTTGTAAGCGGATGGATCCTCGGGTCTTTGAGCTCTTCTCTGATGATGATACTCATCTCCCGCATAACTTCACCGTTTATGCGGGAATTTTTTATACTGTTTTTTCTCATTTTTCTTTCCTGTTTGTTTAGCAAAAATGCCTGCATTTAGACTATGAAATCTGTTTATGCAGCCTTTGATAAAGACATTTCAAGGCATATTTGGAATTATGTCCTTGGTACCTCAACCATCTTGTAGCATTCTACTATATCAAGCTCCTGGATGTCATTGAAGCCTTCAAATACAAGTCCGCATTCGAATCCTTCTTTGACTTCTTTTACATCGTCCTTGAAACGCTTGAGTGATGCAAGCGGTCCCTCAAATATCTGCTCGCCCTCTCTGCTTATACGCACGCTGCAGTTTCTCTCGATCGTACCGTCAAGCACATACGAACCAGCGATAGTTCCGATCCCGGACGCTTTGAAAAGCTGTCTGATCTCTGCATGCGCGATAACTTTTTCCTCATAGATAGGCTCGAGCATACCTTTCATAGCGCTCTCTACATCTTCGATTGCGTTGTAGATGACAGAGTATGTCCTTACATCGACATTTTCTCTCTCGGCACTCTCTTTTGCCTGGTTATCCATACGGACATTAAATCCGATGATGATAGCATTTGAAGCGCTCGCAAGTGTGACATCGGACTCTGTGATCGTACCGACACCACCGTGGATAACGCGTACAGCAACCTCGTCATTTGAAAGCTTCACGAGACTCTGTTTAACCGCCTCAACAGATCCCTGCACATCGGCCTTGATGATGAGTCCAAGCTCTTTGATATTACCTGCCTGGATCTGATCAAACAATCCGTCAAGCGACAGTTTTTTGGCTCTCGTATCCTCGATAAGCTTATCCTTACCCTGTGCGATATAAGCCTGCGCGATCTGCTTGGCTTCTTTGTCATTGTCTTTTACTACAAATATCTCTCCGGCATCAGGCACACCGTTAAGTCCGAGAATCTCAACCGGAGTTGACGGCTTCGCTGATTTAACTCTCTCGCCCTTGTGGTCGATCATCGCACGAACCTTACCGTAAGCAGGTCCTACTGCTATGTGATCTCCGATATTGAGCGTTCCTTTTTGAACAAGCACTGTTGCCACAGGACCTCTACCTTTGTCAAGCTCGGCCTCGATAACAACACCCCTTGCCTCTCTTCTCGGATTGGCTTTGAGTTCAAGCACATCTGCCGTAAGAACGATCATCTCGAGAAGGTTTTCGATACCTTCTTTTGTATGAGCAGATACCGGACAGAACACAGTCTGGCCTCCCCACTCCTCAGGTGTAAGGTCGTACTCGGCAAGCTCTTTTTTCACTCGCTCTATGTTTGCACCCTCTTTGTCAATCTTGTTTACGGCAACTATTATTTCTACACCTGCTGCTTTCGCATGGTTTATAGCCTCTATGGTCTGTGGCATAACACCGTCATCAGCTGCTACAACGAGTACCGCAATATCCGTAGACTGTGCACCACGCATACGCATGGACGTAAACGCTTCGTGTCCCGGTGTATCGAGGAATGTGATCTTCTGTCCATTTATGCGGACCACATACGCACCGATATGCTGTGTGATACCACCTGCCTCGTGCTCGGATACATCGGTCTGTCTGATCGCATCAAGAAGTGATGTTTTACCATGATCGACATGTCCCATAACGCAGACAACCGGTGGTCTTTTGACCATCTTGGATTCGTCTTCCTCTTCCTCCTTGAGAAGCTCTGCAACTACATCAACTTTCTCCTCAAGCTCAACGAGGATATCGTACTCAAGAGCGATCTCTTCGGCTTCTTCATACGATATATCCTGGTTTTGAGTAACCATTCTTCCCTGCATGAAAAGCTTTTTGATAATGCCTGATGCAGGCATTTTCATCTTCTCTGCAAGCTCTTTTATAGTCAATGTTTCAGGGATCTTGATACTCTTTATATCATCCTCAGGTTTAGCCTCAACCTGTTTAGGTCTGATAAATGCACCTGCTCTGTTTGGATCTTTTTTCGATCTTGCGCGACGGATCTCGTCCTCAGATGCCTGATGATATCCGCCTGCACGGCCATGATCGTTTTTGCGACCTTTGTCACGCCTTTTTCTGGAATCCGGTTTTCCGCTCCCAAAGTCTCCCGTTGGAGCAAACTGTTGTTTATCCCCCTTGTCTCTGCCGGGTCTGCCGCCGTCACGAGCAGGGCCTCTGGATCCGTCAGGTTTACCTCTGCGCGCACCGCCTCTGTCTGATGTCGATCTGCGCAGATCAGCACCACCGTCACTTGAGTAAGCTCTTGTCTGCTTTCTCTCTCCTGTCGGCTTCTCAGGTTTTTTGACCTTTGTCTCAGGTTTTGCTGCCGGCTTTGGTGCCGGTTTCTCAGCGGGCTTCTCGGCAGGCTTTGCTGCCGGCTTAGGCTCAGCTTTCGGAGCCGGTTTCTCAGCAGGTTTTTCTACCGGCTTTTCTGCCTCGGTTTTGGCCGCCTCTGCGTTTTTCTCAGGCTCTTTTTGAGCATTTTTGGCAGCCTCTATGCTTGCTCCGATATTGCCTTTTGAAAACTCGGTCATGAGGAAAGCGATAGCCGCATCTTCAATGTTTGACTGTGCACCTTTGGCCTCAAATCCGTTGGCATTTAACAGCGCAACAAGATCGCCGCTTTTGATATTTTTATCCTGCAGCTGCATACTTCTTGCTATCTCGTAGATTTTCATTTTTGCCATATCAGATCACCTCACTTTCCAAGTTTTTGCTGAGCTTGTTTGCGAACCCTTCATCAAGTATCGCTATGACAGCTCTTTGTTTTTTCCCGATCGCACTGCCAAGCGTTTCTTTGTCATACGCCTGTATGAACGGGACCTCATAGTATTTACATGAATTCATAAATTTTTTTTTCGTTCCTCCCGACGCATCCTCTGCCAATATGACGAGATATGCTTTGTAGTTTTTTATCGCTTCTTCAACCTGAAACTCGCCGCTCGCGACTTTGCCGGCTTTCATTGCAAGTCCCAGGCTTCCCAAAGATTTTTTCAATTATTCTCTCCATTCGTAAAAATGTCCCGACAGTCAGGGCATTTTTATATAAATAAATTCAGACCGGTGCCTGATCAATACGCCTGCGACTCACTTTTGATGTCGATCTTGTAGTTTGTAAGTCTCGCTGCAAGCTTGGCGTTTAATCCTTCTTTTCCGATTGCCAGAGAAAGCTGATAGTCAGGCACGATCACCTCTGCCTGCCTCTCTTCCTCGTTCACATCGACCTTGACAACCTTTGAAGGACTGAGTGCGTTTTCAATAAATATCGCAGGATCCTCGCTCCACTCAACGATATCTATTTTTTCGCCTCTGATCTCGTCTACAACAGCGCCTACACGCTCTCCGTTTACTCCAACGCAAGAGCCGACCGCATCGACATCCGGATCTGTTGAGTAAACAGCGATCTTTGTCCTGACACCGGGCTCTCTTGAGATGCTTTTGATCTCTACGATACCCTCTTGGATCTCAGCTACTTCATTTTTGAAAAGGTGTCTGACGAACTCTCTGTCACTTCTTGAAATAATGACTCTGATCACACCTTTTTGTGTCTCGCGGACTCCGCGCACATAAACCTTGATCTTTTCATTTATATCGAAGTACTCGGTACTCACCTGCTCCTGCGGAGTGAGGAGAGCATCTATTTTTCCGATGTTTACAGTATATGTACCGTTTGAAAATCTCTGTACGGTTCCTGTGATGATATCGTGCTCGGATGTCTCGTACTGGCTCTGGATGATGCGCTTTTCTTCCTCACGGATTTTCTGCACAACAACCTGTTTTGCCTGCTGTGTAGCGATACGACCGAAGTTTTTCGGTGTAACCTCGATAGCAACAATATCTCCAAGCTTTTTGTCCGGGAAGCTAACCTCTGCGTCAGCCTCTGAAATCTCAGTTGCCTCATCGGTAACTTCTTTTACTATCTCTTTGTCCATAAACACATGAATCTCGCCTGTAGTGCGGTTCATATCCACGCGAACATTTTCAATCGGTTTTTTTCCTTCTCCTGTTTCCGCTTTTCCAAACTCTTTTTTGCAAGCCATGACAAGTGAGCTCTCAATAGCCTCAAAAAGCGTCTCCTTATCAATTTCTTTTTCCTTTGCAAGCTCCTCAAGTGCCTTGATAAATTCTGCCTTCTCGTCAACAGTCTGTGTTTTTTTCTTTGCCATTTTGTCCTCCATTCTTAGAATTGTTTTCCCTTAAAAATCTATCCACAAGTGTATCGATGCAATATCGTTTATTTGGAATGTCATTTCGTTTTCATCTATCCCTATAGTGACCGAATCGTTTTGTTCGTCGTAGTCCTTTAGTATCCCGATAAACTCTTTTGCTTTGAACTTTTTGCCATTGTCCTCATACTCGATCGGCTTGTAAAGTTTGAATTCGACATCCTTGCCTATCGATGAAGAAAAATGCTTCGGCTTCGTAAGTGCTCTGGTAAGCCCCGGCGAGCTGACCTCCAGTATGTACTTTTCGGATATGAAGTTTTTTTCCTCGTCTATCCTCTCACTCAGTCGCCTGCACACATCTGTCGTATCATCTGATGTTATGCCACCCTCTTTGTCGATGTAGACTCGTAAATAATAATCATTTCCTTCCTTCACATACTCAGTGTCATACAGGTCAAACCCGAAATCCTCGAGTATGGGAAGAACCATCTCCTCGGTTCTTTTTTCAATTTCTGACATTTTTTCCTCCCTGACGAACCACACTTCTGCTTAACCTGCGGAAATACGCGGTTCAACCCGGATCGTTTAAAAATAGTTTTGCTAAACAAAAGAGTGACCATATCGGCCACTCATTACAAGCAACTTCTAAGTCCGAAAACACGATGATTCGCATTTATGGACTGTCGCAGTGTTCCTCACGACTTTTTGATATTACCACATTGTTGCACTCTTGTCAAGGAAAAATAGCATTTTTTCGGCATTTCTACACATTTTTGCCTTAAATTTCCCTGAAATTGCGTATTTTTATGTTCGTAAGTGCGCATTGATCGCCTGACAGAGCGACATAGACATCATTTGTATCGTCAAGTATCGTTGTCGTATTGTTTATAAAAATACCAAAGTTATCGGTGATGGATGTGACGGTATTTCCCTCTTTTTTGAAGGTTACTTTTGCATCAAATCCTTCTCTGTTTGACTCTTTCCAGGTCTTCCATCCTACAAAATTCTCCTCTCTGTTTACGAGAAGCTCATTTGTAGCTGCATCGGTGGAGCCTGTGTTTTCACCGTCAAATCTGATATAAGCCAGTTCCTTGTACCCGTCAGAGTTAACCTGACCGTCACTTGAGGTGTACACAAGCATGGAAGGGCAGTGCCATACAAGCCTGGATGTCGGAAGGCTTTTTGTATGAAAATCGATCTCCACCTTGTTGTCAAGTTTGATCCCTTCTGTTGTAGCGGTTCTCTGGCCGTCTATCTGGACATTTGGTATGTCTCCATCAGGCTCATCTATGTATGATTTTTCTTCTACTATTCTTTGGATATAGCCTTCTTCTACCGCTGTGCCGTCTTCATTTACCACAATCCCACTCAGATGGCAGTTCTCTCCTGTAAGGCTTGCGTATGCGTATCTGGTGCTGTCAGGAAGCGCAACAGTTATTTCCGCACCTATATCCTCACCCTCGACCTTTACAAGGACATGGTCTTTTACCTTCACAAGGGTCAGTTTGCAATCTTTGGTGTAGTCATTGTATTTATGGTGTTTTTCCGTAGAACTGCTTATCATCTCCGATTTGGCAGCCCTTGCACCGGTTGTCTCCACCTTGCCACCCAGCCAGATAACTCCATACTCAAAATAACACATATCCTTTGTCATTCTGTCGTCTTCGTGAACCCTTCCGTCAAGCGAATCAAAAAGAATGATCGCGGGCCCTCGTCCTTTTTCCGTCGGATCCTCCGGGCTTATCTGCAGGTTTATCGTGATCGGCTTATCTGTTATGTTTATTCCGTCAGAGACCTCACTTCTGTATTCCGTGCAGCTGATATTTTTCTTTTTGACGGGTCCTTTGGAAATATCCATTTCTCTCATCTGGTATTCAGTGTCTTGGTCTATCAGCCGCTGCATAACCTTTGCAAATTCCGGATCAAATTGAGTTCCCTCGCCTTTTACTATCTCTTCACGGACAAGCTGCTGTGGGATAGCATTTCTGTAGCTTCTGTTTGATGTCATGGCATCATAAGCATCCGCAACGGATATGATCCTCGCGATCTCGGGGATGTCATTGCCTTTGAGACCCTCCGGGTAGCCTTTTCCATCATATCTTTCGTGATGATAGTGAGCCCCCACGCACAGGAACGGATACTCACTTATGCTTTTGAGTATCTGGTCTCCCATGGATGAATGCTGCTTGATAACCTCGTATTCTTCAGGGTCAAGTTTGCCTTTTTTGTTGATTATGTCGTTTGGAATACCGATTTTACCAACATCATGAAGCAGTCCGGCATAGAACACCTTTAGGCACTCTGTTTCATCCATGCCGATCTCTTCGGCTATTCTTTTGGAGTACTCTGCTACTCTCACGGAATGTCCATGCGAGTAAGTATCTTTCGCGTCAATTGCGTTTACAAGCGCTGTTGCAGTCTGTTCAAAAAGGCGCCTTGATGCTGTTTGCTGCTCTTTGAGCTGTTCAATCTCGGCTTTTTGGTAATTATTGACCTGATTGTTTCTGTAATTGATGATGATCAGCGTAGTTATGATCATAGCAAATGAGAAAACCGCGGGCATACTTCCGAGATTTCCTTTTACAAAGACATTGATGATCATCAGCGGTATCTGAACTGCGATAAGCAGGATTGATGTGATAAATCCGAGTTTTTTGAAAAAAACGACCATCATGATCAGACATATATTTGAGAGCGCCGAAAGAACTCCGGCAAATGTCGTAATCGGGATAACTCCGTTCATGAACTGTATCCCGCCCCTTGAGTTAGCTGATATCGGTGTAAACACCGCCGCAGCGATATATAGAAGCAACAGAACCACATATGTAAGCTTGGAAGGCTCTCCAACCACCTTGATCCCGGCTTTTTTCTTGCTTTTTTTATCCTTCATATCTATACCCCTTATTCCATAATTAGATACCAAAAAAGCCCGCAAACTCGGGCTTTTCAGTAGTCCGTAGGGGAATCGAACCCCTGTTTCTGCCGTGAGAGGGCAGCGTCTTAGCCGCTTGACCAACGGACCATCACTTGCATTACTTTACCACAACCCAAAACAAAATGCAAGTGTTTTTTTATTTTTTTTTGACATCAGCGTCACAACCATCATTGACGGGAAAGTCGTTTTACTCTCTTCCATATTTCTTAATAGCTGAATTCACGATTTCCTGCCTCCATTCAGTTTCAAGTTTTTGTTCTTTTTCACCATCTATGAATCCTTTGGATTTAGACTTACGCTTTTCATATTCCTTGTCCAAGTATTTGTTCACGATTATTCCCGTTTTGTATTGTGGTGCAACTTTTTTCCAATACTCATCTTCAGACATTTCGTATCCATCTATAACCGCTTTCAAATCTTTTTCCGCTTCCGGATCCTCGTGAATCACTCTTTTTAAATCATCAATCTCATTTTTCACTTCAGAATCAGTTGCAGAAAAACCGGCATCTAAAGCTGCCAAATACAGAGCTCTTGTTTCTACAGCTCTATCTATCATTTTCTTTTGAACTGTTTTTTTATCCTGCCCTGTCTGTTTTGCAACTTCATCAGATTGGCTATCAATCATTTTTCTATCCACAATTGTAGGATCGTATTTCCAGTTTTTGTCTATTTCTTTTAAATCATTTTTAGAAATATGGTACAATTCCCTTTGTGTTTCAGAAACACTACCTGAATTGTATCGATTTCCGGCTGAACTTATTATACCGATCGAAGCAAAAGCTATCACGCATACTAAAAGGCTTGAAACGATAATCATTCTTTTTTTCATTTTTTTCATTTTTTTCACCTCATACTTTCAAACTATACTTTGTCGATTAAAGGATACTTTCAACCCTTCTACTATATATAACCGTTCAAATCCTAAAAAGGGGACAAATAATTTTAAACTTTTAATTTTTTTTGTAAATACTCTCTGCCATGCGCATTAATTCGCTCTTTGCATCTTCTAATCCGTATGAATCAATAAGATATGAATAATTCTCATCAAACCAATGAATCCAAACTTCTTTTCCTTTCGTATATATCTTGACTTCATATCCGCAAACATCACTTTTTTCTTCAGATTCATATTCTGCGTCCATAGAAATCCCGGTACCATCCATCATTAAATCTCTATCATATGTCAATCCATAATGGTTATCATTTGTTGATATATCATCCCAATCCAACGAAATATACCAGTCGCTACGCTTATCAGAGACAATCTTATATCCTTTCGGCACATAGATAGGTATGTCTGACAAAGGTTTTTGACCGACTCTATGCGTATTTGTATCCTTTTCGTAAATCCACTGATTCATCTTAACTGTCGGGTCAAACATTTCCGTCACAGCCTTCCAAGGATTGAAGCCGAACACCGCTGCACTTACCTGATTCGCGGTGGCAAGACTCAAAAATATCAGAACTACAGCTGCTGCTTTGTAGAGCACGGAGTACACACGCCAGTTGCCAAACCAATCTCCCGCACGCATAATATGCTTCATTTTACGATTAAACCGTTTTGAGTATGGCGGATGCTCCGGGATTTCGTCCATGGCAGGCAAAAGCTCCATCTCCGCGCATACATACCTGGTTAACATATCCTTTATCTGTTCATCACTCATAATTCCACCGCCTTTTTTAACTCCACCCTGGCTCTTTGAAGCCTTTTCTTGGCTGCATCCACCGATATACCGAGGCTATATGCTATTTCTTTTGTAGTATAATTGTAGACAAAATGCAAAATCAGCACCTCACTGTATGTTTTGGGGATTTTTCGAAGAATCTCATTCAGTTCAACCTCCTCAAACGAGTCATCCGAGGTGGCAAAAAACGGAGAATCCTCTAAATCCGCTATAGAAATATCGCCGTTTGTGTGTCTTTTTTTGTGATTGTAGAGATCAATTGCTGCTCTCTCAACTATAATAACCACAAAACTTCTCGTTTGGGGACATGAAATTTCAGAAATCTTATCAAGATTTTTAATTATTTTTATCCAGGCGTCCATAATCGCGTCTTCTATGTCCTCTTTTTGCCTCAATATTTTTCCGGCGACATAGTACATCAGCCTGTCATATTCTTTATATAGAGCTTCTACTTTTATTTTATCTTCCGGCGTATCCGCCATATCCATAAGTAAAAATAACATACCTGTCTCCTTAATCCGTAATGCGCTACTGCCGTTTTTACATCAGGTCAAGTAATGATATCTGATCATCTGCGGGAAGCCCGCCCAGAATCCCTAATTCAACCATCTTGTCTATCACGGTCTGGCTGACCTTGGTCCTGTCTTTGAAATTTTTGAGAGACGAAAACGGTCCGTCTTTTACGGCATCAGCGATTCCTTCAGCCGCAGCGGGACCCATTCCGTCAATTGCAGAAAATGATGGCATGATCTTTCCATCATCTGTGATCGTAAATCGTTTTGCATCCGCTTTTTCAAGCTCTATAGGTGCAAACTCATATCCTCTGGCGAGCATTTCCTGAACAATTTTCATATCGCCATAGGTGTTTTTCTCTATATCAGAAAGCTTATCGGCATAATCCTTTGATTTTGACCTTTTTGCATACTCTCTCATTTTTGCCTCAAGGCGGTCTTTTCCGGTACACATGGTCACATACGAAAACGCTTTCGCCCTGATCGAAAAAAATGCAGCATAGTATGCAAGCGGATAGTACACCTTGAACCACGCTATCCTAAACGCCATCATTACATAGGCTACTGCGTGTGCTTTCGGGAACATATACTTGATTTTTTGGCAGCTTTCCACATACCATTCAGGGACGCCATGTGAAATCATGTCTTCTTTCCACTCGCCCCACTCTTTTACTTTTCCTTTGGCAACTGCACCTTTTCTTACCTTTTCCATGATATCAAAAGCACGCCCTTTTTCCACTCCCGTGTAAATAAGGTAGGTCATGATATCATCTCTTGTACATATAGCTGTCGACAGAGTACAATCACCTTTTTTTATATAATACTGGGCATTATTAAGCCACACATCCGTTCCATGCGAAAGCCCGGATATCCTCACAAGATCAGAGAAGTTTTTTGGCTTTGTGTCTCTGAGCATCTGCATTACAAACTCTGTTCCCATCTCCGGTACACCTAGAGATCCCAGGTCCGTCCCCATCAGATCATCCGGTGTGACTCCCAGAGCATCAGTGCCGGCAAACAAAGACAGTACTTTTTCATCATCAAGCGGTATCTGTGTAGCATCTACCCCTGTCAGATCCTCAAGCATACGGATCATGGTTGGATCATCGTGTCCGAGTATATCAAGCTTCAAAAGGTTTGAATCGATTTTATGATAGTCATAATGCGTTGTAACTATAGTCGTTGACTGATCGTTTGCCGGATGCTGAACAGGCGTAAATGTATTGATATCCCATCCAAGCGGCAACACAACTATTCCTCCGGGATGCTGTCCGGTGTTTGCTTTTACACCCTGCACTCCCTCGAGCAGTCTTTCTATTTCCTCAGGTCTTTTGTTTATCTGCTTTTCTTCGAAGTATTTTTTCACATATCCATAGGCTGTTTTCTCGGCGATAGTTCCAACGGTTCCTGCTCGATAAGTCTGTCCGTCACCAAAAATAACCTCCGTATACGCGTGAGCCTTCGGCTGGTACTCACCGGAAAAGTTCAAGTCTATATCAGGCTCTTTGTTGCCATAGAATCCAAGAAACGTCTCGAACGGTATGTCATGACCGTCTCTGATGAGCTCCTCACCGCAAACGGGGCATTTTTTCGGAGGCATATCATAGCCTGAGCTGCCGGAATACTTTTTCACTTCTTCAGAATCAAAATCGCTGTAGTGACATTTTCCGCAATAATAATGTGCCGGCAGAGGGTTTACCTCCGTGATACCGGCCATCGTCGCAGCAAAAGAAGACCCGACCGACCCTCTCGAGCCAACCAGATATCCGTCCTCAACAGACTTCCACACAAGCTTCTGCGCTATGATATACATCACGGCAAATCCGTTTGATATGATAGAATTTAACTCTCTTTCAAGTCGCTCTTTTACTACCTCAGGCAGCTCTTCTCCATACATCTGATGCGCCTTGCGATAGCATATCTCTCTGAGCAGTTTGTCCGAATCCGGTATGATAGGCGGACATTTGCCCGGAAATACGGGTGATATCACCTCTATCCTGTCGGCTATAAGGTTTGTGTTTTTGACAACCACTTCAAACGCTTTTTCTTCTCCGAGATATGAAAACTCCTCGAGCATCTCATCTGTTGTTCGGAGATACAGTGGAGGATTGTTCTGGTCGGCCATTTTTTTGCCTGCAAATAGTATATCTCTGTATATCCCGTCATCAGGATCCAAAAAATGCTCATCCGAAGTAGCGCAAACAGGCTTGCCGAGCTTATCAGCAAGCTTTACTATCTGTTTGTTGATCTCGCGAAGATCATCAAATGAGTTTATCTTTCTATAGCTTTCCCTCCTGTCGGACTCTATCATAAATGCGTTGTTTGCGACCGGCTGGACCTCCAGATAATCATAGAAATTCGCTATTTTTTCTATCACATCCTCGTCCGCATCGTCTATGATCGCCTGATACAGCTCTCCGGCTTCACAGGCAGACCCTATGATAAGCCCCTCTCTGTATTTGGCAAGGTCGCTTTTCGGCACTCTCGGCTTTCTGTAAAAATAATCAAGGTGCGACATCGATACGAGCCTGTATAGGTTTACTCTTCCAACCTCGTTTGCACACAATACTATAGTGTGGAACATGGGGAGCTTTTTGATGATATCAGGGTTGTGGTGTGTGTACTCATACAGCTCATCAAGGTTTTCGATTCCTTTGTTTTTGAGCATCGGGAGCATTTTTACAAATATCTGCGCTGTTGCTTCCGCATCCTCCACGGCCCTGTGGTGGTTCTCAAGTGAGATTTTCATCACCTTCGCCACGGCATCAAGCTTGAATTTTGCCATGTGTGGGAACAAAACTCTGGCTATCCCGACTGTATCCACAACCGTGAAATCAGTCTCTACGCCGAGCATTCTCGCCTTTTCCCTGATGTGACTGTGGTCGAACTTCGCGTTATGTGCAACAAGTATACAGCCCTCGCAAAATTGCAAAAATTCGGGTAATACCTCTTCTATAGTCCTCTGCCCGCGCACCATATCATCAGTTATTTTTGTAAGCTCTTTTATACGCGGAGGTATCGGCACCAGCGGATCTATAAATGTCGAGTATCTGTCTGTGATACTTCCGTTTTCTACCTTTACCGCACCTATTTCTATGATCTTGTCCCTTTTGGGTGAGAATCCCGTAGTCTCTATATCAAATACTACATACGAGTCATCAAGCGATCTGCCCGCCGGTTTGACAACGGTTTCCTCAGTTTCATCCACCAGGTATATCTCGCATCCGAATATCACCTTGAAATCATCTCCCGCATCCTTTGCGGCAGAGTACGCATCCGGGAACGACTGAACCACGCCGTGATCCGTGATCGCTATGGCAGGGTGTCCCCACGACGCAGCGCGCCCTACAAGCTTTCCAACCTCGCACATACCGTCAACATCACTCATCTGCGTATGCGCGTGAAGCTCGACTCTTTTGTACTCACTTGTATCCTTGCGTTTGGTAGTGAAATTCTCTGTCTCTTTGATTCCCCTTATATATCCTATGGTTATTTTTTTGTCGTATTCATCGTAGCTGACATTTCCTTTTATTCGTAAAAATGCCCCCTTCTTTATAAACTCCTTGATGGAGTACTCCTCTATCTCCTCTTTTTTCAAAAATGCCTTGAAGCATATAGTATCCGTAAAATCAGTGATCGTTCCTATCAGGATGACTCTTTCGTTTTTGATCTCTCTGAAATCAACATTTCTGATCATTCCCTCGACTACAACTTCGCCGATACCATCCACGAGATCACAGATATCTATCCTGTCACCCTCGACGGATTTACCGTAGATAAGTCCCGGCTCGGGTGCATTTTTTGAATAATTCTTTGATGATCGCTTGGACCATTTTTTCCCGTCGTTTACGGTTTTTGGTTCAGTTGCTACAGATGCTTCTTCTTCGGTCGTTTTTTCAGGAGCATCATTTCTGTCAATTGGAGCAGCCTCACGCTCATCCGTAGGATAAACTTCGTACTCTGTTTTTTTCTCTCGCGGCTTTTTCTCAACAAATTCGAACTTGACCGCAACATCCTTTGCAAAGTGTCTTTTGAATTTGGCTTTTATGTATTTTTCAAACGAATCGCATCTGCCTTTTACAAATACATCATCCTCGCAGTTGATGACTATCGTATCGCCTTCAACAGAAAAATGCTCCCTGCAAAACAGGTACGCATCCATAGGGCGTGACAATTCTATATCATCAAAAAGCTCCTCTTCATATAATTCGAGCAGCTCTGTCAATGAAAAATTCTTCGCAAAATCGTATTCAATTGCAATGTATGGTTTGTAGGGGGACTGTGAAAACATCTGATCAAAAAGGATTTTTTCCATTCTTTTGATGTCTTTTCCTTTTATCAGCTTATCACTTTTCGTCTCTATGATGAGCTTCCCCTGTGATTTTGACGCAGTCGCTTTTGTGACTGCCAGAGATGAAAATGTATTAAAAAGCCTGTCATCAAGCTTGAGATCAGTAAATGCATCGAAAAACAATGTATCTTCCGTCATTTGTAACTCCCATCTATGTGATCGTTCCAATAGTCTATGGTAGCGTTGTTTTGTCCAATCGGTAAAGTCCTTGTCGTTCAGTAAGCCTAAATAATATCAGGTATTGTTCAGCATATCATCAAAGCTTTAGGATTTCGTCTCGTAGTTTACCAAGCAACTGTTCTTCCGGATACTTTCCTATGACCTCTCCTTTTTTTATGAG
>CAMVCQ010000032.1 GCA_947166015.1 uncultured Lachnospiraceae bacterium
AATTAAGAAATAAAAGTAATTACCAACGGAGGTGAAAAAAGGTGACAGATGCTGATATACTCGACATAGCACGCGAAATGATATTTACGATATTTAAATGTGCCATGCCTTTGCTGCTTGTTTCGCTTATAGTCGGTTTGATAATAAGTATATTTCAAACAATAACCTCCATTCAGGAGCAGACGCTTACATTTGTACCGAAGCTGCTTGCTATATTTCTCGCACTGTTGCTTTTGGGAAGCTGGATAATGGGAACGCTTGTTGAATTTTTTGAAAATATGGTCAGAATGTTTTCTGATTTTGCATAGATGGATGGAAAAACAGTATGGAATTCACGGTAGAAAATCTTGAATACTATCTGCTTGTGCTGATAAGGATTTCTGCATTTATAGGAACCGCACCGCTTTTCAGAAACAACTCGATCTCGATGCAAATGAAAGCGGCGATAAGCATAGTGCTTACCGTGATAGTTATCCCATTGGTGCCTGTGGTTGAACTGAACTATGTCGGCATTCTGGGGTATTCAGTTCTTATACTGAAGGAATTTGCAGTCGGTGCACTGCTCGGATTTATGTGCAATGCTTGTACGTATATCATGAGCTTTGCCGGACAGCTTATGGATATAGATATGGGTCTTGCTATGGCAAGTACATTTGACCCTGTAAACGCTATGCAGGTAACTGTTACAGCGACTATATACAACACACTGTTTATGTTGGTATTTGTATCAACAAATCTGCATTATTATTTGATAAAAGCGATAGTGGATACATTTAAGTATTTCAATGTCAGTCAGGAAGTATTTCCACAGGATATGATGCAGATAGGAATTGATTTTATCATCAATTTCTTTATACTTTCGTTTAGGATAATGTTGCCTATGTTTTGCGCTATGTTTTTGATAAACATTATCCTCGGTGTGCTCGCCAGAGTTGCGCCGCAAATGAACATGTTTGTTGTCGGAATGCAGATAAAAGTGCTTGTGGGAATCCTGGTATTGGTTCTTTTGGTACAGACTATACCGACTGTTTCCGATTATGTATTTACTGAGATGAAACGGCTCATGACAGAGATAGTAAATGGACTCACGCCTTAGGGGTGAACAGTATGGAATACAGACTACGATATGATCTTCAGTTCTTCGCCAAAAGCGGAGAGGGCGGAGAAAAAACAGAAGACGCCACGCCGAAAAAATTATCCGATGCCAGAGATGAAGGTCAGGCGCCGAGAAGTCAGGATTTAAATACTGCGGCAATGCTGCTTGTGCTTATACTTGGTGTCAAGATATTTGGCGGATTCATATATGACAGAGTATATGAAGCATATCATTATTATATGACATCAATGGCGCAGTACGCAAGTGAAGAATTCACGCTTTCGAGGTCATTTAACCTGTTTACGGTGGGACTCAGACAGATCATCCTTGCGATACTTCCCATCAGCCTGATAGGATTGCTTGTTGCATTTGTGGTAGGTGTTTATCAGGTTAAATGGAAGATCACGACAAAGCCGTTGAAGCCTAAGCCGAGTAAGCTAAATCCGATTAAAGGATTTAAAAGGATTTTCTCAAAAGATAAGCTATTTGAGCTGTTGAAATCAATACTTAAGCTTGGAGTTTTGTTTTATGTGGTTTACTCTTATCTTGAGGATGAATGGGGACTTATAACCAATATATATCAGCTTGAATTCTCAAATGCGATCAGGCTTATCATAGACACCGTGCTCGATATCGCATTTAGAATTGTAATTGTGTTTATAGTACTTGCGGTCGCCGATTGGCTGTATCAGAAACGCAAGTTCAAAGAAGATATGAAAATGACAAAACAGGAAGTCAAGGATGAGTACAAAAACTCCGAAGGTAATCCCGAGATAAAAGGAGCCATCAGGAGAAAAATGCAGGAGGCTTCCAGAAGGAGAATGATGTCTGACATACCCGAGGCAGATGTGGTCATCACAAACCCGACTCATCTGGCAGTGGGATTAAAGTATGACAGAGACTCAAACGAGGCACCTATAGTGGTTGCAAAGGGTGCTGATTTTCTGGCTGAGAGGATCAAAGAAATAGCCAGAGAAAACCATGTAGAGATAGTGGAAAACAAACCACTGGCGAGAATGCTTTATCACAATGTTGATATAGGAAGCGAGATTCCGCCTGAACTGTATCAGATGGTGGCGGAAATACTTGCTTATGTATATGGATTGCAGGCAGGGTGATGAGAATACAGCAGACGGAAAAGAGGTGAACCGATATGCAAAAACAGGATATTGCCCTTGGTGCATTTATCCTCATACCTATCCTTTGCCTTATCATACCGGTTCCGCTATTTTTGCTGGATTTACTTTTTGCCCTAAACATATCAATAGCGATGATCATACTTTTCAACGCTCTGTTCTCGACGGAAGCGCTCGATATGTCATCGTTTCCTACATTACTTTTGCTTACAACGTTGTTCAGACTATCACTGAATGTAAGCTCAACGAGAAATATCCTCCTCAAAGGAGATGCCGGAAATGTCGTAGATACATTTGGTAACTTCGTAGGTGGAGGTAACCTGATCGTCGGCGCGATAGTGTTTTTCATACTCCTTATCATGCAGCTGATGGTCATAAACAAAGGTTCTGAGCGTGTGTCCGAGGTTACGGCGAGGTTCACGCTTGATGCTATGCCCGGTAAACAGATGGCGATAGACGCCGACTTAAATACCGGAGCCATAAATGATGAAGAAGCAAAAAACAGACGAGAAAAAATCCAGGCTGAGTCCGCGTTTTTCGGAGCTATGGACGGTGCTACCAAGTACGTCAAGGGAGATGCGACAGCCGGACTTATCATAACGGCGATAAACTTCGTCGGAGGTATCGCTCTCGGAGTCTTGATGGATGGACTGGACTTCCAGGCAGCGATACAAAAATACTCGATACTTACGATAGGTGATGGACTTGTAAGCCAGATGCCGTCGCTTATGATATCGCTTGCAACAGGTCTTTTGGTAACAAAAGGAGCCAAAGACGCCGATGTCGGAAATCTGTTGCAAAAGCAGCTGTTTTCGATCCCGAAGGTGCTGATGATAGTCGGTGCAGCACTTATCGGACTTGGAATTTTTACACCGTTAAATATAATTGTTTTTGTCGGATACGGTGTTGCTTTTGTGATAGTTTCAAGGATGATGTCAGGTACGCTCGAGGAAGCAGAAATAGAAGAAGCCGTCGCGGAGGAAGAAGAATCCGCCGAGGAAATACGACGGCCGGAGAATGTCAATTCTCTTTTGCAGGTAGACTCCATAGAGCTTGAGTTCGGTTACGGTATCATACCGCTTGCCGATGTAAACCAGGGCGGAGACTTACTTGACCGTGTCGTAATGATCAGACGACAGATAGCATTGGAGCTTGGCTGCGTTGTTCCCATGATCCGACTCAGGGACAACATACAGCTAAATCCGAACCAATATCTGATCAAGATAAAAGGTGTCCCGGTGAGTGAGGGTGAGATCCTGTTTGATCACTATATGGCTATGAATCCGGGATACGTAGAGGAGGAGATCTCCGGTATACCGACATTTGAGCCGTCGTATCATCTTCCCGCTATCTGGATCACTGAAAGTCAGAGGGAGAGAGCGGAGTCGCTCGGATATACGGTTGTGGATCCGCCGTCTATCATAGCAACTCACCTGACGGAGGTTATTCGATCGCATTTGTCGGAGCTTCTCACAAGGCAGGATGTACAAAACCTCATCGAAAATGTGCAGGAGGCAAATACAACGCTTATTTCCGAGCTTGTGCCAAAGCTGCTTAATGTCGGTGAGATACAAAAAGTACTTCAAAATCTCCTTGCAGAGGGTATCTCTATACGAGACCTTGTGACTATTTTTGAGACGCTCGCGGACTATGCGACTACAACGCACGATACAGACGTACTTACAGAGTATGTCAGACAAAGTCTGAAAAGGGCTATTTCAAATCAGTACTTTTTCAGCAATGAGCCGACAAATGTTATCACGCTTGATCCGAAATGCGAACAGGAGATCATGAGTTCTGTCAAGCAGACAGAACAGGGGTCGTATCTTGCACTTGATCCCGAGTACACTCAAAAACTGATGGAAGCATTGAGAGGGGAAGTGCAAAAGCTCGAAGAGCTCGGAAGGACACCGATACTTATCACATCACCGATAGTAAGGATGTATGTGAAAAAACTCACGGAGGAACAATTCAAAAATTTGCACGTTCTTTCGTACAATGAAATAGAATCAGATGTAGAATTACAATCAGTTGGGATGGTGACAGTTGAATGATTATCAAAAAGTACCTCGCCAAAACTGAAAAGGATGCCATCGAAAAGGCAAAGGAGGAGCTTGGTGCGCAGGCTATAGTGATGAACGTGAAAAAGGTTCATCCGCGCGGTATCATGCGTATTTTTCTGCGCGCAAAAGTAGAAGTTACGGCAGCGCTTGATGACAACACATCCTATGATCCTGAGGCGGCAAGAAGAGAGGCAAGAGAGAAAAAAGAAGCGCTTAGGGCAGCGTCCGGAGGAAGTCCCGGAAGCGGCTCCGCTTTTGATGTTTCGATACCACCTATAGACAAGGTTCCGCCTATCGATGAAAAGTCGGCAAAGTCTGACAATAATGAAAAACAGACAAACGAAGAAAGACTTTCCCAGCTGTTTTCACTTCTTGAAAAACAGATGGAGGAAAAAGCAAATAAACCTGCTTCCGAACCATCAAAAACAACAGAAGAAAAACCGGTAAAAAAAGAAGCAAAAAAAGAAATTAAAACAGAGCGATCCGTGCTTCAGGAAACCGTAAATAAAAAAGAAAAAACAGAAGAGAAAAAAGATACAAAAAAATCAGAACCGTCAACCGAAACAGATGATGAAAAACCGGATACCGAAGAAGAAAAAGCTGCTGTTTACAGAGAGCTTATCTACAAGCAGCTTGTTGAAAACGAAGTGGATCCGGAGATCGCTGATTCGATCCTTGACGAGGCAAAAAGGTCTCTTCCGAAGGATGCAAAAGTTGACCAGATACTAGGCAGTGTATATCAGAGGATCATCCTTATGATAGGTCAGCCGTATACGATCAATTTCAAACCGAATGAAGCAACAAAATTTGTATTTTTCCTCGGATCGACCGGAGTCGGAAAAACAACTACCATAGCCAAGATAGCTTCGAAGCTTAAGCTTGAGCAGAATTGCAATCTGGCATTGGTGACTGCGGATACTTATCGTATCGCTGCGGTTGAGCAGTTGAAGGTTTATGCCGATATACTATCCGTACCGCTCAATGTTGTCTACGATCCGTCGGAGCTTGCGGATATGATGGATGAATTATCCAAGTACGATCTGGTGTTGGTGGATACGGCCGGATGCTCGCACAAAAACAAAGAGCAGATAGAAAATGTAAAAATGCTTCTTGAGCAGGTGCCAATTTCAAAAAGAATGGTATACCTGGCACTGTCTATCGTGACCAATTACAAAGATCTGAAAGAGATAGCAAAGGTATACTCAGAGATGACTGATTACAGCATTATATTTACCAAGCTTGATGAATCGTCATCTGCCGGAGTTATGCTGAATATAAAAACAGCGACCAAATGCCCGTTGTCATATCTTACAAACGGACAAAATGTACCTGATGACATCGAAAAGGTCGATGCACAGACACTTGCGAAGCAACTTATGAGCTAGAGAGAATTTAAGACCAAAAATAAAACGTAGAATAAAAACATTTGAACTGATAATGAAGATTATCATTAAATTTGAAAGGAGGGATCGTGATGGATCAGGCTGAACGCCTACGCAATATCATAAAACGTCAGCAATACCAGCCCGACATCCCGCTGAAAATGGCGAGAGTTATCACTGTCACCTCCGGAAAAGGTGGGGTTGGAAAAACAAGTGTATCCGTAAACCTTGCCATATCACTGAGCCGTCTCGGAAAAAGAGTTGTTATCCTCGATGCGGATTTCGGGCTTGCAAACATCGAGATAATGCTTGGTATCAGGCCGCAGTACAACCTTGCAGATCTGATGTTCAGAGGCAAAAGTATGCGTGAGATCATCACCTACGGTCCTGAAAACATAGGATTTATATCGGGAGGTTCCGGTATAAATGAAATGGCAAACCTCAACAAATCCCAGATAGTCGACCTCGTTCAAAAAATGGCCGAGCTGGATCAGTTGGCTGATGTTGTGATAGTGGATACGGGTGCGGGAATCGGAAATTCCGTTCTTGAGTTTGTGGCGGCAAGTGAGGAGGTTCTGCTTGTGGCAACTCCCGAGCCGACATCTATCACCGATGCGTACGCGCTTTTGAAGGCGCTCAACAGAAACTCCGCTTATCACAAAGCAAAAACAGTTGTTAAGCTTATCGCAAATCAGGTGAGAAACAAAAATGATGCCGGTGAGCTTCATGAAAAACTCGGAGTGGTAGTAAACAAATTTTTAAATATTGACATTGAATTTTTGGGAGCTATTCCATACGATGAGAATATGTCCAAAGCAATCCTAAGACAAGACCCGATAGTGCTGTCCGCACCGTCTACCTCGGCGGCAAGATCCCTGCTTGATATAGCGGCAAGGATTGGCGGAGACACCGATGTCAACAATCAGGGCTTCGGTATCATGCGCCTTTTCTCAAGCGTGATAAGAATGAAATTTGGGAGGAAGGAATAAATGACTCCTGTTTTTAAGATTGGTGACAAAGTCGATCTTGTTCAAAAAAGCAGTTCTGCGGGAGGAAAAGTCTCTGAGAGACAGTACGCCAGCAGGATAATCGATTTTGATATGATCAGGACAGTCAAGCTTTCGGCACCTATACAGGACGGGCATCTTGTTCCCCTTTCCGTAGGGGATGATTATGACCTTATCGTGTTCACAAAAGCCGGTCTCTATAGCTGTAGGGGCAGGATCAAAAAAAGATATCTCGAAAAAAAGATATCTGTTTTGGATATACTGATAATCAGTGAGTTCAAAAAATACCAAAGAAGAGAGTACTTCAGACTTGATTGCAGCTTCAATATGGCATATAGGATCATAACTCTCGAAGAAAAGCAGTTGAGGGTCAAGCTTGCAACTGACAATTTCAACACTCCCGCAGAGAAAAATGAATGCAAGGAAAAGCTTGCAAAAATGGAGCCGGAGTGGCTTGATGCAACGATCACAAATCTAAGCGGCGGAGGAGTTAAATTTCACTCAAAGGATTATTTCAAAAAAGATGAGATAACGGAAGTGAAAATACCTCTGCAAATAAGCACGGGATTTGAGAGTCTCACGTTTTTTGCCAGAGTTATAGAAAGTACCGAAAACATGAAAATGTTGAAAACATTTGATACAAGATGTGAATTTTTGTCCATGAGTGGACGCGAACGGGAACTCATAGTTAAGTTTGTTTTTGAACAACAAAGGAAAAAAATGTCAGGAGGGGACCGTTAAAAATGAAAAAAGTGCTGGTGATTGATGACTCTGCACTTATGCGAAGAGTCATCTCTGATATAATCAACCAGGATGAGCGATTAACCGTTGCCGGCACTGCTAACAATGGTGAGGCGGCTCTTGATATACTCAGGCGCGGCGAAAAGTTTGATATTCTTCTCGTAGATATAAAGATGCCAAAGATGGACGGTGTCCGACTTCTCCGGGAAATGAACAAGTTCAGACTGCATATTCCGTCGATTATCGTAAGCTCCGTAGCAAGTGAGAGTGGAGCGGAAACGATAGAGGCACTTGAACTCGGCGCCGTTGATTTTATCAAGAAACCGACAAGTTCCATCGGTGAAAACTTCGCTGATTTCCGAAATGATCTACTGAACAAGGTTTATGTCATCACAGGTCTTTCGGCGAAAGGAACTGATTTTGTAAGCGCGATCACACCGAAGCAGCCCGAGAGTGTAAAGCGAAAAGTATTTACGACATCGGGAACTCCGATCGCTGTGAAAAGACCTCATCTCGTCAAAGGAAGCAAGCTCTGTGTGATAGCTTCATCAACGGGAGGGCCAAAGGCGTTACAATCAGTCATTCCATTTTTTCCGAAGAACTTTCCTTATCCGGTAGTCGTGGTTCAGCATATGCCTGTGGGCTTTACAAATTCTCTTGCAAAAAGACTTGATGAGATGAGCGAGATCCGAGTCAAGGAAGCAGAGGATGGAGAGGTTTTAAGGCCCGGTATAGTGTATATAGCCATGGGAGGTAAGCAGTGCGAGCTTGTAAGTAAGCCCGGAGGCACATATTGCTTTTCCGAAAATGACAAGCCGCCCCGAGGAGGCTTGAGACCCTGTGCGGACATTTTTTTCGAGTCGCTGGTAGATACCTCGTATGAGGAGATCATATGTGGCGTGCTCACCGGTATGGGGAGTGATGGGAGTGAAGGGATCAAACTCATCAAAGGTGTTCACAACGTAAAATGTGTGGCACAAAACAAACAAACCTGCGTGGTATACGGAATGCCGCGTGCAGTTGTGGAACTGGGCGTCGTTGACGAGGTCGTGCCGCTTGAGGATGTGACCGGAATGATGCTTCACAAATTAGGTTTATTATAAGCAGGATATCCTGCAGAAAAGAGGTAAATATGGATACTAGTCAATACCTGGATTTGTTCATCGACGAGACGAAAGAGCACTTGCAGAGTCTCAATGAAAACGTGCTCGAGCTTGAAAAAGACCCGGATAACGCTGATACGGTCAATGAGATTTTCCGTGCGGCGCATACTCTCAAGGGTATGGCGGGCACAATGGGATTTACCAGAATGCAGAGACTTACTCACGATCTTGAGAATGTATTCTCAGAGATCAGAAATGGTGCAATGAAGGCAAACTCAAAGCTTATTGATGTATTGTTCAGAGGACTTGATGCTCTTGAGGGTTACCTCAATGTTATCCTCTCGGATGGAAACGAAGGAACCGAGGACAATGAAGACATCATCAATGACCTCAATGCATTTTTGGAAAGCGGCGGTACCGGTGATGACGAGCCAGCAAAAGAAGAGCCAAAACAGGCAGAGGCACCGGCTGAGGAAGCACCTGCTGAGGAAGCTACGGCGTCAGATGACAATCCGGACAAGATGCGTTTCCGTGAGATCCGCGTCAATGACTCCGATATAAATGCAATGAAAACAGCCAAGGAAGAAGGCAAAAATGTATATGGTATCACCGTATTTTTGCAGGAAACCTGTGTGCTTAAGTCAGCCAGAGCATTTTTGGTATTCAAATCAGTTGATGAAAAAGGTGAGCTGGTTAAATCCGTTCCTACAACAGAGCAGATAGAGGATGAGGAATTTGAATTCGATTTCAGTTGGATTCTCGTTACTTCAGAAAGTAAGGACGCTATCAAAAATATGATCATGAATGTATCAGAAGTAGACAGTGTTTATATTGATGACTTTATCATTCCGGCATCTGCAACCGAAAACGAAGACGGTGAGCCTGTCGGTGATATTCCAACCGAGGCAGTACCGGAGACTGCCGCTCAGCCTGCTGCAGGAAAAGCTGCTCCTGCAAAAGCTGCAAGCAAACCCGCTGCAGCAGAGGCCGAGCGAGAAGAAAAGAAAAAATCAAGCGGTGGAAAAGGAAAAGTCGGAAGCCGTTCGGTTCGTGTGGATATCGACAAGCTCGATGAGCTTATGAACCTTGTCAGCGAGCTTATCATCGCAAAGAACGGTCTTGTTTCGGCAAGCAGCAACGGCGATGCGGTAAGCTCTGATAATCAGGCATTCAATGATCAGATAGAGTATCTGGAGAGGATCACAACAAACCTTCACGAGTCTGTTATGAAGGTTAGGATGGTGCCGATCGAGAGCGTTGTCAACAGATTCCCGCGTATGATCAGGGATCTCAATCGTAAGCTTGGCAAAAAAATGGAACTGTATATGACAGGTGAGGAGACAGAGCTTGATCGTACCGTTATCGATGAGATCGGCGATCCGCTCATGCACTTGCTTCGTAATTCTGCCGATCACGGTCTTGAGCCAAATGAGGAGCGTGTCAAACTCGGCAAGCCGGAAGAGGGTTCTATCTTCCTCGATGCTTTCCAGGACGGAAACAATGTCGTTATCGAGGTTAGAGATGACGGTGCCGGAATCAATATCGAAAAGGTTAGAGCTAAGGCTATTGAAAAAGGAACTATTACAGAGAAACAGGCCGAGACAATGTCAGAGAAAGACTTTATCGACCTTCTTTTCCAGCCGAGCTTTTCAACAGCAGACAAGATCACGGATGTATCCGGACGTGGTGTCGGACTTGATGTTGTCCGTACAAAGATCGAGGCACTCGGAGGAAGCATCAGTGCCAAGACAACAGCAGGAGAGGGAAGTACATTTACGATCCAGCTTCCTCTTACTCTTGCTATCATTCAGGCGCTCATGGTTGAGGTTACAAACGAAGAGTCCGGCAACTCTGAGAAATATGCAATTCCGCTCAGCAACATTCAGGGTATAGAGGATGTTCCGAGAAACGAGATCAGATATGTGCAGAACAAAGAGGTTATCAACCTCCGCGGAAGCGTTATTCCGATCATTCGTGCTCATAGGATCCTTGATCTTGATGATCTTCAGGAAGAGCCTGATGCATATGTGGTTGTAATTATGCAGAAGGGTGACCAGAGAGTAGGAATGATAGTAGATAAGTTGATCGGTCAGCAGGAAACAGTCATCAAGTCTCTCGGAAGACATATAACTAATGACAAATTGTTCAGCGGTGCGACAATCCTTGGTGATGGTGAGGTTGCGCTGATCTTTGACACCAATACATTGATTTAAGGAGGTGCACCGAAATGGAAGAAAATGTATTATTAGGAGAAGAAAGCCGAATCATTCAGTATATTGTCGTGAAGATCGGTGGAGAGCAGTATGGAATAGATATTACTTATGTTGATAATATCGTTCGTATGCAGCAGATAACAAGGGTTGCAAAGTCACAGAGATATTTTGTCGGAGTGATCAACCTTCGCGGTGAAGTAGTGCCGATCATGAGCCTTCGTCGCAGATTTGATCTTCCGGATATCGAGTTTACAAACCTCACAAGGATCATTATTGTTCGTATGGAGGATCAGTCCAGAGTTGGATTTATAGTGGACGAGGTAAGGGAAGTGGTAGATATCGAAGAGGATTCTATCGAGGTGCCAAACTTCAAACTCGATGAAAGAAAAGCACAGTATCTTGCCGGAATTGGAAAGAAAGAAGAGAGCCTCATTTCGTTGCTTGACATACAGGCTGTTGTTGAGGAAAAGAAAAAGGTGTGACATTTGAATGAATGATACTATAAGGGTTGGAATGGCAGATTATAAAATCTGTCATTCTCCCCAAAAGATAACAACGCTTGGACTGGGATCCTGTCTGGGCGTTGTGTTGTACGATAAGACATCGGGGATTTGCGGCCTGGCTCATGTGATGTTGCCCGATAGTACCAGAATTCCCGCGCAGCGTCACAATCGTTTCAAATTCATGGATACGTGTCTTTTGGATATGTATACAGAGCTCACCGTCAAAATGGGAATTCCTCCAAGCAGGCTATCTGCAAAGATCGCGGGAGGAGCAAAAATGTTTGCACACAGAACTACAAACAGCATGCTCAATGTAGGCGAACAGAATACAGCAAAGGCAAAAGAAATGCTGAAAAATTGGGGAATAAAGATAACAGGAGAGGACACCGGAGATAAATACGGAAGAACGATCCTGTTTAATCCTGTCGATTGTACGCTACACATAAAGACAGTTGGAGTAGGGGAGTCGGTTATATGAAGTATCGATTTATCCCCGCTTTTATAATGCTTTTAGCGGGGCTTATCACATGCATTATTGGCATGGTCGAAAAATGGCCTGTCATCACAAATCTGATTGTTCTTGCCATAGTTCTGCTTGTTTTTTATATAATCGGTCAGATAGCCGGACAGATCATAGGAAGAGTTCAGTCTGAACGAAAAGCTATGGAAGAATATGAAAAGAAAAAACTCGAGGAAGAGGAACAACGACGCAAAGAAGAAGAGGAAGAGCGGATAAGGATTGAGAAAGAAACAGCTCTTGCCGAAGAAAGTGAAAGAAGAAGAAAAATCGCTGAAGAAAGATATGCTGCGAAAAACAGTCAAAACGATTTTTATGACGATGATTTCAATGAAGATGATTTTGACGAAAACGGCAATTATATAGGCGAATAATTTCGGGGCATTTTTATGCTCGACATATAGAAGACAGATATGTAACACATCACTAAAAGAAGGGGTATTCCGATGAAAGAAGCCGAAAGACAAAAAATCTGGGATCGGTATATGCGGACAAAGGAACCTGAACTTCGTGACCAGTTGATACTTGAGTACATCAATGTAGTAAACCTGGTTGCCGGAAGAATGGGAATGTATTTGGGTTACACCGTTGAGTACGATGATCTTGTGGGTTACGGAATATTCGGGCTTATTGACGCCATAGACAAGTATGACATGGCGAAAAATGTCAAGTTCGAGACCTATGCAAGTCTTCGCATCAGGGGCTCGATCCTTGATCAGATCAGAAAAATGGACTGGATCCCCAGAACCCTTCGTCAAAAACAGAAAAAAATGGACGGTGCTGTTGCAAAGCTTGAGGCTGATCTCGGCAGACCTGCAACAGATGCCGAGATAGCACAGGAACTCGGGCTCACACAGGATGAGTACGATGGCTGGAAGTCCGAGGCAGAGCTTACAAACCTGATTTCTTTGGATGATTATCTTGAGCAGGGAAATGAAGGCAGGATAGAGACATTTGGATCACATTTCGTCGGTCCCGAAGCCGCTGTTGAACAGGAAGAGCTCAAAAAAATGCTCGCTGAGGCACTTGCAAAGCTTACTGAAAAAGAGCAAAAGGTGATCACATTTTATTATTATGAAGAACTCACCTTAAAAGAGATTAGTGAAATACTCGAGGTGTCTGAGTCCAGAGTTTCCCAGTTACACACCAAGGCGCTGAAAAAAATAAAAGAGCATATCGGTGATTCGGCCGATCTTTTGAATCTGTTTTGATTTTTTATATGGGTTAAGGTGATGTGATTATGGCAAAAAATGCGTATTTTGAGATCATAAATAATGACGACAAAATGTATCTGTGGGTGCATCCTGCCGAGGATGGCGGAGAGATGTTTCTCATAGATGAGGTAAACTCATATTTGTCGTCTATTTCTTTTCCTGACTACGATCAGGTTGCTATAAGCAACTATCTTGATCGAGGGGATTTTGACGATCCTCTTGAGCTCTGTGCGACACCTATAATTCCGGTTAACGAAAAATGCATGGTAAATATTGACAGAGACGGTTTGAAAGCTACGGCGAGATTCTATCCGCCTACGACCGGCGGTGCTCTTTTGACAGAGGATGATATCATATCCGATCTGAAGCGCGTCGGAGTTAAGCACGGAGTCAGAAAAGTCGCTATAGAGCATTTTTTGTCAAAGCACGAATACTGCAGGAATTATCTGGTGGCAGTTGCGACAAAACCAAGAGAAGGACACGATGCAAAGATAACATATCACTTTGATATCAACGCCACTGCAAAGCCGAAGCTAAACGAAGACGGAAGTGTGGATTTCCATCAGCTTGGAAACATAAAGCCTGTTGAGGCAGGACAAAAGCTTGCAACACTTAAGCCTGTTGACTGGGGGACGCCCGGTGTATCTGTGACAGGAAAACCGATAAGACCGAAAAAAGTGAAAAACAGGCATCTGAGATTTGGAAGAAATATACGAGTGACGGATGACAGATGCAGGATTTATTCCGAAGTGTCCGGGCATGTTTCTCTGGTTGAAGATATGGTCATGGTATCAGATATCTACAACGTTCCGGCCAATGTTGACGCTTCGACGGGAGATATCGAGTACAATGGAACAGTGCAGGTAAACGGTAATGTAAACACCGGTTACAAAATAAAAGCAGCCGGAGATATCGTTGTAAACGGCGTTGTCGAGGGAGCTGAGCTTATCGCCGGAGGAAACATTGTATTGAAGCGCGGTATGCAGGGCGGTGAGCGAGGAAGCCTGACTGCGGATGGAAACATCACGGCCAAGTTTATAGAGAGTTCTGTTGTCAAGTGCGGCGGTGGAGTAAAAGCCGATGCCGTACTAAACAGCGACATAGACTGCCGTGAGCAGGTGGAGGTCAGAGGGAAAAAAGGCCTCATAAACGGTGGCTCTATCAGAACCTACGGAAGCATCATAGCGACCACGATCGGTTCTGAAATGGGTGGAATCACCAAGATTGTTGTCATCTCGGAAAAAGACCTTATCATCAGATCCAATGAGTTGAGAGACAGGATCAAAGAAATAGAAAAAGAACTCAAAAAAATAGAGGATGTCTCTACCGGCATCAAAAATGCCGTGAAAGCCGGCACTGAGGTAACCGACGAGCAGAAAAACTATGTGAGACGAGCGATCAAAAATAAACCCAAGCTTCAAAAAGAGCTCAAGGAAAGCAAATTGGAAAAAGAAGCTTTGATTGACAGGATAAACGCAAACAAAGCGTCGTGTGTGAGGATTGTGGACGCTGTTTATTCGGGGGTTGAGATCAACATCAAGGATGCGTCGAGGATAATTCACGATCATATTTCGCACTGCAGATTTGTAAGAGAGGGTGCGGATGTAAAGATGACCGATTTTTGATCTTGCCGTTCGGGACATTTTTTTCCTGAGAACTGCAAAATGACAGTACAGGGGGTGCGTATATGCCTTGGAATAATGTTGATATGATCACAATGCCAAACAGAGCGGTCGAGGCAGGAGACTATGCCGGCAGGGAGATAGCTCAGCATCAGCATGCAAACGACCAGGCGGCTGCGGCGGTACAGCAAAATGTTCAGCAAAAAGCGCAGCAGACTGTGGAGACGCAGAGAAGCGAGACGGAAGAATACGATATGGACCAGGGCTCGGGAAGAGGTGCATATCAGCAAAACAGAAGAAAGAAAAAAGAAAAAAAGGACGACGAGGCTCCGATGGCTCCGAAATCCAACAGTATGTTTGATATAATGGTTTAAAAGGATTGGAACTATCGATCCGGAATGGAAGTAAAAAATGTTACCAGCAGAGATTATTCTTATCATAGTGGGGTTTGCCTGTATTTCACTGAGTTTTTTTGTCACATCAAAAAACAAAAAAAAGAACGGTGAGGGCGAAGTTCGCGGAGAAGAGATATGGACAAAAAAAGATGAGGAAGTCATCATCAAGCATGTCGATGAGATCCTGGGTGAGCGTGGAATGGAGCTTGTGGACACGAGTGAAGAGGAGTTAAACCGCATCTGCAATGAAAAGATAATGGCTATTGATGAGTTTTCCAAGCCGGTTCTTGACAAGATAAAGGTAAACCACGAGGAAGTTGTATTCATGTACAACATGCTTATGGAAAAGAAAAAAGAGATCCTTCAGGATTCCATGGCTGATACCGTTGAGAGATCAGTGCCTGTCATCAACAGAGTTGATGCGCAGGGCTTTGATGAGGTCGAGGTTCACAAAACACCTGCCACAAATGTTGAGACCGGACTTAAACGCGCCAGAAAAAATGCAAGCGGCCAGATAGTAAAAAAACAGGAACCAAAGCCTGTACCGAAAAAACAGGTGTTTACGACGGAAAAAAAGCCGATCAAAAAAACTGCGCTTGAAACACTAAGCAAAAACCCCGGAGAGCTTCCAAAACAATTATATGAAAGAGCAAACAAGGCCGAGGCTCAGGCAATGATAGAGGCTGAAAAAACAGTTCAAAAGTCTCATGCTGCTGAGGCTGCCGAGATGCCTGCTCCGGCAGTGATCGAAGAAGAACATGAAGAAATAGCTGATTTCAGCAGAAGACCGTCCAGAGAATCTGTTATGAAGAGCATATCCGATACAAGCACAGCAAAAAGTAATGAAGAGGTGGAGGATAGGATTAGACAGATGTACAAGGCCGGCAAATCCGTGATAGACATATCCAAAGAGTTAAACATAGGGCAGGGCGAGGTAAAACTGATGATAGCGCTGCTCAAGAAAAGGAGTTGATCCGCATCTATGAGAAGATTTTTACAGGGACTCGGTGTCGGAATACTCCTTGCGGCTATTTTTATGGGTATGAATTATAGAAGTGAGGGGGCTAATCTTGGCTCCGGAGATGAGATCATTGAACGAGCCAGAGAGCTCGGGATGGTTTTTCCGCGGGGGAGCGAGTCGCCGGAAGGAGCAAAACAGCAGGACAATGAAGCTGCTTCCGGAAGTGCGGCAAGCGCTACAAGCGCACCCGGTAAGGGAGCGGGAGCGGATCCGTCTTTGACAAAAGCACCGACGGTTAGTCCGAAAACTACGGACAAACCGAAAAAAGCTACCGCGACACCTAAATCCAGCGCGCCGGCTACTCCGACCATCAATCCGGCAAATCTGAAAAAAGGCCAAAAAGTAAACTTTACTGTTGAGAGCGGACTGCTGTCATCTTCGGTTGCCAGGGAACTGAAAAAAGCAGGGATCATAGCTGACGACACTGAATTTGACCATTATCTGCTCGACAAAGGACTTGGGAAAAGGGTGATCGCCGGCACATATGAGCTCAAGGTCGGGGATTCGTATGATAATATAGCAAAAATCATAACTCACACCCGATAAAAATTGCATATTTAAACAAAAAACACTTGCAATCGCCATTCAAATATGATAGAATGGCGATTGTTGTATTGTAGAGTTATTCTGCAAAATTGTAAACACATCGGAGGATTGGAGACGAGGTGCCGTAGCGCAGGCAGTGCTGTGGTCCGTCATCAAGTTGAATCCGGTGGAAGAAAAAACCAAATGGAGGTATGTAGTAATGAGTGTTATTTCAATGAAACAGCTTCTTGAAGCAGGTGTTCACTTCGGACATCAGACAAGACGCTGGAACCCCAAAATGTCCGAGTATATTTACACGGAGAGAAACGGTATCCACATCATCGACCTGCAGAAATCAGTAGGCAAGGTTGACGAGGCTTATGAGGTTATCAAAAATGTTGTTGCTGACGGCGGCAAGGTTCTTTTTGTAGGAACCAAAAAGCAGGCTCAGGATACTATCCGTCAGGAAGCAGAGCGCTGCGGTATGTATTATGTAAATGAGAGATGGCTTGGAGGAATGCTTACGAACTTCAAGACCATCAAAACACGTATCAAACGTCTCAAGGAGATCGAGAAAATGTCCGAGGACGGAACATTTGATGTTCTTCCGAAGAAAGAGGTTATCAAGCTTCGCAAGGAGTGGGATAAGCTTGAGAGAAACCTTGGCGGTATCAAGGATATGAAAGATCTTCCGAGTGCTATTTTCGTAGTAGATCCGAAAAAAGAGCATATATGTATAGAAGAGGCACATATTCTTCACATTCCTCTTCTTGGAATCGTAGATACAAACTGTGATCCTGAGGAGCTTGACTATGTGATCCCGGGAAATGATGACGCTATCAGAGCGGTTAAACTCATCATCTCAACAATGGCTGATGCCGTTATCGAGGCGAACGAGGGAGTTTCCGCTGCACCGGCAGAGGCAGCTGATGAGGAAGCAGCTGAGGAGACAGAGGAATAATTTTTTAAATAATATACAGAGCCTGTATCATCGGCTCGAAAGGAGAAAAAAATGGCTATTACAGCAGCTATGGTAAAAGAGCTTCGTGAGATGACAAGCGCAGGAATGGCAGATTGCAAAAAAGCGCTTTCAAACACTGACGGAGATATGGATAAAGCGGTAGAGTGGCTCAAAGAGAACGGACTTGCAAAGGCTGACAAAAAAGCAGGTCGTATCGCTGCAGAGGGTATCGTTTGCGTAAAGGTTAGCGACGATGGCAAAAACGCTTCTATAGTAGAGGTTAACTCTGAGACAGACTTTGTTGCCAAAAATGAGAAGTTCCAGACGTTTGTTGGATCTGTTGCTGCACAGGCGCTTACTACAGGAGCAGCTGATATGGACAGCTTCATGAAAGAGCCTTGGATCGAGGATTCTTCAGTAACAGTTGAGGAAAACTTAAAGAGCATGATCGCTACGATCGGAGAAAACATGAACATCCGTCGTTTCGAGAAGCTTTCAGAGCCTGACGGTGTGATCGTATCATACATTCACGCAGGCGGCAAGATCGGTGTTCTCGTAAAGGCAAAGACTTCAGATGCATCTGACAGTGTCAAAGAGTGCCTGAAAAACGTAGCTATGCAGGTTGCAGCTATGAGTCCTAAGTATCTTTCAACAGACGATGTTTCTGAGGATTACAAAAAAAGCCAGCGCGACATGCTTGTTGCTCAGGCAAAAAATGATCCGAAAAACGCATCAAAGCCTGATAATATCATCGAGAAGATGGTTACAGGCCGTCTGAACAAAGAGCTCAAAGAGGTTTGCCTTCTTGAGCAGACATATGTAAAGGCTGAGAACAAAGAAAACGTTGGCCAGTATATAAAGAGTGTAAGCGCAGATATCGAGCTTACAGGATTCATCAGATTCGAGACAGGTGAGGGACTTGAGAAAAAGAACGAGGACTTCGCTGCTGAGGTTGCTGCTCAGATCGGATGATAAGATCATTATTATGATAATTGCGGGAGATGAGCAGGCTTGTCTCCCGTTTTACTCATTTTTAAGGAAATTGTTATTTCAGATAAAAAGTTATTTGCAAATCTTGCATTGTGTGATATAATTGTGGGTGGTTGTATAAACAATCCCGTATTCGGAGGGAACTGCTTTGACCGGTGATACAGTTGGGAAAATAAGTGAAGAATACCGAAAAAAGCGCGTGAAAAGGATCAAAAGGATCATTATTTTTCTGCTTTTGTTTATGATTATTCTTCCTACCGTTTTGTCGGTTTATCTGTTTTTCAAGGTGGGCGATCTGTCTGAAAAAATAGACTCTTTGATGGCGGAGAAACCACAGGCTGTCACTGCTTCGGCCGTGTCCGAAGAGCCTGAAAAAGCCAAGGAAACAAAGGCTGACGCAAAAAGCGATTCGAAAAAAGAAAAAGAAACAGATGTCAGCGAGAGTGAAGAGGTCAAAAAGGTTTATCTGACATTTGAGGACAGCCCCAGTACACAGACCAAAAAAATATTGAAAATACTCAAAAAGCTGGGAGTCAAAGCAACATTTTTTGTAAACGGAAAAACGGATGATTATTCCATAGATATGTACAAGCAGATAGTTGAGGACGGTCACACCTTGGGTATGCACTCGTACTCACATGTGTTTGATGAGATATACGCATCCAAAAAAGCTTTTGAGGCGGATCTTGACAAGCTGTATGATTATCTGTATGAGGTGACCGGAGTCAAATCCGAGTTTTACCGTTTTCCGGGTGGAAGCGGAGTGCAGGGCACAAAAGCAAAAATGAAAGACCTCATAGGAGTGCTCAACAAAAAAGATATCGCTTATCTTGATTGGAATGTTTTGAGTCCGGATATCAAGGATGCTTCGATTCCGCAGAAAAAAATGATAAAAGAACTAAAAAAAGAAATAGAAAAATACGATGTTTCGGTTGTTGCTTTTTATGACAGCAAAACACAGCCAATGACGATAAAAGCACTGCCGACCATCATAAAATATCTCCAAAAAAGAGGATATGAATTATTGCCTGTGGACGAGAACACAGCGCCTATCAGGCACAATCAATAAGAATGGAAGGATGGAGGACAAAATGAGTTTTTTGAAAGACCTTAAAGAAGACATCGCCCAGTCAGTCAGTGAATTAACTGAGACATTTGATGAAGAGGATGTTTCTGTAGAGGAGTTTGGTGAGCTTCCAAATGTTGAAGAAGTCGCTGAGCCGGAAACAGCTGCTGAGGCCGTAGAGGAAACTGCACCTGCAGCTGAGGACGACGGAATAGAAGAGCCTGCTATGATGTTTACTAAGCCGGCTGAGGGCAGCTACGATGCAGGAGATGTGCCTGATGTAGTTCCTGATTATGCAGAGGAGGATCCTGAAACAGAGACTGAGGCTTCTGATGAAGAGCTTGCAATGCCGGATGATCTTCCTGATTTCGAGGATGAGATGCCGGAGGTTGAGGAACCTGTAGAGGAGGTTGCAGAGGCTGTCGCAGAAGAGGAACCGATCGCAGAGGAAGAGCCTGTAGTCGAGGAAGAGCCTGTAGAGGAAGCTGTTTCAGAAACTGTAGAGATTGTAGAACCTGAAGTGATCGAAGAGCCGGATGTGAGTGCATTTGCAGAGCCTGAGATC
>CAMVCQ010000033.1 GCA_947166015.1 uncultured Lachnospiraceae bacterium
ATCTCGTCGCATACCGGCGGAGCGCGAGTTTCCTCGTACAAAAGCAGTTAACCTAAAATCGAAATTAGTTACTTTGATAAGATAATAGTTTATGTATAGTTAATCAAAATATAATCAGGTATTATAAAAAAATAGATTTATAACAATAAAGGAAAAACAATGGAAAACAAAACCAAGCGCACCTACACGGGAAGTTTCATGGCGACCACCAAAGGATTTGGATTCGTGAGAGTCGACGAACTCGACGATGACATTTTTGTGCCTGAGAGAAGGCAGGCGGGAGCTATGGATGGCGATACCGTGAGAGTGGTGCTTACAAAAAACAAAAAAAAGAACAAAGCCTACGAGGGCGAGATAGAGAAGGTCATCATCAGGAATACGACAACGCTCGTCGGGACATTTGACAAAAGCTCGAAGTTTACATTTGTCATCCCTGACAATCAAAAGCTTTCTGATATCTATATCCCGAAAGGAAAGACCTCAGGCGCGAAAAACGGACAAAAGGTCAAGGTAAAGATCACATCGTATGCCAAGCCCGGAAAGAGCGCGGAAGGTATCGTTACAAAGGTGTTTGGGTATATGGATGAGCCGGGAGTTGACCTGATATCTGTCATAAATGGTATGGAGCTGCCAACGGGATTTAGCGATGAAGTTAAAAGAAGTTTAAAAAAGATCCCCGACAAAGTATCGAAAAAAGAGAGAAAAGGCAGATTGGACTTGCGAAAACTCTTCACTGTAACAATTGATGGAGAGGATACAAAGGACTATGATGACGCCATAACACTCTCAAAAGACAAAAATGGATATCTGTTGGGAGTCCATATCGCGGATGTGACTCATTATGTGAAAAAAGCGACACCTCTTGATGAAGAAGCGTTTGAGAGGGGGACAAGTGTGTATCTGCCAGGCAAGGTTATACCGATGCTCCCCAAAAAGCTTTCAAACGGGATATGTTCTCTTAATGAGGGTGAGGACAGGCTGACGCTCAGCTGCATTATGAACTTTGATGACGAAGGTCATCTGGTATCACACGAGATAGCAGAGTCGGTTATCAGAGTAAACAAGCGTATGACTTATACCAAGGTCAGTGAGATCATAAGCCGGACAGAGGGTAGGAAGCGGATCAAAAAAAGAGAATCATTCTATGTCCTTATGAACGAGCTCGCGCATAAGCTCAGACGCATCAGGAAAGACAAAGGCTCTATAGACTTTGACCTGCCTGAGTGCAAGATCGAGTTGGATGCCGGCGGAAAACCGATCGATATCCATCCTTATGACAGAAATGAAGCGACAAAGATCATAGAGGAGTTTATGCTTGCGGCCAACAGAACTGTTGCGGAGGAGGCGTATTGGCTGGAGCTTCCGTTTGTGTACAGGTGTCATGATAAGCCTGATTCCGAAAAGATCAAAGACCTTGCGAGAGTCACTTCATTTTTCGGACATACCATGAAGGTCAGCAATGACAGGGTGCATCCGGGTGAGATAAGCAGGATGCTTGAAGCTATCGAGGGAGAGCCGTATGAGTCGTTTGTCACCACGCTCACGCTTCGTTCTATGCAAAGAGCTGAGTACAGACCGCATTGTGACGGACATTTTGGGTTGGCAGAGAAGTATTATACTCACTTCACCTCGCCTATCAGGCGTTACCCCGATCTGATCATCCACAGGATACTCAAAGAAAACATGCATGGAAAGCTTGATGTGTCGAGGAGAAAGTATTACAAAAAAAAACTTGCGCATATCGCGAAGCAGTCAAGTGAGAGAGAGCGAAGAGCCGATGATGCCGAAAGACTTGTGGAAAAATACAAAAAAGCCACATATATGGAGCGGTTTATCGGTGAAGAGTTTGACGGTGTGATAAGCGGTGTTACATCCTGGGGGATTTATGTCGCTCTGGAAAACACTGTTGAAGGTATGGTTAGGCTTACGGATATGACAGATGACAGATATGACTACGAAGAGTCCAAATACAGAGTCATAGGTCATGGGACAGGTAAAACCTACAGACTCGGTCAAAGCGTCCGCATTCGCGTTGAAAATGTGGACAAAGTGCTGAGAAATATCGATTTTTCGATGGTTGAAAAGCTTTGATGTGAGAAGGATGATGTTATGACCAAAACGCAACGATCGATCACATCGATTTAAATGAATGAAAGAGGAAGTAGTGACGACACAGATAAAATGAGGGGAACACAATGAGTACCGGAAAGATTATAGCAAATAACAAAAAAGCCAGGCATGATTACTTCATCGAGGAGACCTATGAGTGCGGCATCGAGCTCGTCGGGACCGAGGTGAAGTCTATCAGGCAGGGACACTGCAGCCTTGGAGAGGCATTTGTACGCATAGACAAAAATAATGAGGTTATGCTCTACGGAATGCATGTAAGCCCATACGAGAAGGGGAACATTTTTAACAGAGATCCGCTCAGACCGAGGAAACTACTGATGCACAAGTCAGAGATCAGGAAGCTTATCGGAAAAATAAAAGAAAAAGGATTTACGCTGATACCGCTTCGGGTTTACTTCAAAGGAAGTCTCATCAAGGTCGAGATAGCGCTTGCCAAGGGCAAAAAACTCTACGACAAGAGAGAGGATATCAAGAAAAAAGACATGAAGCGTACCGCGGAGCGTGATTTCAAGGTGAAGCTGTAGGAGGAAAATAATGAGCAAGCTTGAGTTTAAATACGTCAGGATACAGGGAAAAGAGATTGCAAAAAATACCATGCACGCCAAGGGCATTTTTAGTATGTGCTGGCAACTGATACAGGATGATGTGATGGATCAGGAGGATGTGGAGCTGTACAAAGAGATCGACGATTGGTTCGCCGAAAACCTCCCCTGGCCGCCGCAGTGCAAAAACAGAGAGCCCGTGATCTGCTGGTTCAAGACCGAGAATTCAGATGAAATGATGAAGATGATCCGCCCTGCGCTCTGGCTTCTTGAGCGATACAATCATCCGTATTACCTTGTGTATACCAACACCCCCGGAGAGATAGTGTATGAGGATCAGTATCAGATAGTTGCCAAAACAGACGGATTTCTACAGATAGATGAGCTTCAGGAGTCATGGTCTCCGGAGGATTGAGAAAAATATGTACAACAAAATGGCAAAAACTTGACAGCAATTAAGTTTTGATATAAAATTATTTGCAGTTTGGTCAGATCCAAAGAGGGTTTTGCGTGATCTGATACAAAAAAATAAAACTTGGAGGTTTGATATGTACAGTTATTCGTACTATGATTACGGAATGAATTCATCCCAAATGGCAGCGTTTTGGGGTGTGTACTCGGTGTTTATGATCGCTTTTGCAGTGTTTTCGATCATTTGTTTTTGGAAATTGTTCAAAAAAGCGGGAGTACCCGGATGGCATTCTATCATACCATTTTTGAACATGTATGATCTTGTCAGGATCGGTTGGAGAAAGAAAAAAGCAAAAACAACTTTGACACTTACGATTATTGCAATTGCGCTCTGCATCATAGGACTGATAGTGATAGTGATCTTTTTGGGCGCGGGCTTTGGACTTGCTGTAGGTCGTGGATTATCCAGAAGATCTGATCTGTTTAGCGGACTTGCAACCGGAGGTATCGGGATTCTCATCGGTGTATTGATCTATGTTGCAGCCATGATCATATCAGTAATAGCTGCTATATACAATGTTATCGGTGTTGTTAAGCTTGGAAAAGCTTTTGGAAAAAGCGGTGGATTTGGCGTTGGTCTTTTTTTCCTTACACCGATATTTGTTGCGATCCTTGCATTCGGAAGCGCAGAGTATATAGGAAATGATGATATGAGAGAGCAGCAGGCCTACGGCGGCCCGGGAGCAGGATTCCAGCAGCCGTACCAGCAGCCAAATCCTCAGTACAATCAGATACCGCCTCAGCAGTTTGACCGGCAGGTACCACCGCAGCAGCCTCAGACAGGCGGGTTCTGTCCGGCTTGCGGAAAGCCATATCAGCCGGGAACGAAATTCTGCTCGGGTTGCGGTAATCAGCTTATGTGATCCGATATGTGATCTGATATAGTAAAGCAATTCTTATATAACCGGACAGAATGCTTGTCTGCAGGATTAAAGAATGTTTGGCGACGGGAAACTGTTTTTGCGATAGCTTTTGCTTGGCGATAAACGGTTTCCCGTCTTCTGATGAATGTGATGATCAAAACGGAGAAGCAAAAGGATATGGAGCGAAACGACAGCATAAAAGCTATAAAAGGCGTCGGAGACAAGGCGTGCGAGATGTATGCCAAGCTTGATATATATACTGTAGAAGACCTTTTGAATCATTTTCCCAGGGACTACGATCACATCAAGCCGATCCGGCCGATATACGAGCTGAAAGAAGGAGATATCGCCGCTGTCGAGGGACGACTTGTGGCAAGGCCCAAGGTCAAAAAAGCCGGCAGGCTGAACTTGCTTACGATACAGCTTGAGGATGGCGGGCCAAAGACTATAGATATCACATGGTTTAACATGCCATTTTTGAAAAATACCCTGCATATGGGAACATCATATATCTTCAGAGGACAGGTGAAAGTCTTCCGTGAGAGGCTGGTGATGGAGCAGCCCAAGATATACACAAAAACAGAATTCTACAATATCTCAGGTAAGCTAAAACCTATCTACGGACTCACAAAAGGACTTACAAACAATGCCGTCACAAAAGCCGTCGGGCTTGCACTTGACGGGATCGAAACGCCGAAAGAGTACCTGCCGGCAGAGATCAGAAAGAAGTACGACCTTTCGGGGTACGCGTCCTCTTTGAAAGGAATTCATTTCCCGAAGGATAGACAGACACTCATCGAAAGCCGAAAAAGGCTGGTTTTTGATGAGCTTTTGTTGTATTTACTCTCACTTAAGCTTATAAAATCAGGGGCAAAGCCCGAGAGCAGATATGTGATAAGTCCGCATCCCGATGTGGAAAAATGGCTTGCCGGATTACCTTTTGAACTCACAAAAGCACAAAAAAAAGCGTATGATGACATAGTATCCGATATGGAAACACCGTTCGTGATGAGCAGGCTTCTGCAGGGAGATGTCGGCTCCGGAAAAACAGTTGTAGCACTTGCGGCGCTCCTTCAGGTGGTAAAAAACGGATATCAGGGTGCTGTGATGGTGCCGACCGAGGTGCTCGCAAGACAGCATTTCAAAAACTTCACCGACCTGACCGAAGACCTAAATATCGTCCTTTTGACCGGTTCGATGACTGCAAAGCAAAAAAAAGAGGCAAAAGAACAGATATCATCCGGAGAGTGTGATATAGTCGTGGGGACACAGGCTGTGCTTCAGGATGATGTGAGCTTTGCGAGGCTTGCGCTTGTGGTGACGGACGAGCAGCACCGATTCGGCGTCAGGCAACGGGAAACATTTGCGGGTAAAGGCGAAAAACCTCACATACTTGCGATGAGCGCGACACCTATCCCGAGGACGCTCGCGCTGATACTGTATGGAGATATGGACCTGTCTGTCATAGACGAAAAGCCGGCCAACAGGCTTCCCGTGAAAAATGCCCTGGTAAACACGCAGTACCGCCCGAATGCTTACAAATTCATCGAAAAAAGAGTTGCGGACGGAGAGCAGGTCTACATCATCTGTCCGATGATAGATGAGAGCGAGGAATCAGAGCTTGAAAATGTCACAATCTACAGTGAGAAACTGAGATCCTCCCTGCCCGAGGGGATACGGATCGATTCGCTGACCGGAAAAATGTCCGCAAAAGAAAAAGATGAGATCATGGAAAAATTCTCCGCCGGACAAACCGATATACTCGTCTCTACTACAGTGATAGAAGTCGGTATAGATGTAGCAAATGCGACAACGATCATTATTGAAAATGCGGAGAGATTCGGGCTTGCGACCCTGCACCAGCTCAGAGGCAGAGTCGGAAGGGGCGACAAGCAGTCGTACTGCATTTTTATGATGGGAACAGAATCAAAAAAAGCGAAGGAAAGACTACAGATACTGGAGAGGTCAAACGATGGATTTTTGGTCTCACAGGAGGATCTGAAGCTCCGCGGACAGGGGGATCTGTTCGGCACTATCCAAAGCGGAGAAAAAATATTTTTGTTGGCAGACATATATGAGGATTCAAAAATTCTTTCTCAGGCGAGCGAGGTCGCAAAAAGCATAGATGAGACGGAACTAAGGATAATGCTTGACAAACACCCGAGATTACGGGAAAAAATGAGATATTATATGGGCGAGATAACACTATAGTCTACAATGGTAGAACAACTATACTATTTTTCACAAAGGGTTGAAAAATCATTAAAAATTTAGTAAAATAATAGAGGTGACGGAAAATGAGAGTAATTGCGGGGAGTGCAAGGCGTATGCCGCTTGTGACTCCGAAAGGAAATGCCACCAGACCGACTACGGACAGGATCAAAGAAACTCTGTTCAACATTATCCAAAACGATATACAGGGTTGCGAGTTTTTGGATCTGTTTGCGGGCAGTGGTGGGATAGGTATAGAAGCTCTGAGCAGAGGTGCGAAAAGTGCTTCGTTTGTCGAATCGTCAAAAGAAGCGATCGCCTGCATCCGGGAGAATCTGAAAAAAACTCATTTTTCTGAAAAAGCGAATCTGATTCCATATGATTTCAAAAGAGCTTTGTCGGCGTTGTCCGCAAATGGAAAACGCTTTGATATCATTTTTGCCGATCCGCCGTATGAGGCAGGATACGAGGAAGATATACTGTCGGGGCTTGTAGGCGGAGATCTCATTGGTGATGATCCGCTGATCATCCTTGAGACCGCGCTTGACAGAGAGCCGGATATAAACGACGAGCTTGAAGTGATCAGGATAAAAGAATACAAAACCAATAAGCATATATTTTTAGGGAGGAAAAAATGAACGCATCAAAAATCGAACAAACTATTGAGGATATCTACTCTTACCTTGAGGGCTGCAAGCCTTCGAAGCTCTATCCAAACAGGATCGTAGTAGACAGGGATGAGCTTTTGGATCTGCTCGAGGAGCTCAGACTCAGTGTTCCGGACGAGATCAGAAGGTATCAGAAGGTTATCACAAATCGTGACAATATCATCAACGAGGCTCATCAGAGAGCTGAAAATATGGTTTCGCAGGCGCAGGCCAAGACAGACCAGCTGCTCGACGAAAGTGAGATCATGCAGGCAGCTTATACGCGTGCAGAGGAGATCATGCGACAGGCGACCGAAGAAGCAAATCAGCTTATGGAGCAGGCTTCCAAAGACAGCGATGAGATGAGAAGGGGTGCGCTCGTATACACGAACGACCTTTTGCAGGATGCAAAAAGGCATATCAACAGCGGACTTTCAAATGCTGTTGCCGCACACGCAACATACGAGGAAGCGTTGAAAAATTCACTGAATATCATCGATGGCAATATCAACGAGCTTGCTGCTTCACTTGGAAAACCCCAAGCGCCGCAAGCACAGGATACCACAGCTGTAGAAAAGGCTTCGAAGTCTGCGGAGAGACTTGAACCTGAGACTCCGCAAAAGGAAGTACTGGAGCTTGAAGAGGATGCGTTCATAAAAAACGATATTATTTGAGATAGGAGAAAATAAAAAATGAAAATTCTTGTTATTAACTGTGGTAGCTCATCACTTAAGTATCAGCTTATCGATTCAACCACAGAGGAACCGTTAGCAGTAGGACTTTGCGAGAGAATAGGGATAGACGGAAGACTTAATCATACACCGTCATCAACAGGAAAAAAGGTGGTTATAGAAAAAGCCATGCCGGATCACAAGGTGGCTATCGGAATGGTAGTTGAGGCGCTGACAAATCCTGAGTACGGCGTGATAAAAGAACTCAAAGAGATCGATGCGATCGGACACAGACTTGTGCACGGCGGTGAGAAGTTCACAGAGTCGGTCGTTATCGATGACGAGGTCATAAAAGGAGTAGAGGAGGTCAGCCCTCTTGCTCCACTTCACAACCCGGCGAACCTGATCGGCGTGAGAGCTTGTCAGGAAATGCTTCCGGGAGTTCCGAATGTAGGTGTGTTTGATACGGCATTTCATCAGACGATGGAGCCGGTTGCGTATATGTACGGGCTTCCGTATGAGTATTATGAAAAATACAAGGTTCGCAGGTACGGATTCCACGGAACCAGCCACAGCTTTGTATCTGCAAGGGCCATCGAGGCACTTGGACTTGACCCTGACAATTCCAAGCTCATCGTTTGCCATCTGGGCAACGGATCGAGCGTTTCAGCTATCAAAAACGGAAAAGTGATCGATACGAGTATGGGTATGACTCCGATGGAAGGACTCGTGATGGGAACAAGGTGCGGAGATATAGATCCGACTATCGTTGAGTATCTGGCACATTCTTTGAACAAATCACTTGAGGAGATAATGACGATCCTCAACAAGGAATCAGGAGTCTACGGACTCTCGGGTGGCGTGTCAAGTGATTTCAGAGACCTTGACGCCGCATCAAACGAAGGAAATGAAAAAGCTAAGCTCGCTGTTGAGGTATTTAGCTACAGAACAGCGAAGTATATCGGAGCTTATGTAGCAGCGCTTGACGGTGTGGATGCTATAGCGTTTACTGCGGGACTCGGTGAGAACAACACCGTAGTCAGAGGACAGATTATGTCACGTTTTTCATATCTTGGCATCAAGATCGATGAAGAGAAAAACAAGATCAGGGGAGAGGAAACAGTCATATCAACACCTGATTCAAAAGTCAAGGTTATCGTTATACCTACAAATGAAGAGCTTGCGATAGCGAGAGAGACGGTTCGCCTGGTTGGGTGAGTTTAAAAGAGCAGTAAAAGCTGCTCTTTTAAAAAATGGCGGCTTAGCGCCGCGTGTGGAGAAAGAATTGGCATTGGTTTACAGGATGGAGGTTGCAAATGGAATTGAATCGTATTCAAAAAAATAGGATTGCGCTCGTGTTGGTGCTGGCATTGCTATTATCTGTATGTCTGCCGACTGATGCGGTAAGTATTTTGCGTGGAGGAAAGCCTACGGTCAAAACGTCGTACGCCAAAACAAAAGCTACGGCTACGCCAAAAGCAACAAAAAAAGCAAAGGCTACAGCTACGCCGAAAACGACAAAAAAAGCAAAGGCTACAGCTACGCCGAAAACGACAAAAAAAGCAAAGGCTACTGCAACTCCAAAAGCGACCAAAAAGCCAAAGGCAACAGCAACTCCAAAAGCGACCAAAAAGCCAAAGGCAACGGCAACTCCAAAAGTGACCAAAAAGCCAAAGGCAACGGCTACGCCGAAAGTTATCAAACTCAGCAAAAGCAAGCTGTCAGTAAATGTCGGTAAAACCGGCAAAATAAGCATGAAAAATTCCTCCAAGGATGTCATTTGGTCTATAGAGGTTTCCGGTACATCTTATGCAAAGATAAAAAGCAAGACGTCAAAGACGGTGACGATTAAAGGCTTGAAAAAAGGAAAAGCAAGTATCATCGGAACGGTTGATTCAAAGTCTTATGTATGCCAGGTTTCGGTAAGTAAAGCGGTCGCAACACCGACTCCGAAGCCAACCAAAAAGCCAAAGGCAACAGCTACACCAAAACCGACCAAAAAGCCGAAAGCGACTGCCACACCGAAGCCAACCAAAAAGCCAAAGGCAACAGCAACGCCAAAAGCTACAACAAAGCCAAAGGCAACAGCTACGCCGAAAGCTACGACTAAACCGAAGTATACTATAGCACCTGATGTCACGATCAGACCTGATGCTGTAAGCATAGGACACGCCTCCATAAACGAACGAGGAACCGTGTATGACAGTATATACGGCGATCAGACCGGAAGAGAGGTGTATATCAGGGAATGGTATGACAAGGGCTGGAATAAGCTTGTGCGGTGCAAAAACGCCGATATAGCAAACGGCATCGCCAAAGCGATGGAACAGGCATGCAAGAATAATAATATCGGCTATGCGCAGGATACCAGAGATACAGCTTTCAACGAAGCGAAAAGTGTCAAGTGGAAGCTAAACAAGATAGAAAACCCCTGTAATGCTGACTGCTCGTCGTTGGTACGAATATGTGTCAATGCGGCTTTCTATGCGCTGAATAAAACAACACCTTTGTCATTGGCAAATTCGTTCTATACGGGCAATATGGCATCAGAGCTTGCGAAGCTTGATGATTTCAAGGTTTATACAAGTGATAAATACGTCAAATCCGACAAGAATCTAAAACGGGGTGACATACTTGTCAAGGAAGGATCGCATACCGTCGTGGTGCTCAAGGACAGCCCGTAGGACGGGGGGTTCAAGATAAATAGATATAGTGCTTGCTGTGATATAGCCGGATAAATGTTTTGTTCACCTTCGAATCATAGCTGATGTGATAGTATTTGAAAGCAGATGTTCGTAATGGAAGGAAAAAATTGAAAGTATGAAGAGAGTAATTGGAATACTATTAAGTGTCGTTATGATAGTTGCTTTGCTACCGGTGATGCCGATGCGGGCGGATGAAGAGGAAACCTCATATGTTTCATTTGATCCAACAACGGGGGAAACATCGAATGCCCATCAGGTTTGTCAGGGTTTGTCGAGCTCTGATACAACCTGGGGATCAACCAATCAAACTACCTGGTATGCAGTTAACGATAGTTTAAACATAACTGGTCGCATCACTGTTTTCGGGAACGTAAACATTATTCTTTGCGACGAAAGAATCTTGACTGCGGAAAGCGGTATCACAGTATATGATGATGACACTGATCAGAATAATGGTTCTAATAATTCACTTACCATCTACGGTCAGACGGATGGGACCGGGAAGTTGATCGCCAAATCTGAGTATAATGATTATGATAATCCCAATGCTGCGATTGGTGGTACAGGGCAGCAAGGGCTATCAGAAAATCAAAAAAACTGTGGTAAGATAACTATCAATGGCGGAATAGTGGAAGCAACAACGAAGGGCACAACGATTAATAACGGAGCTGCGATTGGTGGCGGAGATAACGGAGATGGCGGAACCATAACCATTAATGTCGGAACAGTGGAAGCAACATCGAATGGCACAACGATTAATAACGGAGCTGCGATTGGTGGCGGAAACAGCGGAGGTGGTGGAACCATTACTATAAACGGAGGCGAGATTAATGCGCTCTCTAAATCAGACTATTGTTCTAACGGAGCGGGAATTGGTGGAGGACAAAGCAGAGATGGCGGAACCATTACTATAAACGGAGGAAATATTGAAGCGACTTGTACTGCGACCTCGTCTGGCTCTGACACAGTATATTCTAATGGAGCAGGAATTGGTGGCGGAATTGAAGGCAATGGTGGAAACATTACTATCAACAGAGGTATAGTTGCTGCCAGTGCAGGTACTGTAAATGCTGGTGGAAATGCTGAAGGAATAGGAAGAGGAACCCTTAATTCCGAAGGGACAAATGATAGCGGTACCCTTACGCTTGGAGATGATGTCGTATTGTATGGAAGTGATTTAAGCGTGGATGAGCTTCCAGACGACAACATGATTATTAATGCAAATACCAGTACAACCCCGGCAAGCTACGGGCGCATACGTTACATGAAGGCTATAACCTATATCAAAACAGTAAACCTAGAGCTCACAAAACCATCAATTGGAACGACGATTTCAATCGAGGATGATGATCAGGGAGAATCTGTACAACAACCAAAACCGGATGTTTCACTTGAAGAAAATGCGAACTATACTATAAATGAAAAGCTTTGGTATGACACACTGCCGACCGATCAGACTCAGCCTGAACCTATGACCGGTACGATACAAGCAGGAACGTACTATGTTCAGGTTTACCTTTTTCCAAACATTGGATATAGTTTCGAGAGATTCTCACTTCCTGAATTGTATTTGAATGGAACAAAAGTGGATGTGCCTTATGGTTTACCTGGCGGTATCGAAGGTTGTAATATATATATCCCCGTAACCATAACCGCACCGCCGGTGGAGCAATACTGCACCATTACATACAATTCAAACGGCGGAACAGGTAGTATGGATCCCGAAAAAGTCAAAAAAGGAAGTCCGGTCCGTGTTGATTATTGTGATTTCAAGAAAAAAGGATATGCATTTGTCAGCTGGAACACGCAGCGAGATGGTACCGGTACTTCCTACAAGGAAGGTCAGTTGTTGAATCTGAATAGCAATCTATATTTGTACGCGCAGTGGAAAGTAAGTATTCTCGATGCAAAGTTTAACCTGAATCCGAAATCGTGTAAATATGATGGAAAAAACCATAAGATAAAGGTTACAAGTGTTGTTTTGTACGGGAAAACGTTAATTCCGGGGACTGATTATATAGCCCCGGATGTAAAGGTAAAGAAAGTCAAGACATACGAAATTGTTGTGACCGGCATAGGCGATTACGCAGGAAAAAAGATAATACAATATAAGGTTTCAAAGGGAGATAATACTCTTAAAACAGCTAACGCGAAAATAACTGCCAAGTGCAAGGTTAATGCAAAAACAAACAAAACCAGCGATAGTGTAAAAGTTCCCGGTATAAAAATCAAAAACAAAGGGCAAGGCAAGATCACCTTCAAAAAAGTGTCTGTAGACAAGGATGCAGGTCATTTCAAAGTCGACAAAAACACTGGAAAGATAACGGTCTACAACAGCACAAAGATTGGCACATATAAAGTGACTGTAAGTGCCCAGGCTGCGGGAAATAAAAGCTATAATAAGTCAAAACTACAGAAGAGGGTTGTAAAGATCACATTGAAGAGTAAATAAAAAAACAACTCTGTTACAGCATTTTTGAAACATTTTTTAGAAACTGCTTGACAAATAGCGGTTCAAACTATATAATAGGTCAAGTGAGCTCTGAAAAGAGCAACGCATGATTGCTTATGAGATATAAGGATATAAGGAGGTGTAACCGAAATGAGTATATGTCCTAAGAATAAATCATCCAAGGCCCGCAGAGATAAGAGAAGGGCTAACTGGAAGATGTCTTCTGCGACTCTTGCTAAGTGCAGTAAGTGCGGAGCGTTGATGGTTCCTCATCGTGTATGCAAAAACTGTGGAAGCTACAACAAGAAAGAGATCATTCAGACAGCAGGAGAATGATATAGTTAAGGAAGAGTAAATTCGCGAATTATTTCGGCGGTAATATCTGATAAACCGGAGGAACTTTCATCAGAAAGTGAGTCGGTGAGTAGATATTTGCCGCTGTCTTTTTTTTCTTTGTCATAGAAAACATCAGAAAACGAGAGGGTTAGCGGTACCTGTATAAACTGTCCCTGCTTGCGGGTGTAGCAGTTTGCGGCAGTCGCTTTTTTTCTGTGAGCGGGATCGACATAGATCCCAACGCTTTTGTGGATGGCTTTGTCCTCATCAGGAAGGTAGAAGTACTCCTTGTGATCGTCATAGAAAAAGTATTTTTCATCAGTTATGATCGGGCATACTATGTAGGCAAATTCATTGCAAAACAGCACTATGGTATAGTTATCCTCGTATCCAAGTGATTTCATATGCGCGATCACTTTGTCGGAGCTGTAATCAGATGACGAGGTGATAAATCCCGGATCAAGCAGTCTGCTGTGTGAATTTTTTGATTTTTTCTTTTTGCTTTTTTCAAAAGAGTAATTATAAGCAAAGCTTGCAGGGAAGTGTATCCCGTTTGTAAGTTTCGCGATCAGTGTGAGAGTATCGTCGTTTTTATCAATAGAAATGTCATCAAAAACAGGCGAAACAAACGCAAGTGCCTGGCATGCCAGCAAAGTACCTATGATGTCATCATGGTTATGCTTTAGTACGATCTCCATACATTCTTTTGAACCGGCCTCGTCGCCGGCGTATTTTTTTGTCATATATTCCGTATAGATGCGGATGCACTCGCCACCGTCGCTATCGTCGCCTCTGTCGTATCCTACAAGCTTTTCAACTGAGACAAGCTTTAGGTTTTCAGTTGGAAATATATGGCGTTTTTTGCCGACTAGCTTGTACAGATCTATGCTTTCAAGGTCTATAAAAGGTGATGCAAGATTGTATTTTTTGTATTTTTCCTCGAGGTATGGGATATCAAATGTTGTTCCGTTGAAATGAAGTACGGCATCCATATCAGCGAGGATTGCGTCGAATTCCTCAAGTAAAGTCTGTTCACTCGTATAGTCATCGGCGAAAAGCTGGATGCTTTTGATCTCGGTTTTTGATATGATCATAAGTCCGATCAGGTAAACATTTGACACCTTTGCGGATAAGCCTGTTGTTTCTATATCAAATACGCAGATTTTTTCGCATGGGATATCAAAAAGACTCTCAAGGACTGCAAGAGAGTTTTTGATCTCGGGATCATCTGATGGTATTGACTGCGTAAATGTTTTCATAGGTCTGTGTATCCTTAAATTCAATTAATTCTTAAGCTGCATCATTTTTTTTGGATTTAAATGTATCATTTATTTTGTTTTTGATCCATACGACAAGTCCGGGGAGGTCTTTTAGTATATGTCGTATCGACTGATCGCCGGTGACATAGGAATAATAATTAAACAGTCCTCCGACGAAGATGAAAAGCATACTGTAGTAGAGCCACAGAAGCGTCAGGAAAAATGCCGTGAGGCTTCCGTATATGGATGCGTGCTCCAGCTGATAGGACATATATATACCGTATAATCTTGAAAAAATGATCCAGGTGACGGATGTGACAAGCGCTCCGGGGAGCTCTTTTTTCAGTGTTCTTTCCAACGGCCTTTTTATCTTTTTGCCCTTGGGAAGCGCTTTGTTTTTCTTTCTTCTGGCTTTTTTCTCCGCTATAGTCTCTGTCGGAGTGTATGGTATGAATCGAAAAACCAATACAAAAAACGACAAAAACATAAATGCTATCAAAAGGTACCTGATAAGTGAGATCAGCAAACGAACACCTTTTAGATAAGGCAGCTCTTCGGCAAGCCAGTGTATAATCAGAGAACCAAATACGACCAAAAACAATGTCACGATGATCATCATCACAAAGCTTACAAGGTGGATCATCGAAAACAATCTGCGTTTGGCGTAACCGCGTTTGCCCCTTGCACCGTATATGCTGTCAAGCCCTTGCGCGAGGCCGTCAAAGCCTTTTGAACCGGACCAGATAAGCACCAAAAATGTCGCCACAGATATGATCCCGCCGTTTGATGAGAGGATATCGTCGATCCAGCCGATGATCGTTTTGATTATGAAGCCCGCGTTTAATGCGGCAAGCTGGTCTCTGACGGCGTGCAGGTCGATCACTTTTGATAAGTTGAGTATAGTCAGCAAAAACATTACAAAAGGAAAGAAGGAAACAAGCATGAAAAATGTAACGTGTCCGGCGTGGATAGTGACACGGCATTTGCTGATGTTTTCTATGATCCAGACATACAGATTCGGTACATTTTTTTTGGTACCCGGATTTTTTGAAACAGATTTTTCCATGACTTCCTCCTCTACAAGAGAAAATAGTACCACACAAACAGCAGTTTTTCAACAGTTTTCATAAATACTTGACAAAATCGAACAAATGTTCTATAATGACATCACAGGCAGGAGGTGATGACGGATGAAGCAAAAAGTACCGATTGATGCCATCTGTCAGCACACGAAAGACGGAGAGATCATACCGATCAAGATCAGGCTGACAGATGATGACGGGGTGTGCCAGGAATACAAGATACAGAATTTCAGGATCGTTCCGAAGGAAAAGGACTTGTTCTCTCCGGATGGTCTTTTTGTTTCGCAAAGTACGAGAGTTTATGAGTGCAAAATCATAGTTTTCCAGCGCGAGAGGATCATATATTTATACTACCGCGACGGCGACGGGATATGGTGTATAGCAAAAAATGAAGAGAAAAACTACTGATTCAAGTCAATATTTAGCTTTTTTGTTGCATTTTTAATCAAGATATGGTACTATATATCCGTATGTTCACGTCAAAATAAAAGGAAAGAGTGTAGCAAAGTGGAAGCAGTGACAGAGGGAGCAGCAAAAGAACACAAAAGGAACAGGAAAAGCAGACCGTTTTCCGGGCTTAACGGCAGGGTCGAGAGCTCGCTTAGCGGCTTTATTCGTGCATGCGTAGTTGCGCTTTTGGTGACTGTACAGTTTGTCGTGATCATCGCAGTTCCGTTTCTGCTCGGTCAGTTTTCCGGGTTATTTTTCGTGTTGATGGAGGGCGGCGCCATACTCGCCATACTTCTTTTGACAAATGACAATCGAAATATCTCATATAAATTCGGATGGCTTTGCATCATAGTTGTCCTGCCAATCGCGGGGATCATCATGTTTTTGATGTTCGGCAGAGTCGGTAAATCCAACAAGCTAAACAGAAGGATAGAAAGCAAGTTCAAACTGATCGATGAGAATCTCGAGTTTCATCCCGAGATTTCTGCGAAGTTCAAGGCGGCACATCCCGTATCAAGGTACATTTCAGGCTACATGGAGGCCGAGGGTGCGCCTCTGTACAAAAACAATTCGGCAAAATACTATGAGATGGGCGAGCTTGTCCTGGAGGACATTTTTGAAAAGCTTGAGAAGGCCGAGCGGTTTATTTTTCTTGAGTTTTTCATTGTTGCCGAGGGCGCGCTCTGGGATAAGCTTCAGGAAATCCTGAAAAAAAAGGTTGAGCAGGGCGTCGAGGTCAAGTTTATATATGATGATTTTGGGGCGCTTACAAGGACGAAGACCAGCTTTGCGTCATCGCTTAGGGCGCTTGGCGTTGAGGTTGCCGTGTTTAACCCGATCGGCAAATATGTGAGCAAGCTCTATATGAATTTCAGGACGCACCAAAAGATCGTTGTTATCGATGGCGAGTATGCCTATACAGGCGGGTTTAACATCGCCGATGAGTATGCAAATCTGGTTGAGAGATTCGGCGTGTGGAAGGATGCCGGCATCAGGATACAGGGAGATGCGGTCTGGGGGATGACGATCGCTTTCCTTGAGATGTGGGCGGCATGCAATCCGGATCAAACGATAGATGTTGAAAAATACAAAAGCGTGAAAAAATCCCCCGAAACAGATACCTACTGTCATGTGCTCCGTGACGGTCCGGCGCTCGGGACAAGCAGCTTCATCGGAAATACATACAGGCAGATGGCGCAGTATGCAAACGACAAGGTTTATATAATGACGCCTTATCTGATGCCTGAGGATATACTTATAAACACACTTATCGAGGCGGTAAAAAGAGGTGTTGATGTTCGTATAATCACGCCCAATATCCCGGACAAAAAAAGAGTAAAAACAATGACCGAGTACAACTATGGTCAGCTTTTGAAAAACGGCGTCAGAATATACGAGTACACACCGGGATTTATCCACTCAAAAACTGTTTTAAATGATCATTCCGTGATGATAGGAACGGTAAATGTTGACTACAGAAGCTTTTATCTGCATTATGAAAACAGTATCTGGATCTATGAAAAAGAGATACACGATGCATTGTTAAAGGATTTCAATGAAACATTTGAAATAAGTCACGAGATCACATATGAAGAATGGCAAGCCAGACCGAAACGCAGAAAAATAGCTCAATTTTTCCTGCATGTTTTTGATTCGCTGGTTTGATGGGGTTGTTTTTGTCGGAGCATTTTTAGCTGTTTGATGGTAGACAAAAAACGGACTGAATATAACTAATGGAAGGAAAAACGATGATCGGTTATATAAAAGGCGAGCTCGCTTACAAATACGAGGACCGGATAATAGTTGAGAACAACGGCATCGGTTTTGAGATTTTCGTGCCGGGGAGTGTCCTTGACCGGATGCCTGCGGCGGGAAGCGATGTGAAGCTCCATACATATCTGCATGTGAGAGAGGATCAAATGTCGCTTTTTGGCTTTTTGACCGCTGACGAGCTCTCGATGTTCAAATTGCTCATCACGGTGAGTGGTATCGGGCCGAAGGGTGCGCTTGGTATACTTTCGGTGATGGACGTCGATTCACTCAGGTTTGCGATACTTTCGGGCGATGCAAAAACTATATCCAAAGCACCGGGTATAGGCAAAAAAACTGCTGAGAAAGTCATCCTTGATCTCCGTGACAAATGCGACGCCGATGACTTTTTGGATACGGAGCCTGATGCGGGCAGTGTGGGCGCGCCGGGAAGCGCTTCGACCGACGAGGCGAAAGATGCGATAGCTGCGCTTGTTGCTCTGGGGTACTCATCTACTGATTCGATGAGGGCAGTACGAGCTGTCGGTGATACGAGCGGAATGAGTGTCGATGAGATATTGAAGCTTGCTCTCAAAAGCATTTGACAGCTTTTGCGCGGTTGAGCATGTATGGTGAACAAAACCACAGAATGAAGGATGGTTTATGGAAAAAAGGATCATATCAACAGAGTTTATAGAAGAGGACAACAAGATCGAGACGACGCTTCGCCCGAAGCTTCTTTCCGAGTACATCGGTCAGACAAAGGCGAAGGAGACTCTTTCTGTCTATATAGAGGCTGCGAAGTCGAGAAAAGAAGCACTCGATCATGTGCTTTTGTACGGACCTCCGGGGCTTGGAAAAACTACGCTTGCCTGTATCATAGCCAATGAAATGGATGTGGGTATCAAGATAACCTCGGGTCCTGCCATAGAGAAGCCGGGGGACATGGCTGCTATACTAAACAATCTAAACGAAGGCGACATACTTTTCGTCGATGAGATACACAGGCTCAACCGTCAGGTCGAGGAGGTGATGTATCCTGCGATGGAGGATTTCGGGATCGATATAGTTATCGGCAAAGGCCCGTCGGCAAGGAGCGTGAGGCTCGATCTGCCGCATTTCACGCTTATCGGAGCGACCACCCGTGCCGGCATGCTCACTGCGCCGCTCAGAGACAGGTTTGGTGTGATCCACAGACTTGAGTTTTATGATGAATCTGAATTAAATGAGATAGTCAAACGATCCGCAAAGGTTCTGAAGGTCAGTATCGATGATATGGGAGCTGCGGAGATAGCGAGGAGATCAAGAGGTACCCCGAGACTCGCAAACAGGCTTCTGAAGCGCGTCCGAGACTTCGCCGAGGTCAGATTTGACGGAAAAATAACCGGAGAGGTCGCAGCAAAGGCTCTTGATATACTTGATGTAGACAGGCTTGGACTTGACAGGATTGACAGAACCATACTTCAGTCGATGATAGATAATTACTCCGGAGGCCCGGTCGGACTTGATGCGATCGCGGTAAGCATCGGAGAGGACAGAGATACGATCGAGGATGTGTACGAGCCTTTCCTGATACAAAAAGGACTTGTTGCAAGGACTCCGAGGGGACGAGTTGTCACCGAGAAAGCCTATGGATATCTGGGACTTTGACGGAGAAAGAGATTCTGTCGGGACATTTTTACTTTTTTTGCAAATTGTTATGGAAATCCCTTGAAAAATGTGTTATTATGGTATAGTGCTTTCGGGCACAAGGGAGGAATGATTATGAAAGATCAAACTTTGACGGATGTCCTGATTGACGGGAAAACCTACACTATCGCGGGATTTGAGAGCGATGAGTATATGCAGAAGGTCGCGGGGTATATCAACAGAAAGGTGGCCGAGCTCAAGAAAAATGAGGATTACAGACATTTGGACCTCGACCTGCGAAACACATTGCTCGCGATAAATATCACCGATGACTATTTCAAGGAAATAGCTCACGCGGAGGATATCAAAAGCGACAGGGAGTTGAAAGACAAGCTTGTTCTGGATCTGAAGCACGAGATCATCTCAAGAGAAGAACAGCTTACGGAAAAAGAAAAAGAGATATCCGATCTGAACAAAAAACTGATAAATGCCGAAAAACGAATTGTAGAACTTGAAACTACTTTGAGACAAAAAAAATAATTATTTCAAGCCCCTGTGCGTATGTGCAGGGGTTTGGTATAATATCGGGTAAATGACAACATTTTAGCAGAAGAATTAAACGATAAAAAAATGGACAAATGAGCGAGATCAAAACTACGAGACCGGAGATACTGGCTCCTGCGGGAAGTGAAGAAATACTCTATGCGGCGGCATATATGGGTGCTGATGCGATATACACCGGAGCGAAAAGCTTCGGCGCGAGAGCATTTGCCAAAAACCTATCCGAGGACGAGATC